>NZ_CP015118.1:5788753-6093424 GCF_002116905.1 Piscinibacter gummiphilus
CACGCCCTTCGTGGTCACGGCGAACTGCACGAGGCCGGTGTCCACGGTCAGGCCGGTGCTGCCGGTGCCGGTGACGCTCACCGGGGTGGCCAGCGAGGCGCGGGACACGTTCGGGCCGTAGGCGACGCGGTAGTCGGCCTGCGAGCCGAGGCTCGCGACGATCTGGGTCAGCGCGACCTTGACGGAACCGTCGGGCCAGTAGACCAGCGCGTCGAACTGCGCAGGCACTTCGGTGCCGGCCGTGGTCTCGAGGCGCAGCTTCGCGATGCTGCTGACGGCGCCGACCGGGAACGGCACGCCGGTGCGCACCGGAACACGCGCCGCGGCGGGGCCGGAGGCCAGCGTCAGGGGCACGTACTGCGTGCCGGTGACGGTCGCCGGCACGAAGTCGGCCTGGACGACCTGGGACGAGCTCAGCGTGACCTTGCAGGACGCGGTACCGGAGCAGCCGCCGCCGGTCCAGCCCGAGAACGTGTAGCCCGAGCCGGCGGTGGCGGTCAGTTCGACGGCCGTGCCGGTGGCGAACGACGCGGAGCAGGTGCCGCCGCAGGAGATGCCTGCGGGGGCGGAGGTGATGGTGCCCGACCCGGTGCGGGTCAGCGTCAGGACCGGCGTGGTGGAGCCCGAACCGGAACCGGTGCCCGAGCCGCTGCCGGACCCCGAACCCGAACCCGAGCCGGAGCCCGTGTTGGAACCGGTGTCGGTGCCGCCGGAGCCCGAACCGGCCGTGCCGTTCGACGGCGTGGTGGTGCCGGTTTCCTCAGCCCCCTTGCTGCCGCCGCAGGCGGACAGGACCGCCACCGCCAGCAGGGCGGACCAAAAACGCGCGTTCTTCATCTGGAATTTCTCCCTGTCCGTGGCGGCCACACCATGGGGCCGCTCGCGGTTTCCCCATCCGGTTTCTCGGCATTCTCAGGAGGGCCTTGATACCCAACCCGTGTGAATCCGTGACCGGATGTACTTCGTTTTACTGCTGAGGCGCACACTGCTTCGGCGGGGCCGTGGCAGTCGTGCGGTGGAGTTTGAGTGATTGCGCCGGGGCGCAACACAAAAGATGCAATTTGTCACCGGCGTTCGCCGATGGAACGCGCATTTTTCCACTGTTTTTGGATGGCGGCGGTAAAAGTGACAAAATTTGACATGTTGCCAGGACGAGGCACGCGGTCACAACCGTGTCGGGCCCGACACGGTCCACGCCGCGATGGCCCTATGCTCCGGCCCTCGTCCCCCTTGGAGATCCCATGATTCTTGAGTTTGCCGACATCCGCATCCAGCCCGGCCAGAACGCCGCCTTCGACGAAGCCATCCAGCGCGGGGTCGAGACCGTGATCGCGAAGTCGCCCGGCTTCCGCGGCTACAAGGTCAACCGCGGCATCGAGTCGCCCGAGCGCTACCTGCTGATGATCTACTGGGAGACGCTGGACAACCACATGAAGGACTTCCGCGAAGGCCCGCTGTTCCCGCAGTGGCGCGCCATCGTGGGCCCGTTCTTCGCGGCGCCGCCCGTGGTCGAGCACTTCGACCTGGTCGCCCGTTCGACCTGATCAGCGGATCAGGCTCAGCACCCAGAGCCACAGCGGCGCGCTGGCGGCGAACAGGATCGTCGAGACCACGGTGGTCGCCGTGGCCTCGGCCTCCAGCGTCCGGTAGCGCTGCGAGAAGATCAGCGCGTTGTTGCCCACCGGCAGCGCGCCGGCCATCACCACCACCGCGAGCGGCAGGCCGGTGAGGCCGAACCCCCAGTGGCCCACCACCAGCACGGCCAGCGGCAGCACCAGCAGCTTCAGCGCCGACAGCCACAGGGCCCCGCGCAAGGCGCCCTTGAGCCCGTAGTAGGCGAGCGACATCCCGATCAGCACGAGGCACAGCGGCACCACGGCCTGGCCGAGCTGCAGCAGGGTCTCGTCGACGAGGCCCGGCAGCGGCAGGCCGAGCACGTTCCAGGCGAACCCGGCCAGGATCGGCAGCACGACGGGGTGGATCACGGTGTTGCGGGCGGTGGTCAGCAGCATGCGCCCGACGTGGGTGTCGCCGCCGCCCTGGCGCACGCGGTCGCGCGCGAGGTCCATCTCGACGAAGGCCGTGAGCATGGTCAGCAGCGTGAGCGCATGCAGGCTCACCAGGGCCACGTGGATCGACAGCCCCGCCTCGCCGAACATCGCGGCGGCCATCGGGATGCCCATCTGCACGGTGTTGCCGAAGCAGGCGCTGATGGACCGCACGCTGGGCCCGGCCACCGGCTCGCCCGGCTGCAGGCGCCAGCGCAGCACCGCGTACACCCCGATCATCAGGGCCACCACCGGCACGAAGAAGGCGATCAGCGTGCCCCACGGCATCGCGCCGATGTCGAGCCGGGTGGTGGTGCGGAACAGCAGCGCCGGGACGAAGATATAGAACGCCGCATTGCCGAGCGTGCGCGCCGGATCGTTGTCACCCAGCCACCGCGCCCGGCCGACCACGTACCCGAGCGCGATCACACACAGGATCGCGACGAGCTTGAGCAGGACGGGGCCGAGGAGCATGGGGCCACGAGTATCCGTGGAAACCCGCAGCGGCGCGTTGCGTCTTCTACGTAGAACCGCCCCCGCCACACACCGTCATCCCGGCACAGGCCGGGACCTCGGGCGGTGGCTCACCGAGTGGCGCATGAAGGCACCCCCAGGGTCCCGGCCTGCGCCGGGATGACGTGCGCGGGGGCGTTATTCCTGCAGCGCGAGCTTGCAGTTGGCGACCACCTTGCCCTTCGCGGTCACCACCTCGTTCTCCAGCACCACCGACCGCACATCCGTCCCCACGCTCTGCGCGAGCTTCTGCGTGGCCTCGACCACGCAGGTCTGCTTGATGTCGGCGACGGTCTGGTTGTCCTTGCCGATGTAGGAGTGCGTGATGACCGGCTTGTCCTTGCCGGTGCCTGCCGCGCCACGCGCCTGCTGGATCAGGTCCTTCGCGGCCGCCTGCTCCTTCGCGGTCTCGGCGGCCTTGCGGGCGGCCTCGATCTCGGAGGGCATCGTCACGCTGACACAGCCGCCGAGCAGCAGGCCCAGCAGCGCGGGCGTCACGATCTTGGTCATCACGTTCATGGTCTTGTTGTTCCTGTGCATGGTCACGGGCGCGGCACCCCGGTCAAGCCGCTTTCTTGGCGGCCGTCTTGGCCGCAGTCTTCTTCGCCGCCGGTGGCTTCGCGGCCCGCGGCTGGAATTCGAAGCTCACCTTGCCTTCCTTCTTGTCGAACGCGAGGAACGCCTTGAACTTGCGGCGCGTCTTGTTCGACACGAAATTCTCCAGCAGGTCGGTCTTGCCGGTCTCGAGCAGCTTGGTCATCTGCTCGCGGATCACCGGCTGCTGCAGGATGATCTTGCCGGTCTTGAAGTCGCAGGTGACCTTCGCGCCCACGCTGTGCTCGCACACGTAGTTCGCGCCGTGTTCGTACACGTGGCCCTGGCACTTCGGGCACGGGCCCAGCGACTGCTGGTCGGAGAAGTCGACCGGTTCGCCGGACTCGCCGTCCTTCTTGGCGTCCTCGCCGAAGTCGAACTCGAGCTTCCAGTTCTTGATCTCGTCGTCGAACGTCAGCTTGAGCTCGGCCGTGAACGGCCAGCCGGCCTTCGAGCGGAAGCCCTCGAGCGGGCCGATGCGCTTGTTCGCGAGGAACTGCTCCACCTCGTCGAGCTCGAAGCTGCGGCCGCCCGGAATCTTGCCGATCGAGAAGCCGCAGCCCTCGCTCGCGCCGTCGGCGCCGGTGCAGGTGAAGCGGCGGTAGTTCTCCTTGACCACGCCACCGCAGTTCGGGCACGGGGTCTTGAGCGTGGCGTAGTCGCCGGGGATGGTGTCGCGGTCGTATTCCTTGGCCTTCGCGACGATGCGCTCCGTCATGGCGGCGATCTCGGCCATGAAGCGCTCGCGGCTCAGGCGGCCCTTTTCCATCTCGGACAGCTGGTGCTCCCAGTTGCCGGTGAGTTCGGGCTTGGTGAGGTCTTCCACGCCGAGGCCGCGCAGCAGCGTGGTCAGCTGGAAGGCCTTCGCGGTGGGGATCAGCTCGCGGCCGTCGCGGATGATGTACTTCTCGAGGATCAGGCCTTCGATGATGGCCGCGCGCGTGGCCGGGGTGCCGAGGCCCTTCTCCTGCATGGCCTCGCGCAGTTCGTCGTCGTCGATCAGCTTGCCGGCGCCTTCCATCGCGCTCAGCAGCGTGGCTTCCGAGTAGCGCGCCGGCGGCTTGGTCTTCTGCGCGTTGAGGTCCACGCTTTCGGCGCGCACCTTCTCGCCCGGCTCCACGGCCACGAGGTTGGCGTCGTCCTCCTGCACCTCGCGGCCGTACACGGCCAGCCAGCCCGGCTTGACCATCACCTTGCCGTTGGTCTGGAAGCTGTGCGACTTGCCCGCGGCCTCCACCGTGCTGATGCGCGTGGTGACCAGGAACTCGGCCGACGGGTAGAACACCGCGAGGAAGCGCTTGACGACCATGTCGTACAGCTTGGCCTCGATCTCGGTGAGGCTCTTCGGGGCCTGCAGCGTGGGGATGATGGCGAAGTGGTCCGACACCTTCGCGTTGTCGAAGATGCGCTTGTTCGGCTTGACGTAGCCTTCCTTCACGGCCTTGCGCGCATGCGCGGCCAGCGCCTGCAGCGGACCGGGCAGGTCCTCCGTGGCGAGCATCTCCATGGTCTGCTTGACCACCGGCACGTAGTCCTCCGGCAGCGCCTTGCTGTCGGTACGGGGGTAGGTCAGCACCTTGTGCTTCTCGTACAGGGCCTGGGCCAGCGACAGCGTGGTCTTGGCCGAGAAGCCGAAGCGCGAGTTGGCCTCGCGCTGCAGGCTGGTCAGGTCGTACAGCTGCGGGGCGCTCTGCGTGCTGGGCTTCGATTCCTCGGTGACCGAGGCGGGCTGGCCGCGCGAGGCGTCGGCGATGGCCTTGGCATCGGCCTCGTTCCACACGCGGTCGGCGCGCAGCTCGGGGTCGTCGGGGTTCTTCTTCCACTTCGGGTCGAACCACTTGCCGTCGTACTCGCCGGCCTGCGCGGCGAACGTGGCCTTGATTTCCCAGTAGTCGCGCGAGACGTGGCGGCGGATCTTCTCTTCACGCTCCACCACGATGGACAGCGTGGGCGTCTGCACGCGGCCCACGGTGGTCAGGAAGAAGCCGCCGTCGCGCGAGTTGAACGCGGTCATGGCGCGCGTGCCGTTGATGCCCACGAGCCAGTCGGCCTCGGAGCGGCAGCGCGCGGCGTCGGCGAGCGGCAGCATCTGCTGGTCGGTGCGCAGGTTCTCGAAGCCCTCGCGGATGGCCGCGGGCGTCATGCTCTGCAGCCACAGGCGCTTGACCGGGTGCTTGCTCTTGCTGTGCTGCTGGATGAGCCGGAAGATCAGTTCGCCCTCGCGGCCCGCGTCACACGCGTTGACGAGTTCGGAGACGTCCTTGCGCTTGACGAGCTTGACGATGGCGTTCAGCCGCCCCTTGCTCTTGTCGATGGGATTCAGCTCGAAGTGCGGCGGGATGACCGGCAGGTTCGCGAAGCTCCACTTGCCCCGCTTCACGTCGTACTCCTCCGGCGCCTTGATCTCGAGCAGGTGGCCGACGGCCGAGGTGACGAGGTGGTGCTCGCCTTCGAAGTACTCGTCGTGCTTCTCGAACTTGCCGGCAACAGGGGTCAGCGCGCGCACGATGTCCTGCGCGACGGAAGGCTTCTCGGCAATGATGAGGGTCTTGCTCATGGCTCTTTCTGATGCAAACGCCGACCCGGTCGGCGTGTCTCTCTACAATCGAGGCTTGTGTGCGTGTATACGCACGCGCGCCGCAGGCGCACGCACGCTCATGCGCGCACCTACGATTTCAATGTACCCAAAGACGATGATGACGCAAGCCCGCGCCGCCAAGACCCCGAAAAACCGCATTTCCGCCGCCGCCCCCACGTCAGGGCGCCGAATCCAGGTCCGTCAGTCGGGAGTCCACGGCCGCGGGGTCTTCGCCGTCGCCGAGATTCTCCCCGGTGACACGGTCATCGAGTACAAGGGCGAGGTCATCACCTGGCCCGAGGCGTTGCGGCGCCACCCGCACGACCCGAGCCAGCCGAACCATACCTTCTATTTCCACGTCGACGAGGAACACGTCATCGACGGGAACGTCCAGGGCAACTCCGCCCGCTGGATCAACCACGCCTGCGATCCCAACTGCGAGGCCGACGAGGTCGACGGCCGGGTGTTCATCAAGGCGCTGCGCCCCATCCTGCCCGGCGAGGAGCTGTTCTACGACTACGGCCTCGTGATCGACCAGAAGTACACGAAGAAGCTGAAGAAGGAATTCGAGTGCCGCTGCGGCACCGACACCTGCCGCGGCACCATGCTCGCCCCGAAACGCTGACCCGCCCGCCCCGCCCATGACCCTCCTGTGGAATGCCGAATCGCTCTGGGAAGAACTCGAGCCGCTGCTGCCCGGGCTGAGCATCGAGGTGGTCCCGCAGACCGCCTCCACCAACACCACGCTGCTCGAGCGCGCCCGCGCGCTGGGTGAGGACGACACCACCCTCGCCCAGGTGCGCCGCAGCCGCGAGAGCGCCGCGTTCGGCCGGCGCGCGGCCGACGTGCTGCCCTGCCTGCTCGTCGCCGAGCACCAGACCGGTGGCCGGGGCCGCATGGGGCGCACCTGGTCGTCGGCCCGGGGGGCGTCGCTGACGTTTTCCCTGTCGCTGCCGATGGGCAACGTCGACTGGTCGGGGCTCTCGCTCGCCGTGGGCGTGGCGCTGGCCGACGCCATCGAGCCGCGGCCCGCGGCCGCCGGCCCGCGCGTGGGCCTCAAGTGGCCCAACGACCTGTGGCTGCTCGACCGCCAGACGCCCGAGGCCCTCAGCGGCCGCAAGCTCGGCGGCATCCTGATCGAGTCCACCACGGTCGGGCGCAACCGGCTCGCGGTGATCGGCGTCGGCCTGAACGTGCTGCCGCTGCCTGCGGGCACCCCGGCGGAACTCACGACCGGCTACGCCTGCCTCGACGAACTCGACCCCGGCATCAGCGCCCCGGCCGCGCTCGGCCGCATCGCCCGGCCGCTGGTGGACGCCCTCGTGGCCTTCCAGCGCGACGGCTTCCCCGCGTTCATGGAGCGGTTCGCCGCGCGCGACCTGCTGCGCGGCCGCGCGGTCACCACCACCCTCGCCGACCTGCCCGAAGGTGTCGCCCAGGGCATCGCGCCGTCCGGCGCACTGCTCGTGCTGACGCCGCAGGGCACCGTGCGCGACGTCGCCAGCGGCGAGGTCAGCGTGCGCCTCCAGGGAGCGGCCGAGGACGCCCCGTGCTGAGGCTGCTGGTCCTGCTCCTCGTGATCGCCAACGCCGCGTTCTACGGCTGGCGCCAGGGCTGGCTCGACGACCTCGTGGGCGTGCGCGCCCAGGGCGACCGCGAACCCGGCCGCCTCGCGCTGCAGGTGGAACCGCAGCGCGTGCGGGTGCTGTCCACGGGGCCCGCCAAGGGCGGCACCACGACGGCCGTGGCGGCCGCCGAAGCCCCCACGGTGTGCCTCGAGGTGGGCCCGTACACGGCCGCCCAGCTGGGCCCGGCCCAGTCGGCGATCGCCGGTGTCGTGCCGCCCGAGCGCATCGAGGACGCACGCCACGAGACCCCGGCGGCCTGGATCGTCTTCATGGGCCCGTACACCGACGCGGACACCCGGCGCAAGAAGGTCGACGAGTTGCGCCGGCTCAAGGTCACCTCCGAGGAGGTCCGCCAGGTGCCCGAACTGGGCGATGGCCTGGCGCTGGGCCGTTTCGACAACCGTGCGGCCGCCGAACGTGCGCTGGCCGACGTCACCACGAAGGGCGTGCGCACCGCGCGCCTCGCCCAGCTGGTGCCGCCGGTGGTGACCCACACGCTGCGCATCGCGGCCGTGTCGCCGGAGCTGCAGCAGCAGCTGGTGGCGCTTCAGGTGCCGGGGCTGGCGGGGAAGAGCTTCGCGGCCTGCGCGCGCCCATGAAAAACGGCTCCTGAAAAGGAGCCGTTCTTCCATCCGTCATCCCGGCGAACGCCGGGATCCACTGCTGGCAGTGGGCCCCGGCTTCCGCCAGGGTGACAGCGTCGCTTACTTGGAGACGACGCGCGCCATCTCGAGCACCTTGTTCGAGTAGCCCCATTCGTTGTCGTACCACGACACGAGCTTCACGAACGTGCTGTCGAGGGCGATGCCGGCCTCGGCGTCGAAGATCGAGGTGCGGGCGTCGCCGCGGAAGTCGGTGGCGACCACCTTGTCTTCCGTGTAGCCCAGCACGCCCTTCAGCGCGCCTTCGGACTGGGCCTTGAACTCGGCGCAGATGTCCTTGTAGCTGGCTTCCTTGACGAGTTCGACGGTCAGGTCGACCACCGAGACGTCGGACGTGGGCACGCGGAACGACATGCCGGTCAGCTTCTTGTTCAGCTCGGGAATCACGACACCCACGGCCTTGGCCGCGCCCGTGCTCGACGGGATGATGTTCTCGAGGATGCCGCGGCCGCCGCGCCAGTCCTTGTTCGACGGGCCGTCGACGGTCTTCTGCGTGGCCGTGGCGGCGTGCACCGTGGTCATCAGGCCGCGCTTGATGCCCCACTTGTCGTTCAGCACCTTGGCGAGCGGCGCCAGGCAGTTCGTGGTGCACGAGGCGTTCGAGATGATGGCCTCGCCCTTGTACGTCTCGTGGTTCACGCCGTAGACGAACATCGGGGTGTCGTCCTTCGACGGGGCCGACAGGATGACCTTCTTCGCGCCGGCGGCCAGGTGCTTCTCGGCGGTTTCCTTCGTCAGGAACAGGCCGGTGGACTCGACGACCACGTCGGCGCCGACCTCGCCCCACTTCAGCTCGGCCGGATCCTTGACCGCGGTCAGGCGGATCTTCTTGCCGTTGACGATCAGCGTGTTGCCGTCGACGGAGACTTCACCGTCGAAGCGGCCGTGCACCGAGTCGTACTGCAGCATGTACGCGAGGTAGTCGGGTTCCAGCAGGTCGTTGATCGCGACGATCTCCACGTCCTTGAAGTTCTTCACGGCGGCGCGGAACACCATGCGGCCGATGCGGCCGAAACCGTTGATACCGATCTTGATCGTCATGTCTACTCTCCTGGGTGAGGTCGATTGAAAGAAAGAGGTCGTTGGACCCACGTCAGCCCCCGCGGCGGGTGGCCACGGGGGTGATGTCTGTCAGCCCTTGCCGAGCACGACGCGGACGGTGTCCACGACGTTTTCAGCGGTGAAGCCGAAGTGCTTGAACAGCACGCCGGCAGGCGCCGATTCGCCGAAGGTGTCGATGCCCACGACGGCCGAGACGCCGTACTTCCACCAGCCGTCGGTGGAGCCCATCTCGACGGCGATGCGCGGCAGCTTCGCCGGCAGAACGTCGTTCTTGTAGGCGACCGACTGGCGGTCGAACACCGTGGTGCTGGGCATGGAGACCACACGCACCGCGATGCCCTTGACGGCGAGCAGCTGCTGCGCGTGCAGCGCGAGGCCCACTTCGGAACCGGTGGCGATGATGACGGCCTGGGCCTTCTTGTTCAGGCCCACTTCGCTCGGCTCGGCGAGCACGTAGGCGCCCTTCGAGATGTCGGCGAGGTCGCTCTTCGGTGCGTACGGCAGGTTCTGGCGCGACAGCAGCAGCGCGGCGGGGCGGTTCTTCGTCTGCAGCGCGGTGGCCCAGGCCACCACCGTCTCGGCGGTGTCGGCCGGACGCCAGACGTCGAGGCCCGGGATCAGGCGCAGCGACGCGGCGTGTTCGATGGACTGGTGCGTCGGGCCGTCTTCGCCGAGGCCGATGCTGTCGTGCGTGAACACGTGCACCACGCGCTGCTTCATCAGCGCGGCCATGCGGATGGCGTTGCGGCTGTAGTCGCTGAACGTGAGGAAGGTGCCGCCGTAGGGAATGTAGCCGCCGTGCAGCGCCACGCCGTTCATGATGGCGGCCATGCCGAACTCGCGCACGCCGTAGTTGATGTGGCGGCCGCCGTTCGGCTTGCCTTCGTCGTCGAAGCGCAGCGCCGGGGTGCTGCTGGTGTTCGTGAGGTTCGAGCCGGTCAGGTCGGCGCTGCCGCCGAGCATCTCGGGCAGGGCCTTCGTGAAGGCTTCGAGCGCGAGCTGGCTGGCCTTGCGGCTGGCGACGGTCTCGGCCTTGGCGTGGGCGGCGATGGCGGCATCGACGGCCACTTGGGCGAAGTTCTTCGGCAGCTCGCCTTCGACCCGGCGCACGAACTCGACGGCCAGTTCCGGGTAGGCCTTCGAGTACGCCTCGAACGCGTCGACCCATTGGGTCTCGGCCGCGAGGCCGGTGTGGCGGGCGTCCCACTGCTCGTAGGCCGGCTCGGGGATCACGAAGGGCTCGTGGCCCCAGCCCAGCGCTTCGCGCGTCAGCTTGATTTCCTCGGCGCCCAGCGCCTCGCCGTGGGCCTTGGCCGTGCCCTGGCGGTTCGGCGAACCCTTGCCGATGGCGGTCTTGCAGACGATCAGCGTGGGCTTCGTGGCCGAGGTCTTGGCCTTGGCGATGGCACGGTCCACGGCGTCGACGTCGTGTCCGTCGACCGCGTCGATGACGTTCCAGCCGTAGGCTTCGAAGCGCTTCGGCGTGTTGTCGATGAACCAGGGGGCGACCTGGCCGTCGATCGAGATGCCGTTGTCGTCGTACAGCGCGATCAGCTTGTTCAGCTTCCAGGCGCCGGCGAGCGCGGCGGCTTCGTGGCTGATGCCTTCCATCAGGCAGCCGTCACCCAGGAAGACGTACGTGTGGTGGTTCACGATGGTGTGGCCATCGCGGTTGAATTCGTGGGCCAGCAGCTTCTCGGCGAGCGCGAAGCCGACGGCGTTGGTGACACCCTGGCCCAGCGGGCCGGTGGTGGTCTCGACACCCGGGGTGATGCCCACTTCGGGGTGGCCGGCGGTCTTGCTGTGCAGCTGGCGGAAGTTCCGCAGCTCGCTCATCGGCAGGTCGTAGCCGGTGAGGTGCAGCAGCGCGTAGATCAGCATCGAGCCGTGGCCGTTCGACAGGATGAAGCGGTCGCGGTCGGCCCACTGCGGGTTGGCCGGGTTGTGGCGCAGGTGGCGGCCCCACAGCGCGACGGCGATGTCGGCCATGCCCATCGGGGCGCCGGGGTGGCCGCTGTTGGCCTGTTGGACCGCATCCATCGCCAGGGCGCGGATGGCGTTGGCCATCAAGGAGGTGTCTTGGACGGGAGCGTTCGTGGCCATGCGGTTCCTGCAGGGGGGCGGTGGGGGAAAACCCCGCATTTTACCGGTCCGGGCGAACCACCCGGAATTTCAGGGCCGGTCGCCCTCCAGCAACGCCTTCAAGGCCTCGAGGTCCTGGCGGACGTGCGCCACGTCCTTCGCGTGGGCCTCGGCCCCGACACCCTCGGTCTGGAACACCGTGAACACGAAAAGGCAGCCCTCGGCGTTCGGCACCACGCGGAACGGGTTGTGGAAGCGTGTGCCATCGGGCAGCTCGACCTCGTGGTCGAGGACACCGAACAGGTTCTCCGGCGCCATCTCCACGGCCACGGGCCCCATCGGCGACTGCGTGATCCAGCGGCCGTGCTCGAACGCGATGCCGCTCGACAGGCCCGAGGCCCACGACGGCAGGTTGTCGGGATGGCGCGCGTAGTCGTAGGCGCGGTGCCACGGCACGCGGGCCGAGACGGTGACGGTGGTGGAAGGCCAGGTCATGGAGGATCCTCCTTGATAATCGTGCGACATGAACGGACTGCACCTGACCGCCGACCTGCGCGACTGCGCCGCCCGCACGGCGGCCCTGACCGACATCGATGCGCTGCGCACGCTGTGCCTCGAGGCCGTGCGCGAGGCCGGGCTGACCCCGGTCGGGGAATTGTTCCACCGTTTCCCCGGTGCCGGCGGCGGCACCGGCGTTGTCCTTCTCGCCGAGTCGCACCTCGCGGTGCACACCTGGCCGGAGCTCGGCGCGGTCACGCTCGACGTCTACGTCTGCAACTTCGGCGCGGACAACACCCACCGCGCCCACACGCTGATGAACCACCTGCATGCCCACTTCGCGCCCGCGCGCGCCGAACGCCACGCCCTCGAACGAGGGACCGGGGCATGACCACGCCGCTCAGGGCCATCGTGCTCGCGGCCGGCCGCGGCAACCGCATGCGCCCGCTCACCGACCACACGCCCAAGCCGCTGCTGCCGGTGCACGGCAAGCCGCTGATCCAGTGGCACCTCGAGGCGCTCGCGCGCGACGGCGTGCGCGAGGTGGTGGTCAACACCGCGTGGCTCGAAGACCAGATCCCCGCCGCACTCGGCGACGGCTCGCGCTTCGGCCTCACGATCCGCTATTCGATGGAAGGCCGCGACCACGGCGACGCGCTCGAGACCGCGGGCGGCATCGCGAAGGCCCTGCCCTGGCTCGCCGACGGTCCGGACGATGCGTTCTGGGTCGTCTCGGGCGACATCTTCTGCCCGGGTTTCCGCTTCGACGCGGCCACCGGCGCCGCGTTCGCCGCGGGCGACCGGCTCGCCCACCTGTGGCTCGTGCCCAACCCGCCGTTCCACCCGAAGGGCGACTTCGGCCTCGGGGACGACGGCTTCGGCCTCGCCGACGGCGCGGGCCCGGACGGCCGCACGTGGACCTACTCCAACCTCGCGCTGTGCCGCGCCTCGCTGTGCGCGCACCTCGCGGCCGGCACGCGGGCGCCGCTCGGGCCGCTGCTGTTCGACGGCATGCGGCAGCACCGCATCACCGCCGAGGTGTACGGCGGCGCCTGGGAGAACGTCGGCACGCCCGAGCAGCTCGCCGCGCTCAATGCCCTGCCGCCGGATGGCTACACCTCGTAAAGAATTGAGTCTTCCGAACCACAGATCCGCCGGTTGAAATCGACGCCAGGCCGCCCCGGACGCCGCCGGCGGCGGACGGGCCGGCGCACCCCCTATCCCGCCGCCATCCTTCTTGGTACCGTGGCACCCTGATGATCCTGAAAACCTCTTCGCTGCCCGCAGTCGCGGCCGGTGCCGTCGTGGCCCTGGGTGCGCTCGGCTACGCGCTGTGGCTGCTGCCGGCCACCCATTCGCGCTTCTGGCTGCTCTTCGGGTTCGTGCTGGCCGTCGGCGTGCATGCCGCCATCGGCCGGACGCTCAAGGCCATCTTCTCGTCCGTCACGCCGCTCGCCAGCGGCGCGCCCGAGGCCTCGGGCTACCAGCGCTCCATCTACGGCACCCCCGGCTCCGCCACGTCCCAGATCGTCGGCATCGTGCTCGTGGCGGGCCTGCTGCTCGGCCTCGGCATCACGCTCGGCAACGGCTGGGTCGGCAGCGCGGGCCTGCTGGTCCTGGTGGTCGCCATCGGCCTCGACCTGCAGCGCTGGGAACGTGTGGCCGCCAGCGCCGACTGGGTCTGGTTCCAGCGCGGCTTCGGGCAGAAAGTGCACCAGGTCGCCATCGAGAACATTCGGGACATCTCGGTGCAGGAAGACGACGCGCCGGGCTTCACGCTGCGCCACGGGTCGCGCAACCGCGTGTGCCGGCTCAACCTGCGCATGAACGACAAGCGCATCGTCGCGCTGCCGAAGACCGATGCCCACGTCGACCTCGACGCGGTCGAGACCGTGGCCAACCACATCCGCTCCCGCCAGGAACTGATGCAGGAACTCGCGTCCCGCCGCCCGGGCGGTGCACGCCCACCGCAGGCACCGGAGCCCGACTCCGTCCCGCCGGTCGACACCCCGGCCGACGACGCCGACAAGGAGATGCAGCGCGCCCTGCGGCGCCTGCGCCGGCAGGCGGCCTCGGCGCAGCCCGCGGCCGCTCCGCGAGACGAAACACGCCGCCCCCCCAAGTCATGAAAAAGCCCCCTTCCGAGGGGGTGGGTCCGGCGGTTCCGATGATGACAATCAGCGCATGAATGCTCAACCGTACCGCGATCGGCGGCGCCAGCTGGCGCACCGGCTGCAATCCGCCGGCGGTGGCATCGCGATCCTTCCCACCGCTCCGGAACGCCCGCGCAACGGCGACAGCGACCACCCCTTCCGCCACGACAGCCACTTCCACCACCTGAGCGGCTTCGATGAACCCGAGAGCTGGCTCGTGCTGCGCAGCGACGGACACAGCACGCTGTTCTGCCGCCCCGTGAACCCCGAGCGCGCCATCTGGGAGGGCCCCCGCCTCGGCCCCGAGCAGGCGCCCGCCGTGCTCGGTGTCGACGAAGCCCATCCCGTCGAACGCCTGAACGAACTGCTGCCGGCCCTCATCGCCCAGGCGCCGGCCGTGTGGAGCGTGTTCGCCGCGGCCGACCACGCCGGGGCCCCGCTCGCCCGCTGGATCGCCGAGGCCCGCGCGTCCGGCGGCACGCCCACCGGCGTGCCCCACCTCGACCTGGGGCCGCTGCTCGACGAGATGCGCCTCATCAAGGACGGCCACGAACTCGCCACCATGCGCCGCGCCGCAGCCATCTCGGCCGGAGCCCACGCGCGGGCCATGCGCTTCTGCGGCCGGCACTTCCGCCAGCACCCGCAGGGCGGCCTGCACGAATACGAGATCGAGGCCGAGCTGCTCCACGAGTTCCGCCGCCACGGCGCGCAGAGCCCCGCCTACCCGTCCATCGTCGCCGCGGGGGCCAATGCGTGCGTGCTGCACTACGCGGCGGGCAGCACGCTGCTGCACCCTGGCGAGCTGTGCCTGATCGATGCCGGCTGCGAGTACGACGGCTATGCGAGCGACATCTCCCGCACCTTCCCCGCCAACGGCCGCTTCAGCGCACCGCAGCGCGAGCTGTACGAGATCGTGCTCGCCGCGCAGGAGGCCGCCATCGCCGTCACCCGCCCCGGCGCCCGCCAGCGCGACGCCCACCACGCCGCGGTGCGCGTGCTGTCGCAGGGCATGCTCGACACCGGCCTGCTCCGGCGCGACGTGGTCGGCAGCGTCGACGACGTGCTCGAACAGGGCGCCTACCAGCGCTTCTACATGCACGGCACCGGCCACTGGCTCGGCCGCGACGTGCACGACGTGGGCGAGTACCTGGCCCTCGACGAGCCCCCGAGCGAAACGAACGACGAGCAAGGCCACACCGTCGTGAAGCCGCCTTCGCGCGCGTTGCGGCCGGGCATGGTGGTCACGCTCGAACCGGGCCTCTACGTGCGCCCGGCACCCGACATTCCCGACCGCTACTGGAACCTCGGCATCCGCATCGAGGACGACGCGGTCATCACGGCCACCGGCTGCGACCTGATCAGCCGCGGCGTGCCGGTGTCGGTGGCCGACATCGAAGCGCTGATGCGGGACTAGCCTTTGCGGCCCGACACCTCGCGCGCGGCCCGCATGCCGTGCGCGTAGGCCTCCTCGAACACCGAGTACCCCGACAGGTCCGCATGCGCGAACGACAGGCGCCCGTGCGGCCGCGCCAGGGCCGCCAGCGCCGCGCTGCCGCGCACGCCCGGCACCGGGATGCTCATCGCATGGCCGTAGCGCATCAGGTCCACCTGGCGCACCTTCGCGGGCAGGTCCGGGTGAGGCACGGCGAGGTCGGTCACCACCGCATCGGCCCACGCGCGCCACGGGTCCGCCATCAGCCGGGCGCGCTGCGCCTGCAGCGTGGCCGCGTCGTCGCCGCCCAGCGCCCAGTACGCCGTGAGCACGGTGGGGCCGTCGTGCGGGCGGGTGTCCTGGTGCATCGCGTTCACGTACCCGAGCAGCGGGCTGCCGTGGATAACGTTGTCCCACGCGGGCGCGGCGCCGGGCGGATCGTCCAGCGCGTCGTCGACGAACAGGTTCGCCACCAGCCACGGCGCATGGCGCTGGCGCGACACCGCCTCGGCCAGCGCGAGGGGCGGCGTGGCCAGCAGGCGGGCCGACACGAACAGCGGCGTGGCGAGCACCACGCGGCCGGCCGTCCAGCGTTCGACCGTGTCGCGGCGCACGTCGAACGTGTCCACCATCACCTCGTCACGGCCCGCCTCGACCCGCAGCGCGATGCGCCCGGTGTTCAGGCGTGACTGCAGCGGCGCCGCCATCCGTGCCGTCAGCCAGCCGTTCCCCTCGGGCCACGTGAGCACGGCGTCGCGGTCGGCGGCTTCGGCCCCCGGCGCGTGGAAGCCGTGGCGGCTCGCGAAGTAGTTCAGCCCGGCCCACGCCGAGACCTGGCCGAGGCCCGCGCCGTAGTCGTCGCGGCAGCAGTAGTCGAGGTAGGCGCGCAGCAGCGGGTGGTGCAGGTCCTGCGCATCGAGCCACGAACGCATCGTGACGGCGTCCAGCGCGGCATGGGCCGGCATCCACGGCACGGTGGCGGTGGGCAGCGCGAAGCCGGCCTCGCGGCTGGCGGCGGCCACCAAGTCGCTGAAACGCCGGTAGGCCGCGAGCGCCGCGGGGTCGTCGTCGGGCACCGGCAGCAGGCCTTCGTGCCAGTGGCCGCGGAAGAACAGGCGCTCCTGCGGGCTGTGGCACAGGTGCCGTTCGTCGAAGACCCACTTGCCGTGCCGGTGGCGGCACAGGTCGAAGGACTCGAGCAGCGCCAGCAGGTCGCGGTCGCTCTCCGCGGGCACGGGCAGGTAGTGCGCGCCGAGCGGGCACCCCATGCCGGCGAGCCGGTGGCCGCGGCTGTTGCCGCCGGCCTGGTCTTCCAGCTCCAGCAGCTGCACGTCGTCGATGCCGGCTGCCACCAGCGCGCGGGCGCAGGCGAGACCCGCGACACCCGCCCCCACCACCAGCACACCGGCGCGGCGCATCACCGAAGGCGGCGGCAGGCGGCCGCTCTTGCCGAGGTCGCGCAGCCGGTGCCCGCGGTCGGCCGAGGCCCCCACCCAGCCGCCGGTGAACGGCGGTGGGGTGCGGTGGCAGCCCACCAGCGGCGCGGCCGCGGCCGCCGCCAGCAACGCGCGGCGGGTGGGGTCGACCATCAGTGCACCTTGCCCCATTCCTGCTCGAAGGTCTGCACCAGCACCTGGTTCGAGAGGCGGTTCACCTCGGCCGGCACCCGCGACATGTCGGGCGGGAACTGGAACAGCGCGGGCAGGCCGTCGAGCGTGAGGAAACGCAGCACCGCCGGCAGTTCCGTGGGCGCGCGGAAGGGCCGCCGGCTCGCGAGGATGAAGCCCCATTCGCCGAAGCTCGGCACGTGCGCGTGGTACGGCGTCGTCGTGAGGCCCGCCGCCTCGATGGTCTGCGCAACGGTCCAGTAGCTCTTGCGCGCGATCAGCGGCGAGGTGGTCTGCACCACCGCGTAGCCCGAGGCCGCGAGGTGCTGGTCGATCAGCGTGTAGAAGCTCGTGGTGTAGAGCTTGCCGATCGAGAAGTTCGTCGGGTCGGGGAAGTCGACCACGATCACGTCGTACTCGCCGGGGTTCTGCTCGAGCCAGGCGAACGCGTCGTGGTTCACGACGTGCACCTTGGGCGACCGCAGCGCATCGCCGTTGAGCGAGCGCAGCAGCGGTTGCTCGGAGAACAGCGTGGTCATGTGCGGATCGAGCTCGACCAGCGTGACCCGCTCGACCGACGGGTACTTCAGCACCTCGCGCACCACCATGCCGTCGCCGCCCCCCAGCACCAGCACACGCTTCGGCGCGCCGTGGCCGGCCATCGCCGGGTGCACGAGCGCCTCGTGGTAGCGGTACTCGTCGCGCGAGTGGAACTGCAGGTTGCCGTTGAGGAACAGCCGCGTGCCGGCCTTGCTCGACGTGACGACCACCCGCTGGTAGCGGCTCGTCTCGCTGTAGAGGATGCGGTCGGCGTAGAAGCGGTCTTCCGCCCAGGTGCTGATGCGGTCGGCCCCCACCATCGCCGCGGCGAGCGCGGCGATCACCAGCGCGCACGACACGACGTGGCCCCACAGGCCGCGCAGCTCGCCGCGGAACAGCCACAGCGCCCACACCGCCACGCCCGCGTTCATCAGCCCGAACAGCGCGCCGGTGCGCACGAGGCCGAGCGACGGCACCAGCAGCAGCGGGAACGCGACGGCCACCGCGAGCGCACCGAGGTAGTCGAAGGTCAGCACCTGCGACACCAGGTCCTTGAGCGCGTAGCGTTCCCGGAAGTGGCGCTTGAGGATGCGCATCACGAGCGGGATCTCGAGCCCGACGAGGGTGCCCACGACCAGCACGAGGCTGTAGAGCGCGAAGCGGAACGAACTGGGCGACGCCGTCTGCAGCGCGAACAGCGCCGCCGGCATCAGCCCGCCGATGAACCCGACGAGCAGTTCGATGCGCAGGAACTGCGCGATGAGCTGGCGTTCGAAAAACCGCGACAGGTACGAGCCGATGCCCATCGCGAACAGGTAGGCCCCGATCACGGTGGAGAACTGCAGGATCGAGTCGCCGAGCAGGTAGCTCGCGAGCGCGCCGGCGGCCAGCTCGTACAGCAGCCCGCAGGCGGCGACGACGAAGACCGAGACGAGCAGGGCGACCTCGGCGGGGCGCACCCGCGACGGCGAAGGGGAGTCAGCGGTCATCGGGAGGCACAGGGTCCCGGCCCTCGCCGGGATGACAGCATCTTCAATGGATCGCTGCGCTCACGATCATGCCGATGGCGATGCACATCGAACCGACCACGATGCCCAGCGCCACGTTCTTCTTCTCGACGATCTCCGCCCACAGGTCGTAGGGCGTGAGCTTGTCGACCACGATGAAGCTGATCCAGAAGACCAGCACGCCGATCAGGGCGTACAGGATGGACCCGCCGAACACACTCGGCTTCAACCATTCGATTCCGAACATGAGGACCTCCTCGGACACGTCTTGACAATGATGATGGACAGGGAAGCGGCCGTCACTTGTGGCCTCCCCCGCTGGAGAAACCGCCCCACGCCCCGCCGCCCGTGCGGCTGCCGCCGCCGCTGCTGCTGCGGTTGGCCATGCAGGCCTGGTATTCGGCCGACGCCTGCCCGAAGCGGCTGCGTTCGGACCCGCAATCCTCGTGCGTGGCGCAGCGCACCACCAGCAGCACGACGATCAGGATGAAGCCCCACAGGAACAGCTTGCCGAGCCACGAACCCCCGCCCGACGTGGGCGAGACGTCGCGCTGCAGTGCGGCGGCCTTGTCGGGCGCGAGCCGGAAGGCCTTGCGCACCGTCTCGGCCGAAAGCGATTCGCCGGCGGACCACACCACCTCGTGGGTGTCGCCCTCGCGGGTCTCTTCGCGGTTCAGGCGCTTGGTGCCGCTCAGGTAGTCGGTGTTGTACGTCAGCTGGCCGCGCGTGAGCTGCCAGTAGAACTCGCCCAGCACGTAGGTGATCTGGCCGCGGTAGTCGTACAGCTTGCGATACGCCTTGCCGTCGTACTTGACCTTGGCGCCCTGGCCCTCGGGCACGCCGGTGATGGGCGCGGACCAGCTCCAGCCGTCCTCCGCGTCGATCAGGAACGCGAAGCCGGACGTGCGGTGGTACAGCAGGTACTCGCGCCAGAAGGATTGCTCCTCGTCCTCGGCGTCCTCCGGCACCTCGCAGCGTTCGACGTAACCCACCACCTGCCACGTGACCCCGGCCCGGTTGCCGAGCTTGAGCGCCCCGTTGGTGCCGAGCGGGATCAGCGGCTCGCTGCCGTTCTCCTGCGCGTAGTGGGCGAGGTCGCCGCCGACACCCTGCGACACGTCGACCACCGCGTGGCACTGGTGGCACACGATCGACTGCGTGGTGGACAGCTTCACCTCGAGCGCCGCGCCGCAGCTCGGGCATTCGAGGCCGCGGGCCTTCAGCGTCTTTTCGGCGCCCCCGCCGCCGCCCTGCCCGTCGGCCAGGCCCACGAGCTTGAGGTCGGCGAGCTGGATCGACCGTCCCACCGACCACATCGGGCGCGCGCGGTCGCTGTAGTCGAGCGTGCCGACGTCGCCACCGGCCGCGCGCAGGTCGGCCACGACGAAGCCCCGCTCGACGTTCGGCGGGTGGGGCAGTTCCCCCTGCGCGGCGATCAGCTTGGCGACGGTGACCGAGGCCACGTGCCAGCGCTGGCCCGCGACGGTGAGCGCATTGCCCACCATCAGCTTGTCGGGCGCAGGCACGGCCTCGGCCAGCGGCTGGTCGAAGGCCAGCACGTAGGCGCCGTTGTCCTCGCTCAGCCAGCCGCTGCGCCCGTTGTCGAAGAGGGCGTGCCATTCGTTCCACGTGCCCTGGCCGTAGCGGTACTGCAGCCGGCCGACGAGCGCGAAGCCGTGCCCCGACGCGGAGCCGGTGACGCCGAGCTGCAGCGGCGAGTGGTCGTCGAACAGGTCCGCGGCCTGGCCGATCTTGCGCAGTGCGTCGCCCTCGCGCACCAGCGTGCTGCGGCAGAACGAACACACCGCGAAGGCGGAGGCCGCGGAACGGAAGTCGACGGGCGCGCCGCAGTTCGGGCACGCCGCGCGGTAGGCGCGCTGCGGGGACGGTTCGGTGGTCAAGGGAAGCGGGGACGGCGGGGTGCGGTCACACCAGCTTCTTCAGCAGCTCGGCCTTCTTGGCGTCGAACTCTTCCTGGGTCAGGATGCCCTTGGACTTCAGGTCGCCGAGCTTCTCGAGCGTGGCCATCACGTCCTCGGGCTTCACACCGGCCGCCGCGGCGGCCGGCACCGGCACGGCGACGGGCTGCTGCGGCTGCAGGCCCTGGGCCAGCTGGCCGGCCAGCACCTGGCCGAGCGCGACGCCGGCGCCGAGGCCCATGGCATCACCCGCGACGCCGCCCCCCTGCCCCGCCCCTTCGGCGAACTTCGGGATGGCCTGCGCCGTCTGGTACTGCATGAACTTGCCCATGTCGCCGCCGACCATGCCCATGCCGATCTTCTGATCGAGGATCTTCTGCAGTTCCTCGGGCAGCGACACGTTCTGCATCGTCACGCCCTCGAGCTTGAGCCCGATGGCCTCGAACGACGGCGCGGTGGCTTCGCGCAGCGCCTTCGCGAACTCGATCTGGTTCGCGGCCAGGTCGAGGAAGGCCACGCCGCTCGACGCGACGGCGTCGGAGATGTGCTGCAGCATCAGCCCGCGCAGCTGGCCGTCGAGGTCGGCGACCGTGTAGAGGTCGCGCGTGCCGGAGATCTCGGTGTGGAACAGCTTCGGGTCGGCGATGCGGTAGCTGTAGTTGCCGAACGCGCGCAGGCGCACGGCACCGAAGTCCTTGTCGCGGATGGTCACCGGCTGCGACGTGCCCCAGCGCTGGTCGACCTGCTGGCGCGTGCTGAAGAAGTACACGTCGCTCTTGAACGGGCTCTCGAAGAGCTTGTCCCAGTTCTTCAGGTACGTGAGCACCGGCAGCGTCTGCGTCGTCAGCTTGTACATGCCGGGGCCGAACACGTCGGCCACCTTGCCTTCGTTGACGAACACGGCCATCTGCGACTCGCGCACCGTGAGCGATCCGCCGTACTGGATTTCGTTCCCGGCCATGGGGAAGCGCCAGGCGAGCGTGCCGTCGCCGGACTCCGTCCACTCCAGTACGTCGATGAACTGTTTCTTGATGAAATCCATCAGGCCCATGTCGGTCTCCCCGTGAAGATCCCCGGATCATAGGGCTTCCCGGAGAGCGTCCGGGCACCCCCGGAGGGGTGTGGGCTCACGGCGTCGGCGGCTTGCCCACCACGCGCACGCGCAGCGGTGCGGGCACGGCCGCAACGAGCGCGTCCGCGAAGCGGGCCTGCGTGGCCCAGGCGCGATCGACGTGTGTGTCGATCGTGGACACACGCACCAGCATGCCGTCGAGGATCTGGCCGCGCAGGCCGAACGAGATCTGCCGCCAGCGGAAGGCGCGGCTGTCGTTCTCGGCCTGGTCGCCCAGCACCGTCCAGTACGTGATGGGTTCCGAGCGGCCGGGCTGGGCCGCGAGCATGCGGGTGACCGGCAGGTCCATGCCGCCGATGGGCAGCGACCGCCGTTCCAGCTGCGAGACCTTGAAGCCGCCGCCGGGGTAGCAGACCTCCGGCCGGTGCACCTGCAGGCCCACGGACTGTTCGGTGCCGTAGGCCACGGACAGCATCACCGTCTCGCCGCGCGGGTTGAAGTAGACGCGCTCGAGCACCTGGTCGTAGATGCCGTAGAGCTTGCCCGTCTCGTCGGACGGCCGCACGAGTGCGCCGGCCGACGGCACCAGCTGCCATTCGCCGAAACGCTCCGGGAAGATGGCCTCGAGTTTCATCGGCGGCCGGTCGTCGGAGAGCTTGTGCGTGGGCTTGCCCACCACCGCGAGCGCGGCGGAACCGCCCATCGCGGCGGCGAGCACCAGGGCCTTGCGTCGTGCGGGGACCATCATTCAGCCCACTTTTTCGGAAGGACCAGGCCGAGCAGCCGGTCGAAGCCCATGATGAACACGAGCGCGATGGCGAACAGCACCATGCCCGCGAAGCCGTGCACGAAGCCCTGCCCCACCTCGTCGCCGAGGTGGTACGTGATCAGCACGAGGATGATCACGCGCACGACGTTCGCGAAAAACGCCACCGGCACCACCATCACCGCGAGGATGACGCTGCGCACGGCCGAGCGGTAGGCCATCAGGTTCGTGTAGAGCAGGCCCATGGCCTCGAGCGTGAACATGGTCTGCAGGCCCGCGCAGGCCTCGGCCACGAGCAGCTGGTACTGGCCGATGGTGATGACCACGCCCGAGCGGCCGATGGGATAACCGAGCGCGGACATCACCGTGGTGGCCACCACCGACACCGCGGCCTTCAGCGGCCCCGTGATGGCCATCACCGTGCCGTACGGCAGGGGCACGACGAACAGCAGGAAGAAGAGCGGGAACCACACCAGGCGCAACCCGGCCCAGCCCCGGTAGTACAGCGCGATGGCCGCCAGCACGAGGATCTGCGAGACGAGCTCGATGCGCAGGAACTGCTGCGTGCGGCCGAACACGTAGCACAGCAGGCCGATGCCGAGCACCACCGCCGTCGCCACGGGGGCCCCGCGGCTGTCGAGCGCGGCGAGCGCATGGCGCTGGCGCCACGCGAGCCACGCGCAGATGGCCATCACCAGCGGCTCGTGGCCCTGGCTGTACGACACCCAAAAGCCGTGCAGGAAGTCCCAGTACGTGGGGACGTACAGCGCGGCCACGCCGGCCACCACGAGCAGCGTGGCGACCGGATCGAGCGGCGCGAACCAGCGGCCCGCTCCGTGGTCGGGCCGGGCGGCGGAAGCGGGGGCGACGTCGGCCATGGGGTCGATCAGGGGGCCGAGGCCGGAGCGGCGGCCGGTGCAGCATCCGGGGCGCTGGCGGCGCCGGACACCAGCTGGGCGAACCGGCCCTGGTATTCGATCTTGCCCTGCTCGCGCAGCGATTTCACGCCTTCCTGGAGCGCGGTGCGCTTGCGGTCGTTCGTGAGGTAGCCGGAGATCAGGCGCTTGGCCGGCACCGGGCCCACGGGCGCGAGCTGCGCGTTGATCAGTGTCAGCACGCGGCCGGCGCCGTCGCGCGTCAGCACGAGGGACTGGCCTTCCTTCAGGGCCGCCAGCTGGTCGAGGATGGCGAGCGGCACGTCCTCGGCGGACACGGAGGTCTGGCGGGCCGTGAACTGCACCGAGTCGCCGCGCAGCACCTCGTTCATCTTCTCGAGGCTGGTGGTGGCCTCGAGGCGGGCCTTCATCGCGGCGGCCTTCTGCGGATCGATCTGGAAGTTGGTTTCCTGCAGCGAGTACAGGCGGCGCTGGCTGAAGAGGTTCGGGTGGGTCTCGTAGTAGCGGTCGATCTCGTCGCTCGACGGTTCGGTGACCTTCTCGCCGAGGCGCTCGAGGTAGGCGCGGGCGAGCACGTCGCGCTTGGCGGCCTCCATCTGCTGCACGATGCGCGGGTCCTGGTCGAGCTTGTCCTTCTTCGCGGCCTGGGCGGCGAGTTCCTGGTCGACCAGGCCTTCGAGGATGCGCTTGGCCGCCGCGTCCTGCTGGGCCGGCGGCACGTTCGCGGCCTGGCGGCGCATCACGAGATCGACCTGGTGCACGGACAGCTCCTCGCCGTTGACCTTGACGGCCACCTGCGACGTGGACTTCTTGTCGCTGCCCTTGCTGCAGGCCACGGTCGCGAGCGCGGCGCAGAGCACCGTGGCCAGCAGGACGAGGTGGCGGGAGGAAGGACGGTTCGAAGCGGACATGGGCGATGTTTCCTGATCAGGACTGCGGACAGGGATGGAAGCCTAACGCGGCGACGGGGGCGGAGCCTCCCGGACCCGGGAGAGCGAGCATGGCACAGACCCGGATCCCGTGCGGGAGTTCACGCCTCGAATCGGGGGTGTCATGCGTGGGATGGCAAAAAAAAGCGGACCGGAAAACCGATCCGCCTTCCAGCGACCGGCGCCGCGGGCGGCGCCGTGGTGCCGCTTACTTGCCGAGTTGCTTGCGGCGACGGGCGACGAAGCCCATCACGCCCAGGCCCAGCGCCATCATGGCGATGGTTTCGGGTTCCGGCACCGGAGCGGCGACCGCTTCGGCACGGATGGTGCCGATGTAGCCCACTGCACCCAGCCCCGTCGCCTTGCCGTTCACGGTGAGGCTGTACGTACCGGCCAGCAGATTGCTGAACGAGAACGTCTCCGGGCTGCTGTCGAAGAGGGAACCGACGATGCTGCCACCGGTCAGCGACAGCGAGGTCAGCGCGATGCCACCCCAGTTCGTCAGATCCCAGGTCAGCGAGCCACCGTACGAACGACCGTTGTCGGCCAGCGTGAAGGTGAAGACGTCGCTGAAGGTTTGACCCCACAGGAACTCGTTGTGGAAGGTCTTGGTCTGCTCGGTACTGAGCGTACCGAGGTTGAACGTCTCTGCCATCGACGCGCCGGATGCGGCGAGTGCAACAGCAGCGACGAGCGCTTTCAATTTCATAGTACTACCTCCTAGTCAAAAGCCGCGGGCAAAAATGCCTGAGTCAATGTGCCACGTCGTGTAAAGAATTGTGCTCCCGCTCCCCCCGCGTGCAGGGGGACAATGCATCGTTCATGCCCCCCTCATTCATGGGTGTCCCTCGTTGACTTTTGGCGCCGAGACCCCCCATTCGTGACACGCTTCACAGATGACCGCCAAAACGCCGGATTTCTCCATTTCGATCATCGGTGCGGGGCCCGTCGGCCTCGCCCTCGCATTGCAGATCTCGCGCCAGCTGCCGCACGTGCGGGTCTGCACCTTCGACACCCGCCCCGAAGACGCCCCCGTCGCGGCCGATCCGCGCACCCTCGCGCTGTCCCTGGGCAGCGTCCAGATCCTCCAGCGCCTCGGCGTGTGGCCGGCCATTTCGGCCCGGTCGATGCCGATCCGCACCGTCCACGTCTCGCAGCAGCAACCCGCCCTGCTGGGCCTCGCCCTCGGGTCGGACCGTGAGCCCGCACTTCGCATCGACGCGGCGGCAGAGCACGTGCCACAACTCGGCGCGGTGGCGTCGTACGGGGCCATCGTGGCGCCGCTGCAGGCGGCCTGGCGGGCGGCCTGCGAGGCCGAGCCGGCCCGGCTGTCGGCCCGTTTCGGCGCTCGGGTGACGGCGATGAAAGCCGTGCCGGACGGTGTGGAAATCGATGCCGGCGTCGCGGAGCGGTTCGACCTGGCCGTGGTGGCCGAGGGCGGCATATTCAGCGACCAGGCACGCAAAGGCGTGAGCAGGGATTACCGGCAGACCGCCTGGGTCGGCACCGTGACCCTGTCGGGCGGCGAACGTGGCGTCGCCTACGAGCGCTTCACGCCCAACGGCCCCGCCGCGCTGTTGCCGCTGCCCGACGGGCCGGGCGGCGAGCAACGGGCCTCGCTCGTGTGGTGCGTGCCGTCCGAGGACGATCCGGTCGCCCCGCTGAACGAAGCCCAGCGCCTCGCCGTGCTCAACACCCTGTTCCCGGAAGGGGCGGGGCGCGTCACCGCCGTGACCCCGCTGAAGTCATTCGCCCTGGGGCTGAACGCCGAACGCAGCCTGGTGGACGGGCGCACCGTGCGCATCGGCAACGCCGCGCAGACGCTGCACCCGGTCGCCGGACAGGGCCTGAACCTCGGCCTGCGCGACGCCCACGACCTGGTGGCCCAGCTGGGCCGCCACGCCGACCTCGACACCGCGCTGCGCCGCATCCAGTGGCAGCGTGCGCCCGACCGCTGGGCGATGATCGCCGCCACCGATTTCCTGGCCCGCAGCTTCACGTGGCAGCTGCCCGGCCTCAGCACGCTGCGCGGCGTGGGCCTCGCGGCACTGCAGGTGGCGCCGCCGCTCAGGTCGCTGCTGGCCCGGCAGATGATGTTCGGACGCCGGTGACCGTGGGCGGGAAGGCGCCGCGCCGGTGCGACAGCGCCGGCAGCTGCGACCGCACCGCCTGGATGCGTTCGGACGACAGCGTGGCCATCACCACGCCGTCGCCCTCCTCGCGCATCGCGAGCACCTCGCCCCACGGGTCCGCGATCAGGCTGTGGCCGAAGGTGCGGCGACCGTTCTCGTGCAGGCCGCCCTGCGCGGGCGCGATCACGTAGCACTGGTTCTCGACGGCCCGCGCCCGCAGCAGCAGCTCCCAGTGGGCGCGGCCCGTGGTGTGGGTGAATGCCGCGGGCACGGCGAGCAGGTCGCACGGGGGCACGGTCAGCGCCCGGTACAGCTCGGGGAAGCGCAGGTCGTAGCAGATGCTCAGGCCCACGCGCAGCGGGCCCGCATCGAAGGCCACCGGCTGCTGGCCGGCGTCGAGCACCTGCCCCTCGTCGTAGCGTTCGCGGCCGTTGTCGTAGCGGAACAGGTGCATCTTGTCGTAGCGCGCGGCGTGGTGCCCGTCGGGCGCGTAGACGTTGCAGCTGTTGAGCACCCGGTCGGGCGAGGCCGTGCGCAGCGGCAGCGTGCCGCCGATCACCCACACGCCGTGGGTGCGGGCGGCCTCGGCGAGGGTGTCCTGGATGGGGCCGCTGCCGGGGGCCTCGGCCACCGAGAGCTTGTCGCGGTCGCTGCGGCCCATCAGGCAGAAGTACTCGGGCAGGGCCACCAGGGACGCGCCGGCCGCCGCCGCCTCGCCGATGAGGGCCCTGGCGCGGTCGAGGTTGCGGGCCACGTCGGGGGTGGAAACCATCTGCAGGGCAGCGATCAGCATGGTGTGCTCCGGGAGCGGGTCGTCGAGCGGGTCGTTCGAGCTTACGCCGAACGCGCGGCATGCGTGCAGGCGACACATCACGTTGCATCGCCGTGCGTTTTTCAGGGTGTCCCCGCACAGCAGAGGGTTTGGATGTGGGGCAGAATCCGGCGAAATCCCTGGGCCCAGCCCCGCCGACAGCGGCATCGCGGGCACTTCGCAACACTCATGGTCACCGAGTCCACCTCCGCCCCGCCGGCCCGCACGCGCCCTGCCGCGTCTCCCGCCCGCGGCGCCCTCGCCGAACACAGCCGCTTCGTCCAGCGCGTGCGCCGGCGCTATGCCGACGAACTGTCGCTGCTGCCACCCGGCCTGCCCGACACCGACCTCATCGGCGCGCTGATCGACACGCTCCTCGCGCGCGGCCGCGCCCTGCCAAGCGCCATGCGGGTGGCCCGCCACCTCGTGCTGGAACGCCTCGCCGTGCTCGACGTCGAGCAGAACGCGGCCATGGAAGACATCACCCGCGCGATGACGAACCTGGCCGAGGTCACGCTCGACCGTGCCGTCGTGCAGGCCTGCGCCGACCAGGACGCCCGCTTCGGCCCGCCGCTGAACGAGGCCGGCGAGCGCATCGAATTCTGGGTCGTCGGCATGGGCAAGCTCGGCGCGCACGAGCTGAACGTCTCGTCCGACATCGACCTGATCTACGTCTACGAAGACGCCGGCCAGACCACCGGCCCGAAGTCCGTCACCGCCCACGAGTACTTCAGCGAGGTGGCCCGCAGCCTGTACGCCCTCATCGGCGACGTCACGGAAGACGGCAACGTGTTCCGGGTCGACCTCGCGCTGCGGCCCAACGGCAACTCGGGTCCCGCCGTCGTGAGCCTGTCCATGCTCGAGGAGTACTTCCTCGTGCAGGGCCGCGAGTGGGAGCGTTTCGCGTGGCTCAAGAGCCGCGTGGTGGCGCCGTTCTCCAGCCTGCGCACCGGCCGGGCCCTCGCGCTGCGCGACACGGTCACCGCGTTCGTCTACCGCAAGTACCTCGACTACGGCGTGTTCGAGGGGCTGCGCCAGTTGCACCGCAAGGTGCGCGACGAAGCCCAGCGCCGCGCCGCCGGCCGCCCGGAACGCGCGAACGACGTGAAGCTCTCGCGCGGCGGCATCCGCGAGATCGAGTTCATCGTGCAGCTGCTGCTCGTCGTGCGCGGCGGCCAGTTCCCCGAGATCCGCACGCGCTCCACGCTGAAGGCGCTGCAGCGGCTCACCGCCGGCGGCCTGATGAAGCCGGCCAGCGCCGAACGCCTCGCCGAGGCCTACACGTTCCTTCGGCGCATCGAACACCGCATCCAGTTCCTCGACGACCAGCAGACCCACCTGCTGCCCACGGCCGACGGCGACCTCGCCTGGATCGCCGCCAGCATGGGCATGGCCGCCTGCGACACCGACGCCTGCGAACTGCTCGACACGCTCTGCGAGACCCGTGAGTTCGTCGCGATGGAATTCGACGCGCTGCTGCACGACGGCCAGCCCCCCGCGGGCGGCGGCAACGGCGGCTGCAAGGGCAAGAGCTGCCGCCCCGCGCCGCAGCCCATCGACAGCGACGAATTCCTCGAGCAGCTGCCGCTGGCGCTCGCCGAACGCGTGCGTCCGTGGATGGACCACCCGCGCATCCGCCTGCTGCGCGACGAAAGCAAGCAGCGCCTCGCGCGCCTCGTGCTGCGCGCCGCGCAGTCCGTCACCGCGGGCACCTGCAGCCTCGAGGCCGCCACGCGCTTCATCGACTGGCTCGAACCGCTGCTGCGCCGCGAAAGCTACCTCGCGCTGCTGGTCGAACGCCCCGAGGTGCAGGTGCGGCTGCTGCGCCTGCTGGGCCTCGCCCGCTGGCCGGCACAGTTCCTGATGCGCCACCCGGGCGTGATCGACGAACTGGCCGACGAACGCCTGCTGCACGGCCGTTTCGAACGCGACAGCTACATCGCCGACCTCGACGCCCGCCACGTGGCCTGGGAGCGCTTCAACCAGGCCGACGAGGAATCGCTGCTCGACACACTGCGCCGCGCCCACCACGCCGAGGTGTTCCGCACCCTGGTGCGTGACGTCGAGGGCCACATCACGGTGGAACAGGTGGCCGACGACCTGTCCGCGCTGGCCGACGCCACGCTCGACTGCGCCGTGCGCTGGGCCTGGATGCACCTGCGCCAGCGCCACCGGGACAACCCGGTCTTCGCGGTCATCGCCTACGGCAAGCTCGGCGGCAAGGAGCTCGGCTACGGCAGCGACCTCGACGTGGTCTTCCTGTTCGACGACGCCGACGAACCCGACCGCGACCGCGTGCCCGAGATCTACACCGCGTTCGTGCGCAAGCTGATCAACTGGCTCACCACCCGCACCGCGGCCGGCGAACTCTTCGACATCGACACCGCGCTGCGGCCCAACGGCAACTCGGGCCTGCTCGTCACGTCGCTGCAGTCCTACGAGAACTACCAGGTGGGCCGTGGCAGCAACACCGCGTGGACCTGGGAACACCAGGCCGTCACGCGCGCGCGCCTCGCCGCCGGTGACACCTCGCTGACCCCGCGCTTCGAGTCCGTGCGGCGCGCCGTGCTGTGCGCCCCGCGCGACCCCGTGGCGCTGCGCAACGAGGTGGCGGCCATGCGCGAGAAGGTGCGGTCCGCCCACGTGGTCAAGCCGGGCCTCTTCGACGTCAAGCACAGCCCCGGCGGCATGATGGACGTGGAGTTCGCGGTGCAGGTGCTGGTGCTCGCCGAAAGCGCGAACCACCCCGAACTGCAGGACAACGTGGGCAACATCGCGCTGCTGCAGCGCGCCGAGGCCTGCGGGCTGCTGCCCGCCGGCGTGGGCCGCGACGCCGCCAACGCCTACCGCGAACTGCGCCGTGCGCAGCACCGGGCGCGGCTCGACGAGAAGCCCACGCAGTTCGAGACCAGCCTGCTGGCCACCGAACGCGACGCCGTGCTCGCGCTGTGGGCCGCGGTGTTCCCGCCCGCGGCCTGATGCCCACCCTGCACCCGCGGTCCCCCGGGGTGGCCTGGGTGGCCCTGGCCGTGGTGCTCGCCGCCGGAGCGCTGCTCGCGCCCCTGCTGGTGGGCCCGCAGGCCATCGACTGGCAGCCCGCCCGCTGGCTCGCCGAACCCTGGCGCTGGTGGACCGCCGCCTTCGTGCACCTGAGCCCCCTGCACCTGTGGGGCAACCTCGCCGCCACGGCGCTGATCGCCGCCTTCGGCGTGTCGGGCGAGATGCCGCCACGCGCCACGGTCGCGTGGTTCGCCGCCTGGCCGCTGACCCACCTCGGCCTGCTGAGCATGCCCGAGCTGCGCCACTACGGCGGGCTGTCGGGGCTGCTCCACGCCGGTGTCGCCGTGGCCGCGGTGCAGCTCGCGGCCACCCGCACCGGGCTGCACCGCTGGATCGGCGTGGCCACGCTCGTGGCGGTCGCCGCGAAAGTGCTGTCCGAAACGCCGTGGCGCGCCGCGGTGCAGGTGTCGCCGCAGTGGGACATCCCGGTCGCCCCCATCGCCCACCTCACCGGCGCGGTGGCCGGGCTGCTGTGCGGGCTGGCCGCGGTGGCCCTCGGCGCGAGGTCCCGCCGTGCCTGACCGCCACGCACACCTCGACCGGCTGGCCGTGGCGCTGGTCATCGGCTGCAGCTTCCTGTGGGGACTGAACCAGGTCGCGGTGAAGGCCATCGTCGGCGAGGTGCCGCCGCTCGCGCAGGCCGCGTTGCGGTCCCTGCTGGGCGTGGTGCTCGTGCTCGCGTGGGCCCGCTGGCGGGGCATCCCGATGGGCGCGCGCGACGGCACCCTGGCCGGCGGCCTCGCGGCGGGCACGCTCTTCGGCGCGGAGTTCGCCTGCGTGTTCCTCGGGCTGCAGTACACCACCGCATCGCGCATGATCGTGTTCATCTACCTCGCGCCGTTCGTCGTGGCGCTGGGCATGCCGTTCGTCTCGCACGCGGAACGCCTCACGCGCACGCAGCTCGCGGGGCTGCTGCTCGCCTTCGCGGGCGTGGCCTTCGCCTTCGCCGAGGGCTTCACCCAGCCCGCCGCGGGGCCGCGCCAATGGCTTGGCGACACGCTGGGTGTGGTCGCGGCCGTGCTGTGGGGCGCCACCACGCTCGTGATCCGCGCGTCGCGCCTCGCGTCCGCGCCACCCGAGAAGACGCTCGCGTGGCAACTGGGGGTGTCGGGCCTGCTGCTGGCCCTGGGCTCGTGGTGGCATGGCGACCACTGGACCCTGACGCTGTCACCGCTCGCGTGGACCTCGCTCACCTTCCAGGTGGCGATCGTGGTGTTCGCGAGCTACCTCGTGTGGTTCTGGCTGGTGCGGCACTACCGCGCCACGCAGCTCTCGGCGTTCACGCTGCTGACGCCGGTGTTCGGGCTGCTGCTGGGGGTGGTGCTGCTGGGCGAGCCGGTGACCGCGCGGCTGCTGGTGGCGCTGGCCGGCGTGGTGGCCGGCATCGCGCTGGTCAATCGTCAACCGCGGATGCGGCGAACGAGCGACGTGGTGGAGTAGCCGTCGACGAAGGACAGCGCCCGGGCATCACCGCCCCAGCTGCGCACCCACTTCGTTTCCTCGAGCGACTCGATGTCGTAGTCGCCGCCCTTCACGTACAGCTGCGGCCGCACGCGCTTGAGCAGCTCGACCGGGGTCTTCTCGTCGAACAGCACGACGAGGCTCACGCTCTCGAGCGCGGCCAGCACGCAGGCACGGTCGGCCTCGGCGTTGAGCGGGCGGTCCGGCCCCTTGCCCAGCTGGCGCGCGGACTGGTCGCTGTTGAGGCCCAGCACCAGGCTGCCGCCGAGCGCACGGGCCTGGGCCAGGTAGCTCACGTGGCCACGGTGCAGGATGTCGAACACCCCGTTGGTGAACACCACCGGCTGCGGCAGCGCCGCGACCCGCGCGGGCAGGTCGTCAGGCGCGCACAGCTTGTCGAGGAAGGACATCAGGCCGGTTGGGGCGCATCACCGGCGGCAGGCCGGCCGTTCGCGGCGGCGAGCGCCTTCGCGGTCACTTCCTTGCGGTAGCGGTTGAGTTCCTGGACGCTCGCGAAGCTGCGTTCGAGCAGCAGGCTCATGTTGTGCAGGATGCGGTCGACGACCTTCGTTTCCCACACGGCATCGAACTGGATCTGCTTGTCGAGCCACTGCTCGAGCCATTGCGGGTCGGGCAGGCGGCTCTGGATGGTGTCGCGCGGGAACAGCTTTTCGTTCACGTGCAGGTTCGTGGGGTGCAGCGCCTGGGCGGTGCGGCGGGCGCTGGCCATCAGCACGCCCACCTTCGCGAACGCGGCACGGGCCTCGTCGCCGAACTTCTGCATCGCACGCTTCATGTAGCGCAGGTAGGCGCCGCCGTGGCGGGCCTCGTCGCGGGCGAGCGTCTCGTAGATGGCCTTGATGACCGGCTCGGAGTGCCATTCGGCGGCACGGCGGTACCAGTGGTTCAGGCGGATCTCGCCGCAGAAGTGCAGCATCAGCGTCTCGAGCGCCGGGGCCGGGTCGAACTCGAAGCGCACCTCGTGCAGTTCGGCTTCGGTGGGCACCAGGTCGGGACGGAAGCGGCGCAGGTACTCCATCAGCACCAGCGAGTGCTTCTGTTCCTCGAAGAACCAGACGCTCATGAATGCCGAGAAGTCGCTGTCGTCACGGTTGTCGCGGAGGAACATTTCCGTGGCGGGCAGGGCCGACCACTCCGTGATCGCGTTCATCTTGATGGTCTGCGCCTGCTCTTCGCTGAGCTGGCTGCCATCGAACTGATCCCAGGGGATGTCGGTGTCCATGTTCCAACGGACGGCTTCGAGTTGTTTGAAGAGTTCGGGATACAGCATGGTTCGGCCCAAGGTGAGGGTGCAGCATTCTAGACGTGCCTCCATGACAGTTCGGGGCTGCCCCGGACTTGTCAAGGACATCGGTCATCCGGAATGCATTTTCCCCCGTCGGCACACGGGACGGCGAAGTGGCATCCTGATCCTTTTTCCTGCCGCCGGAGATCCCCATGACCGCCCGATTCCTTTCCCGCTGCCTGCTGTGGGCCACCCTCTCGCTCGGCGCCGCGGGCGCCCAAGCCGCCTGCCCCGCCCTGCTCGACCGCCAGGTGCCGCGCCTGCAGGACGAGAAACCCCAGAACCTGTGCCAGTACACCGGCAAGGTCGTCGTCGTGGTGAACACGGCGAGCTTCTGCGGCTTCACGCCCCAGTACAAGGACCTCGAGGCCCTGAACGAGAAGTACGGCCCGCGCGGGCTCGTCGTGCTCGGTTTCCCGTCGAACGACTTCGGCAGCCAGGAGCCGGGCTCCAACAAGGAGATCGCCGACTTCTGCGAGAACACCTTCGGGGTCAAGTTCCCGATGTTCGTGAAGAGCCGCGTGGCCGGCGAACCGCTGAACCCGCTGTTCGCGGACCTGAAGGCCAAGACCGGCGCCGCACCCCGCTGGAACTTCCACAAGTACCTGATCGCCCGGGACGGGCAGACCGTCCAGAGCTTCGGCAGCACGACGAAACCGGGCGATCCGGCCTTCGTTTCGGCGGTGGAAAAACTTCTGGATGCAAAATGAGAACTCATGGGTTATATTTGTGACCAATGAGTTCACTTCATGTCCCTGCCGGTTCTTGCACACCTCCGACGCCCCTCCCAGGGCGCGATGTGCAAATTCGTGCGGACGTGACGGAACTCAACCCGACCCGATGCATCGAAAAGGCACGAGCGACCCGGCCCCGCCGGATCACCGCCTCCCTTTTCCTGTCGCACAGCCGTTCGGTTCCACCGACTGCAATCCCTGGATGGTTTTCCTCCTCCCTCCTCCCTCCCTACTTCATCCTGGGGCGCTGTGCGGCAATCTTTCTTCCTGACGACCGGCGGGGGTCTGCATGACCCGCCGCGTCGCTGTCGTGGGCTCCGGCATCGCCGGCCTGTCGGCGGCCTACAGGCTCGCGCCTGACGCCCGGGTCACGCTGTTCGAGGCCGGCTCGCACTTCGGCGGCCACACGAACACGGTCGACCTCGCGCTCGACGGCCACACCTTCGGCGTCGACACCGGCTTCCTCGTCTTCAACGAACGCACCTACCCGCAGCTGATCCGGCTGTTCGCCGAGCTCGGGGTCGAGACGGCACCGAGCGACATGTCGTTCTCGGTGAAGGCCCCGGCCGACGACCTCGAGTGGAGCGGCTCCGACCTGAACACCGTGTTCGCCCAGCGCGGCAACCTGCTGCGCCCCGGGTTCTGGCGCATGCTGTTCGACATCACCCGCTTCAACCGCCTGTGCACGGGCCTCGCCGAGCGCGGGGAGGACGAGGCGCTGCAGCAGCCCATCGGCGCGTTCCTGCGCGCCCACGGGTTCTCGGACGCCTTCCGCGACGGCTACTTCCTGCCGATGGTGGCGTGCATCTGGTCCTGTCCCACCGACCAGATGCTGCAGTTCCCCATCGCCACGATGATCCGGTTCTGCCACAACCACGGCCTGATCCAGGTGCGCGACCGGCCCCGCTGGTTCACCGTGGTGGGCGGCGCGCGCGAGTACGTGCGCCGCATGTTGCCCGCCCTCGGCGACACGCGCCTCGCGACACCGGTGCGCCAGGTGCGCCGCCTCGCCGACGGCGTGCTCGTCGCCACCGACCACGGCACCGAGCGCTTCGACGACGTGGTGCTCGCGTGCCACAGCGACCAGTCGCTCGAGCTGCTGGCCGATCCCTCCGCGGAAGAGCGTGTGGTGCTCGGCGCCATCCGCTACCACCGCAACCGCGCCGTGCTGCACACCGACACGGCCGTGCTGCCGCGGCGCCGGCTCGCGTGGGCGGCCTGGAACTACGAACGGGCGCCCGACCTGTCCCGCGAACACGCCTCGGTCTGCCTGCACTACCTGCTGAACCGGCTGCAGCCGCTGCCGGTCGAGACACCGGTCATCGTGTCGCTGAACCCGGTGACGGCCCCCGCCGCCCACCGGGTCCACCGCACCATCGACTACGCCCACCCGGTGTTCGACCAGGCCGCCATCGCCGCGCAGAAGCGCGTGCCCGGCCTGCAGGGCCGCCAGCGCACGTGGTTCTGCGGCGCGTGGACCCGCTACGGCTTCCATGAGGACGGCCTGATGTCGGGCCTCGCGGTGGTGGACGGCCTGCGGCGCGAGTGGGCCGCCCGTCCGTCGCTGGAGACGGCCGCATGAACGCGCCGCTGCTCGGCCGCGGCCAGGTGCGGCACACGCGCCTGCGGCCCGTGCCGAACCGCTTCGCCTACCCCACGTACTTCCTGATGCTGCCGATGCGCAGCCTGCGCGCGCAGCCGTCGCCGGACCTGCCCCGCAACCGCTTCGGCCTCGTGAGCTTCCACGACCGCGACCACGGCGACGGCCGGGACGACAGCCTCGCCTGGCTCGACGAACTGCTCGCCCGCGAAGGCATCGCCGACGCCGCGGGCGAGGTGTGGCTGCACTGCTATCCGCGGGTGCTGGGCCACACGTTCAAGCCCGTGAGCTTCTGGTACTGCCACCGCACGGACGGCTCGCTCGCCGCCGTGGTGGTCGAGGTCAACAACACGTTCGGCGAACGGCACTGCTACCTGCTGACCGGCCCCGGCCTCGCGTTCGGCCGCGAACTGCAGGCCACCAAGGTGTTCCACGTCTCGCCGTTCTGCCGCGTGGCGGGCACCTACCGGTTCCGGTTCATGCGCACCGGCGAAGGCCGCACCGTGGTCCGCATCGACCACGACGACGAACAGGGTGCCCTGCTGCAGACCAGTGTGTCGGGCCACCTCGAGCCGCTCGACACGCGCAGCCTCCGTGCGGCCTTCTTCGGCATGCCGCTGATGACCCTCGGCGTGATCGTGCGCATCCATTGGCAGGCCCTGCGACTGTGGGTGAAGCGGGTGCCGTTCTTCCGCAAGCCCGAGGCTCCGAAAGCCTTCGTCACCCACTGACCCGACAGGCCGACGACCGATGAGCACCACCACCCGTCCGACCACATTCCCGTCCCTGCCGCCGGCGGCCCCCGCCGCCGCGCGGGCGGTGTTCACGCTGCTGAAGAACCTGCCCCGCGGCGTCCTCGACGTGCAGCTGCCGGACGGCAGCGTGCGCCACTTCGGCCAGGCCGCCCCCGACGCGCCGCGCGCCACGATCCGGCTGCGCAACTGGAACGCCTGCAGTGCGGCCCTGCGCTCCGGCGACATCGGCTTCGCGGAAAGCTTCATCGCGGGCGATTGGTCCTCGCCCGACCTCGTCGCGCTGATGACCCTGCTGGCCGCGAACCGCGATGCCATCGACACCATCGTGTACGGGTCGTGGTGGGGCGCGTTGCTGCACCGTGCGAAACACCTGCTGCAGCGCAACTCCCGAGCGGGCAGCAAGCGCAACATCCACGCGCACTACGACCTCGGCAACACGTTCTACGCGCTGTGGCTCGACCCCACGATGAACTACTCGAGCGCCTGGTTCGACGGCGACCTCTCGCGCCCGATGGCCGACGCGCAATGGGCCAAGGTGCGCCGCGCACTCGCCGAATGCGGTACGGCGCCGGGCGCGCGCGTGCTCGAGGTCGGCTGCGGCTGGGGCGCGCTCGCCGAATGTGCCGCGAGCGAGTTCGGCGCCCGGGTCACGGGCGTCACGCTGTCGTCGGAACAGCTCGCGTTCGGCCAGCGGCGGCTCGCGTCGCAGGGCCTTGCCGGCGACCTCCGCTACCAGGACTACCGGGACATCGCCGACGGCCCGTTCGACGCCGTCGTGTCCATCGAGATGTTCGAGGCGGTGGGCCGCGAGTACTGGGACGGGTACTTCGCGATGCTGCGGCGCCAGTTGAAGCCCGGCGGCCGCGCGTGCATCCAGACCATCACGATCCGCGACGACCTGTTCGACCGCTACGTGAACGGCACCGACTTCATCCAGCAGTACATCTTCCCGGGCGGCCTGTTGCCCAGTCCGTCGCAGTTCCGCGCGGCTGCGGCACGCGCCGGCCTGCAGGTGGTCAACGAGCTGTCCTTCGGCGCCGATTACGCCGAGACGCTGCGCCGCTGGCGCCTGCAATTCCTCGCCCGCGAGGCCGACGTGCGCACGCTGGGCTTCGACACCCGCTTCCTGCGCACGTGGGAGTTCTACCTCGCCTACTGCGAGGCCGCGTTCGCGACGGGCAACACCGGCGTCTCGCAGTTCACGCTCCAGCACGCCTGAGGCCATGGTCACCCGCCGCGCCCTGCTGATCGCCATCGCGGCCGCGGCCGGCGGTGCGACGGCGCAGCCGCGGGTGCCGGACGAGGTGGCCGCCGAACTGCCCGGCGCCCGCCTGCAGGGCAGCGGACGCATGCGGCACTTCGGCTTCCTGGTCTGCGATGCACGCCTGTGGACCCGCCCGGGCTTCGACGCCGCCGGCTTCCAGCGCCAGCCGCTCGCGCTCGAACTGCAGTACGCGCGCGCCCTCTCCGGCGTGGGCATCGCCGAGGCCTCGCTCGACCAGATGCGCCACGTGGGCGACGTGCCCGCCGCGAAGGCCGACGGCTGGCTCGCCGAGATGTCCGCCGCATTCCCCGACGTCGTGAAGGGCGACCGCATCACCGGCGTGCTGCGGCCGCGCGAGAGCGCCCGGTTCTTCGTCAACGGCACGTTCCGCCGCGAGATCGGCGACCCCGATTTCGCGGACCGCTTCTTCGGCATCTGGTTGTCCCCGCGCACCTCCGCGCCGTCGCTTCGCCGCGACCTGATCGGAGCCTCGACATGAACCCCGCGTGGACCGGCCGCTGGACCGACGGCCTGCGCTACGGTGGCCTCGGCCTGCCGCTCGCCTTCGCCGCGCTGCCGCTGTACGTTGTCGTGCCGAACCACTATGCCGGCCGCTTCGGCGTGCCGCTCGCCGTGCTCGGTGCCGTGCTGCTGGGCGTGCGCCTGCTCGACGCCCTCGTGGACCCGTGGATCGGACGCTGGGCCGACCGCGTGTTCGCGCGCCCGCCCGCCACCGCCTGGACGACCGCGGCCATCGCCGCACTGCTGCTCGCGCTCGCGTTCCACGGGCTGATGGTGCCGCCGGCCGCGGTGCAGGGGACCGGCGTGCTGGTGTGGTTCGGCGTGCTGCTCGCGGCCACCACGCTCGGCTACAGCGTGCTGTCGATCCTGCACCAGGCCTGGGGTGCGCGCCTCGGCGGCGGCGAGGCGCAGCGGGCCCGCGTCGTCGCGTGGCGCGAAGGCCTCGCACTGGCCGGCGTGCTGCTCGCGAGCGTGCTGCCCACCGCGGCAGGGCTGCCGGTCACCACCGCCGTGTTCGCTCTGGCACTGGCCGCGGCCGTCGTGCTGCTGCGCCGCGCCCCGCGGGCCGATGGCGCGCCCTCACGCCTGCACGCGGCCCGTTCTCCGCTGCACACCCCGGCGTTCCGCCGGCTGCTCGCGATCTACCTCGTCAACGGCATCGCGAGCGCGATCCCGGCCACCCTGGTGCTGTTCTTCATCCGCGACCGGCTGCAGGCGCCGGGGCTCGAGCCGCTGTTCCTGCTCTGCTACTTCGGGGCGGGGGCGCTGTCGATCCCGGTGTGGGTGCGCGTGGTTCGCCGCGTGGGCCTGGCCCGCGGGTGGTGGATCGCGATGGTGCTCGCCACCGCGGTGTTCGCGTGGGCCACGCGGCTCGGGCCGGGCGACGTGGCCGCATTCGCCGCAGTGTGCGTGCTGAGCGGCCTCGCGCTCGGGGCCGACCTGACCTTGCCCGGGGCGATGGTGGCCGGCGTGATCCAGGGGGCGGGCCACGGCGGCGCCGCCGAAGGCGCGTACTTCGGCTGGTGGAACTTCGCGACGAAGCTCAACCTCGCGCTGGCCGCGGGCCTCGCGCTGCCCGTGCTGCAGTGGGCCGGATACGCCCCGGGCGCGTCCACACCCGAGGCACTCGACGCCCTCACGCTCGCGTATTGCCTGATCCCCTGTGCACTGAAGCTGCTGGCCGCCACGCTGCTGGCGGTGCTGTGGATCCGCCACCACCCGCGCACGCAACACGGGGGACCCGCGCCATGCCATTGAACCCGCGCCTGACCGACTGGCGGGGCCGCGTCGTGTGGATCGTGGGCGCCTCCAGCGGCATCGGCCGTGCCACCGCATCGGCCCTGCATGCGCGGGGCGCGCAGGTGGTGGTGACGGCCCGCAACGGCCCGGCGCTGCAGGCGTTCATGGCGCTGCATCCGGGCAGCCTCGCGATCGCGGCCGACGCGTGCACGCCAGGAACGTTGCGGGCCGCCGCGCGGCAGATCGTCGCCGCGCGCGGCCGCATCGACGTCGCGATGTACTGCGCCGGCCACTACAAGGCCATGCGCGCGATGGACTTCGACCTCGATGAAGCGCTGCAGCACCAGCAGGTCAACTACGTGGGCGCGCTGTTCCTGCTGGACGCCGTGTTGCCGCACCTGCTCGCGCAGGGCGATGGCCACGTGAGCCTCGTGTCGAGCGTGGCCGGCTATCGCGGGCTGCCGCAGTCGCTCGGCTACGGGCCCACGAAGGCCGCGCTGATCAACCTCGCGCAGGCGCTGTACCTCGACCTGCACCCGCGCGGGCTCGGTGTCTCGGTCATCAACCCGGGGTTCGTGCGCACGCAGCTCACGGCCCAGAACGACTTCGCGATGCCCGCGCTCATCTCGCCCGAGACCGCGGCGGACAAGATCCTCGAGGGCTGGGCCGCGGGCCGCTTCGAGATCCACTTCCCCAAGCGCTTCACGTGGTGGATGAAGGCCCTGCGCCACCTGGGCGACGGGCTCTACTTCACGGCCGTGCGACGAGGCACCGGCCTCTGAGGATCACTTCAGCCAGCCCTTGCGCCGGAAGTACCAGAACGGCGAGATGATGCTCGCGAGCATCAGGCCGATGGCGAGCGGGTAGCCGAAGCGCCACTCCACCTCGGGCATGAACTTGAAGTTCATGCCGTAGATGCTGGCGATGAGCGTCGGCGGCAGCAACGCCACGCTCGCCACCGAGAAGATCTTGATGATCTTGTTCTGGTTGATGTTGATGAAACCGACGGTCGCGTCCAGCAGGAAGTTGATCTTGTCGAACAGGAACGCGGTGTGGCTGTCGAGCGAGTCGATGTCGCGCAGGATCTGGCGCGCCTCCTCGAACTGCTCGGCGTTGAGCATGCGGCTGCGCATCATGAAGCTGATGGCGCGGCGCGTGTCCATCACGTTGCGGCGGATGCGACCGTTCAGGTCTTCCTCGCGCGCGATGGCGGCCAGCGCCTCGCCGGCGGCCTGGTCGCCCACGTCCTGCTTGAGCACGCGGGCGCTGACCTTCTCGAGGCTGTCGTAGATGCCCTCGAGCGCATCGGCGCTGTACTCGGCGTCGGCGTCGTACAGCTTGAGCAGCACGTCCTTCGCGTCGTCGATGAGGGCGGGAATGCGGCGCGCGCGCAGGCGCAGCAGGCGGAAGACGGGCAGGTCCTCGCCGTGGATCGAGAACAGCACCTTGTTGTGCAGGATGAAGGCCACGCGCACGTTGCGCGGGGTTTCGTCGTCGTCGATCAGGAAGTCGGAACGGATGTGGAGTTCACCGTTGTCCTCCTCGTAGAAGCGGGCGGACTCCTCCAGGTCTTCGTCGACGATGTCCTGCGGGATGCTGAGGCCGAAACGCTGCTCGACCCAGCCGATCTCTTCGGGCGAGGGGTTCTCGAGGTCGACCCACACCGGGTTGACGTCGGCCAGCGCTTCGAGGCGCTCGATCTCTTCTTGAAACAACCGGCCATTGGCCAGCGTGAACACGTTCAGCATGCAGGGGCTCCAGCGGGACCCCGACGGAATGCTCGTCGTCGTGCGGGGCCAGGGAATGAGGTCGGGGGTGAGACCGTCTCACTCCGGGCCGCATCGGGGCACGAGGCTCGCCGAGGGTGTCGGAGCGGACGGTCAGCGAGAGTGAGGGCTGTCCATGCCGGTTCCAGGAAATCGCGTCGACCGAAATTATGTCACCCGCGCCGTGCACCCGGACCCGCCCTGGTGCGACTGGACCCGGATTTACCCCCGGAAACAGTGCTTTACCTTGAAAAACGCCCGGATTCCGCACTCTGACCGTGCCATGCGGATCGGGCATGTTCCCATGCGGGTCACACCCTTGTCACACACCGATTTCGGGCGCACACTGAATTCATCGACCTCGGGTTTTTCTCTCGCACAGCGTTGTTCTTCCACTCCCTCGAAAAGCCCAAATCCCCCCTTTCCCGCGCCCCTGGCGCTTCCACGTTTCCATCCCTACCCACGTCCATCAGCCACCTTTCCGCCCCCTGACTTTGCAAGCCAGTCTGCGGTTCGATTTCTTGCCCGGTTTCTTCACCCCCTGCGAAAGGAGTCTTCATGAACTTGACGATCAGCGGCCACCACCTCGACGTCACTCCGGCCTTGCGTGAGTACGTGCTCACGAAGCTGGACAGGGTCACCCGCCACTTCGACCAGGTCGTCGACATCAACGTGTTGCTCTCCGTGGAGAAGAACAAGGAGAAGGAACGCAGGCAGAAGGCCGAGGTCACCGTCCACGTGAAGGGGAAGGACATCTTCGTGGAGCAGAGCCACGAGGACCTGTACGCCGCCATCGACCAACTGATGGACAAGCTCGACCGGCAGGTGTGCCGCCACAAGGACAAGCTCCAGGACCACCACCACGTCGCGGCCAAGCGCATCGACGCCACGGCGTGATTTCCTGACGCGAACGTCAAAGCGGCCTGCGGGCCGCTTTTTTACGTGCTCCGCTCGTCGCTTTTTTCGTTCCGGTCAACGATATGCTGTCGAAACCCGTTCATTCGGGGTGCTGCAATGCAACAACAAAAGTGCACAATTTCGCTTTTGGACAAGCCCCGAGCCCTGCGCGCTTTTCCGGCAGGCTCGTAGAATTTGAGGTCTGTCATTCAGAAGACATGCCCGTCCGGGGCACACCGTGATCCGCAGATGAACCGACTCGCCGCGATCTTGCCTCTCAGCAACGTGCTGGTGGATGTGGATGCCACCAGCAAGAAGCGCGCGTTCGAGCACGCGGGTCTGCTGTTCGAGAACCAGCACGCCATCGCGCGTGCCACGGTCACCGACAACCTGTTCGCCCGCGAACGCCTCGGCTCCACCGGCCTGGGCCATGGCGTGGCCATCCCGCACGGCCGCATCAAGGGCCTCAAGAACCCGCTCGCCGCCGTCGTGCGCGTGCAGCAGCCCATCCCGTTCGACGCGCCCGACGACGAACCGGTCTGCCTGCTGATCTTCCTGCTCGTCCCCGAGGCCGCCACCCAGCGCCACCTCGAGATCCTTTCCGAAATCGCCGAGATGCTCGGCGACCGCGAACTGCGCGAACGCCTCAAGACCGAAGACTCGGCGGCCAAGGTGCACGAACTGATCGCCAACTGGGAACCGCTCAAATCGGTCGCCTGAGCGCACCCCGCACCCCACCACTGCCCGTCAACCTCGTCCGCGCGTGAAACCATCCGTCATCAGCGCCGAGGCGCTGTTCGAAGAACACCGGCCGGCGCTGCGCTGGGAATGGATCGCCGGTCACGCCCACCCGGAACGCCGCTTCGACGAGGCGGCCGTGCGCAACGCGCAGTCGGCCGCCGACCTGGTCGGGTACCTCAACTACATCCACCCGTACCGGGTGCAGCTGGTGGGCCGCCGCGAGGTCGCCTACCTCCAGGACTCCTCCCTCGAGGACCAGGAACGCCGCATCCAGCGCATCGTCACGCTCGAGCCGCCCGTGGTGATCGTGGCCGACGCACAGTCGCCACCGGACCGCCTGGTGGCCCTGTGCGACCGCGCCGACATCCCGCTCTTCGTGACCGACGAATCCGCCGGCCACGTGATCGACGTGATGCGGGGCTACCTGAGCCAGCTGTTCGCCGAACGCACCACGCGCCACGGCGTGTTCATGGACATCCTCGGCGTGGGCGTGATGCTCACGGGGGAATCGGGCCTGGGCAAGAGCGAACTCGGCCTGGAGCTGATCTCCCGCGGTCACGGCCTGGTGGCCGACGACGCGGTGGACCTGTACCGCATCTCGCAGACCGCCATCGAGGGCCGCTGCCCCGAGTTGCTGCTGAACCTGCTCGAGGTGCGCGGCATCGGGCTGCTCGACATCAAGTCCATCTTCGGCGAGACCGCGGTGCGCCGGAAGATGCGCCTGAAGCTCATCGTGCACCTCGTGCGCAAGGAGACGCTCGAACGCGACTTCGAGCGCCTGCCCTACGAACCGCTCAACGAGGACATCCTCAACGTGCCGGTGCGCAAGGTGGTGATCGCGGTGGACGCGGGGCGCAACCTGGCCGTGCTGGTGGAAGCCGCCGTGCGCAGCACGATCCTGCAGCTGCGCGGCATCGACACGTACCGCGAGTTCATCGAGCGGCACCAGAAGGCCATGCAGAAGGCGGGTTGACCGCCACACGCGTCAACCCGCCCCGGCGGAGGCCGGGGCCCCGTGCCTCGTGAGCGCGGCCGAAGCGAGCCCCTCGCCCAGGGTCCCGGCCTCCGCCGGGATACAACCTGTTGGCTTACTTGCTGGGTTTATGTTCGCAGTTCTTCTTGGTGCACACGGCGTACAGCGCCAGCGCATGGTCCTGCAACTCGAACCCACGGCTGTGCGCCACGTTGTGCTGCCGCTTCTCGATCTCGGCGTCGTAGAACTCCTCCACGCGGCCGCAGGTCACGCACACGAGGTGGTCGTGGTGCTTGCCCTCGTTCAGCTCGAACACGGCCTTGCCGGATTCGAAGTGGTTGCGCGACAGCAGGCCCGCCTGCTCGAACTGCATCAGCACCCGGTAGACGGTGGCCAGGCCGATGTCGGCCCCCTCCTGCAGCAAGGCCTTGAACACGTCTTCCGCGGTCATGTGCCGCTGGGTGGTGTTCTGGAAGACCTCGAGGATCTTGATCCGGGGAAGGGTGGCCTTCAGGCCACTGCTCTTGAGTTCGTCGGCGTTGGACATGGCGGACATCGGCAGTCTGGACGTCAATGGGAGACCGCGCACCCCCTGGTGGCCCAGGGTTTTGCACGGGTGCGGCACGGCCAGGGCATCAGCCCCAGCCGCTAGAATCGTCGAATCATATCGAGGTTGCAGTCTCCGCTGCCCATCCCCATCACCATGCGCTCTTTCCGTTTCCCTGTCCAGTCCCGCCGGAACCAGGTGCTCGTGCTGCTGGCGCTGGGTGTTTCTGCCCTGGGTGGCTGCAGCTCGCTGCAATCGTCCGACAGCACCCTGCTCGGCCTCATCACCCCGTACCGCATCGAAGTCGTCCAGGGCAACGTGCTCACGAAGGAGCAGGTCGCCCTGGTCAAGCCGGGCCAGAACCGCACCCAGGTCCGCGACATCCTCGGTTCGCCGCTGCTCACCGACACCTTCCACGGCGACCGCTGGGACTACGTCTTCACCATCCGCCGCCAGGGCACCGAACCCCAGCAGCGCCAGGTCGTGGTGTACTTCGACGGTGAAACGCTCAAGAGCATCCAGGGCGCCGAATCGCTGCCGGCCGAGCGCGACTTCGTGAACTCCATCGACAACGCGAAATCGTCGCGCAGCCCCAAGCCCCTCGCGCTCACACCCGAGCAGCTGAAGGAACTGCCGGTGCCGGTGCAGGCCGCCATGCCCGCCTCCGCCCCCGAAGGCCCCGTGCGCGCCTATCCGCCGCTCGAACGCTCCTGACCCGCCCCCTGCACGCCCCGATGAACTCCCCCATCCAGATCGCCATCGCCGGTTCGTCCGGCCGCATGGGCCGCATGCTGATCGAAGCGGTCGCCAACACCGACGACTGCGTGCTCTCCGGCGCCCTCGACGTGCCCTCGAGCCCCGCCATCGGCCAGGACGCCTCCGCCTTCCTCGGGCGCCCGAGCGGCGTGGCCATCACCGCCGACCTCGCCAAGGGCCTCGCCGGCGCGCGCGTGCTGATCGACTTCACCCGCCCCGAAGGCACGCTCGCCCACCTCGCGGCCTGCCGTGAACATGGCGTGGCCGCGGTCATCGGCACCACCGGATTCTCCGAGGCGCAGAAGGCCGAGATCGCCGAACACGCCCGCCACATCGGCATCATGATGGCGCCCAACATGAGCGTGGGCGTCAACGTCGTGATGAAGCTGCTCGACATGGCCGCCCGCGCGCTGAACCAGGGCTACGACATCGAGATCATCGAGGCCCACCACCGCCACAAGGTCGACGCGCCGAGCGGCACCGCCCTCAAGATGGGCGAAGTGGTGGCCGACGCCCTCGGCCGCGACCTCCAGGAATGCGCGGTCTACGGCCGCGAAGGGGTCACCGGCGAACGCGATCCCTCCACCATCGGCTTCGCCACCGTGCGCGGCGGCGACATCATCGGCGACCACACCGTGCTGTTCGCGGGCACCGGTGAACGCATCGAGATCTCCCACAAGAGCAGCAGCCGCGCCACCTATGCGCAAGGCAGCCTGCGGGCCGCACGGTTCCTCGCCAGCCGCGGTCCCGGGCTGTTCGACATGAACGACGTGCTGGGCCTCGCCTGAGAGCGCCCGCATGAACGGCAGCGCCTGGCAGTTCTGGGAACACGGCGACGCGGTCATCCGCGGCGTCGCCGTGCTGCTCGTCCTGATGTCCGTCAGCGCATGGGTGCTGATCTTCTGGAAGGGCTGGCTGCTGCAGCGCGTGCGCACCGACATCCGGCGCGCCGTGCCGGCCTTCTGGTCCGCACCGTCGCTCGATCGGGGGCGCGAGCAGCTCGCGGCCTTCGACCGCGAACGCACGCTGTCGCCGCTCCTCGACGCCGCCACCGCCACGCCGCCCGCCGGCACGCTGGAAGCCCACGGCCTGATCGAATCACAGCTCACACGCCGCCTGCGCGACGCGCTGCACCGCGTGCTCGCCCAGCTGCAGTTCGGCCAGGTGCTGCTCGCCTCCATCGGCAGCACGGCACCGTTCATCGGCCTCTTCGGCACGGTGTGGGGCATCTACCATGCGCTGGTGAGCATCTCCGCCTCGGGCGCCATCACCATCGACAAGGTGTCAGGCCCGGTGGGCGAGGCCCTCGTGATGACCGCCGCCGGCCTGGCCGTGGCCATTCCAGCAGTGCTGGCCTACAACGTGTTCGGCAAGCAGGTGTCCAGCTGCGAGGCCGACCTGGAAGGGTTCGCGCACGACCTGCGCGAGATGGTGTCCGACACCGCCGTGTCGGCCTGACCGCCCCCACCCGCTCGACCCTCCCACGAGCCCGCCATGGCCTTCGGACGCCTCGAACGCACCGCGAAGCCCACGCCCATGAGCGACATCAACATGACGCCGCTCATCGACGTCATGCTCGTGCTGCTGGTGATCTTCATGATCACCGCTCCGCTGATGACGGCCAGCCTCAAGCTCGACCTGCCGAAAACCGAGGGCACGTCGGCGTCCGACGTCCCTGACTTCATCGCCGTGTCCATCGACGCCCGCGGCCAGCTGTACGTGGCCGACAAGCCGGTGACGGCCGCCGCGTTCAAGGACCAGGTCCAGGCCGCCGCCCGCAAGAGCCCCACCACCGAGGTGCAGCTGCGCGCCGACAAGGCCGTGCCCTACGGCACCGTGGCCGAGCTCATCGGCACGGTGCAGGCGGCGGGGCTGAACCGCATCGGGTTCGTGGCCGAGCCGGCGCCATCGACTTCGGCGGGTACCGCCACGCCGGCCACCCCTGCGGCATCGCGGTAGCTCCACCCTCGTTGGTTGCACGACCCAGGCTGAACGCCTCCGTGCCCGCGGCGCCGGAACTGGCTGCTCCGAAACAGATCCCCTCGAAAACGAAAGGCAGCTTGGCAGCGGTTGCAGCCATTCGGCAAAACGCGACTGGCTGGCCGCTCCCGGCCAGGAGCGGACGGACACAGATGGCTGCTTCCCCTCCACTCGGTCAAGGCTTTGGACGACTACAGACATTTGTCAGGCCACAGTGAGCGTCGACTTCGAACGCACGCGGCCCGCGTGGGCGCCGTAGCCGTTGTTGTCGGCGCTGGTGACTAGCGGTCGTCAGCGCACTCTCGATACGCCGCACGGGCGTGCAGGCGGGAGCTAATCCGCAGCACCCGCCCTCTTCGAGCGGCTTCCGTTCACCGATTAGCCGGTGGTCGGCTGCGAGCTCGGGGTAGCCGAGTCGAGAGCACGCCGTTCATCACACAACTGGTTTCGGATTCGTTTGAAGTCGAATTGCCCCTGGAGCGCCTTGTCCATCCCATCCAGCATGACTGGGGCCTTGATGGTCGCTTCCCTGGGCGCCATACCTCGCTCGATCAATTGCTCCCGGAGCTTGTCGCTGACATCCGCAAACTCGTTCTCCTCAAGGACCTTTGTCAGGTGCCAGTCGAGACTCATTGCATACATGGGGCGGAATTTCCTCATCTCAGTTCCTTTCATTTGGGTGGGCACCGACTGTTTGCGTCGGCAATGTGATATTCACTGCTGACGCCAACCTCTTCCACCGGAAATCACGGGAACCGATGCCCACCGCTACCCCACCCGCCTACGCGCGCTTGCCCACCTTTTCTGCCGCCGTAGACGGTCTTGCTTCGGGCCTAGGGGTTGCCAGGAACAAGGAGGATGCAATTGGCGGCCTTTGTTCGTATGGCGGCCGCATCGACGCCTACAGCGGCACTCCCCACCGCGCTAGTCTGGAAGATCGAATCCTGGAGCTTCTCGCGGGTTCGAACGACGCGCTCCGACGCCTGGTCCGGAGCCGACTCCTTGAGGCCGAAGCCTCTCTGGCCGATGCACGGGCTATCCCCCTGGTCACTCAAGCATCGGAGGCCGAAGGGGGGCGGCTCTTCATCGAGATTTGGGCCGCGCCATGGATTGCTCACATGCTTGACGACGCCCGCCAACATCCCGAATCGGTACTGGACAGCGCTCGGCAACTCCTTGAGGCGCATGCCTCAGCGAACACTGGTGACACCACAACCTACCTGGCTACCTGGAAGCGTGTGCTTAAGGAGGCTATTCCTAAGCACGTCCACGCCCGCGAGTTCGGTTTGAAACTCGCAAGGCTGGATATGCGCTCTCAGCGCAAGAACGAATCCATCAGGCAGGACATCGACAACCTACGCGATGAAATGCGAGGAGGATTCTCGACGGCTCAGGAGCTTGACGCCGCGGTCGACGCGGTTCGGCGGCTGTACGTCGCCGGCATGGCAACGATGCGCCTGTGCGCTATGGCTTCTCATCTCATCCCAGAGGATGAACTTCTCGCAATGGTTGCCGAGGACCTGAATGCAGACAGGGGCTTGACGGACGAGCCTCCGGACGAAAAGCAGCACAGCCGAATGTTTCCGTACTGGATTCGCCTCGACCATCACCTTGTTTCAGTTGAGTGCGACCAATTTCGGGCTCAGATTGCCCCCATTACCGCGAGAGCCATCGACGCGTTGAAGGCACAAGCCCGCGCATGCAATCCGACCGTACTGTTGGCCCCCTTCATCGAGTACAGACAGGGGTGCTGGCATCTCTACCACGCTCAAAACGATCTGGCCGAGCAGTGCTTCACGAGGGTCGTTGCGGCCGCCGGTAGCCGACAACTCGGCGAATGCGCTGCGAATGCGGCCAGCATCCTGATGGCGCTTCGACTTTCAGTGCCAAGCCCACTCAGGTTCGAGGAACTCAATCCATTGATTCGCGTGCGGATTGAGAACATGCGCCAGTCGGACGATCTGCGAGTCCTATACATACCAACACCATTTTCGAATTATTCCGCTCGCCCCAACCCAAGCCTTTATGACTCGCACCTGATGCAGTGCGTGACATTCTTCAATAAGTTTCCTCGCGTGCCGGGTATATCCGCGGTCTGCAATCCTCTGCACCGCTTTGATGCGGCCCTGGAGGGTGTGATCACCAAGTCGCGTGAGGCGGGTGCCAGGCTGACGGAAGTAGAGCGGACGCGGTCAGCAATTGCCGGCACCTCTGTCAAACCGTACCAGTTGCTGCTGAATCATCTCTACTACCGAGATGAACTTTCCTTGCTTGTGCCGGGACTACTGCCGAGCTTTGATGCCTTCGCAAGGCTGCCGCAGGTCGATCAGCTTCGTGCCCTGCGCTTCGTGGACCCTGACGAGTTTGAACGTGACCTGAAGGCGCATGGCTTGGGTTCATGGCGGCATCCTGATGAGCCGTGACTATTGAATGGATCAATAGTGACAACCTGCGAAGATGTGGGGGCCCAGAAACAAGAGCCTGGTGGTCAGCTGCGAGTTGACGCCTGTCGAATGAGCGAATCGCGAGTGCGCTGCCTGGCGCCGTTCAGCCTCAGGAGGCTGCGGCCAAGGGCTTTCGCGGGCCCGGCGAACGCCGCACGACATCCAACAGACTCTTGAAGTGCTCGTTCGCATCCGTGCTCTTCCAACTGTTAATAAAGCGACAAACCAACTGCAGGTTTGATTGCTCGTAACCGAGGTCCGAGGAAATCCGGTCCAGCGAGACTTCGCAGTCCCGGTCGACTGCAGTTCTCCCCGCGTCAAGTTCCAACATGGTCAGACCCGACAACGCGCACTTGCCTTGTTGATCGGCATGCAACCGCATGATGAAGTCTGCAAGTTCCTCCCTCGAAGCGAATCCAAACAGCTTGTCCTTGTAGACCCCGAGCTTAGACCGCCCCGATTGTTGATGCGCGCTATAGGCGCGCTTGGCCAGCTCCAGAGCACTGCCGTATGAAACTACTAAGGGGAGTAAGGAATGCTCACGGACCACCTTGTGGAAAGCATCAATGGGATTGCGCGTCTTGCGGGCGTTGGTAGCCTTGGTTCGGGCTGTCAGCCAGCTATCAAGGATTCCCAGCTGCTCTTTCGTCGCTTTTATGTGGTGCCACCCGCTCCGCGTGGAACGGTACTTGTAGTCGCCGCCGTCGCGCACGGCTTCGTCGGCGAACGTAGACCACCAAAGCTCGTTGCCGTTGCGCCGGGTGACGACTGCGCTACCCTCCGGCGCATTGATGAAGGCAATCGCCCAATTGATGTCAGCAGTCGGCCTGCCGTCACGTCCGTGACCTTCCTGCTTCGAACTGAGCGCAGCTTTACCGTGGAACCGCTCGACCTCCAGTCTCAGACGTTGCTGATTGCCGCGTTGAAACACGCTGAGCGGAAGATAGTCGAACGTCAACCCTACTTGGCCCAGTTCGAATACGCGGCTCGAAATCTTGGGGTCAGTGAACGAGAAGAAGACCTCGCGTGCCGCTAGGGCTTCTTGAAGCACAGATATTTGCATCAGCAGATTTTGCCGCCTTGTTCATCGTCGATCCGAGATTGCTGCTTGTTATGGCGTTGAACACATGCGCTTGAGCGCTTTCGACGACTAAGTCTGCTTCTCCGGCAGGTGCTCGACGTAAGACGCCAGACCCTGCCCAGACGTTGAGCGACTGGATCAAGTCAGCAGGTCGGGTCAGTTGGAGGTCAGCTCCGGGTCGGCAGCGGCCGGTCGCCCAACGATCTACGAACGGCAGCAACCAGCCTAAAGCGGGTCCGACGGCCGGCTCTAGCGGAGTCGAGCGCGCTACCGGTAATCTTCTTCACGCTGGTGACGCACGCCCAGGACAAGGACCGTCTCGGGCAGGATTTCGTAGCGCGCGACGTAGCCGGTAGCGCCATGCGGGATGATCAGCTCTCGGGTCGTGAACGAAGCGCCGACGCGGCGGAAGATGAACGGAGTGCGCGCGAGCTGGTGATCGACCGCGTGCTCGATGGCCGCAATCGCCAAGTCTGCCGCGGACAGGTCGTCGACGGTGAGGGCGCGATCGAGCAGAAAGCCGAGCAAGCGAAGCAAGTCGGCGCGGCCCTCCGCGCTCCAGCGAACGTCAAAGCTCACGCAGTGCCGGCTTGCAGCTGCGCGCGGCGCGCCGCGGTGCGCTTGCGCAGTTCCTCCAGCACTTCTTCGCTGCTGTGGCTCTCGCCGGTGGCCAGGAAGTGCTTGAGCGAAGCGCTGCAGCGCTCATCGAAGTCGCGAAGGGCCTGTCGGTGTTGGACGGCTTGGCGCACGGACGATTCGACGAAGGCAGAAAGGCTCTCACCCTCGCCCAAAACGGCTTCGACGTCTGCGCGCAGCGCGGGCTCGATGCGGACTTGGGGCAGAACGGCAGACTTCATGCTCGAATTGTAGTGCTTTTGCGTTGCGCAGGCGGCTTTTGATTGCGCTGTCGACCGACAGCCCATCAGATTCGACAGAGCCGAGCCGCGCATCAGGAACGCGGCGGAGAATTTCTCGATGAAGCGGCCCTGCGAGCACACAGCTACCACGTGTCATCGTTCGACGTGCTCGTTTGTCCCTGGATGCTTCTGCTCGTTGGATGGAACCCTTCTCGCGGGAAAGATCGGTAACCGCTTCCAGCCTGCGGCAGCCACGCCCAGGCCCGTCAAAGCACCTTCACCACCACCAACTTGAACATCAGCACCGGATACACCACCGGCCAGAACAGCAGCGCCGAGAGCTTGCCGGACGACACGTTCTGCACGGTGTCGAGTTGCGGGTGCCACACGATGAGCCGGCGCAGCACGCGGCGGTTGAGGTAGACCCCAGTCAGCAGGTAACCGGCGACCGACAGGTCCACGGCGTGCCATTGGCCGCGCACCGCGACCAGCACCAGCAGCCCCCAGGCCAGCGCACATGCAGCCCAGTGGACGAAAGCCTCGCGCACCCGGAGGGCCGGGGTGGGCGCGCCAGCCTCGTGCGGGACGGCAGGTTCCTGGGCACCTTCACCGGGCAGTTGTTCCATGGCAAGTCGCGGTCGTTGAGGGACCCCACAGGCTAGCCCCGCCGGGTCACCCACGGCCTTCGGGAACCCCTTGCAAAAAGGCCGTCGTCGCGGCCAGTGGATCGGCCGCCTGTGTCACCCCGCTCACCACCGCGACCGAATCGACCCCACACGCACAGACCCGGGAGCCCGTTCGAGCGAGATGCGCCCGATCGCCACGACCGGGCGCTGCGTCGTCGCGGTGAACTTTGCGGATTCCCGCACACGTTCTCGAATCGGGAGCCAACGGCCGGGAACGCGGCGGCCGGCGTGTGTATTCTGCGACGCAACTTCGACATCGCGAACGCACCCGCCTCGGCCACCTCATGACCACGAACATCACCACCCTGCTGTGGACTCTGCTGTCCGTTGTGATCCTGACCGGCTGCGCAGCGCCCACGCCTCCGGGTGCCGCATTCGCCCGTGCGAAGCACCAGGAAGTCTTCTCCCGGCATGTGCCGGACACGGCAGTCCATCACATCGATCCCGGCCACCCTCCCGCCCTTCACCCGGCCAGTGCGGACCCCATGGATCCCGCGGTCCTGCGGGACCGCTGGGGATTCCTCTCGACCCTGGCGGGAAAGACCTACGTCAACCAGCGTGACGGACGGACCACCATCGCCCAGTGGCGCTGGGAAGTTCCCGGCCTGGTGCTGAACGAGCGGCGCTACTACCCGTTGCCCGAGAAGAGCTACGGAATCCCGATTCCGCAGGTCTTCAGGTACGACGTCGCGAGCCAGCAGCTGGTGATGCGAGGGATGTTCGGCTACATCCAGTCCGACGGATCGATCGTGGCCGTCACCGATCTGGCCCTGTCTCCTGACGATCACTTCGTTCCCCTGGCCGACGGCTACAGCGTCATCGAGGAAAAGCGCGGGCGAGGGGCGCCGAAGGTTTTTCGGCCGTTCGATCCGTCCAGGCTCGAGGAATACCTCGCATATGACCACGAGGCCCGGCGCATGCGCCAGGCCGAGAGGGAGGCGTTCTGGAACAGCGTGGGACAAGGCCTCGCCGCGGCGAGCCAGGCCTATGCCGACACGAGACCCGGTTCGAAGGCCGGGGCGGCGAATCCGGCCGGGAAGGCGAACGCAGGCCCCGCGGGCACGTCCTCGCTGCCGACACTCACGGCCCAGTTCTCCTACCAGTGCGCCTACGGCTCCCGCATCGACGTCGCCATTCCCTACAAGACGCCGGCGTGCCTGGCCGTCAAGAAGGAGTTCACGAAGACGTTCGCCTGCAACGACGTCGACCGCATGGCCGGTGCCGCCGCGGCATGCCAGCAGGCCTGTGGCAACCGCGCCTGCGACGAACGCTGACGGCGCCGTTCACCCTCGCCCGCCAGGCACGCCCTGGAGGAACGCCTCCGTTGCGGCCCGCGGGTCCGCCGCCTGTGTCACCCCGCTCACCACCGCGACCGAATCGACCCCACACGCCCAGACCCCCGGCGCCCGTTCGAGCGAGATGCCCCCGATCGCCACGACCGGGTAGCGGGGCCGGTAGCGCCGGGTCCATTCGCGGAGCCGTTCGAGGCCCACGGCGTCGTACCGCATCGCCTTCAGCGTGGTGGGATAGACCGGCCCGATCGCCACGTACGACGGCTGCACCGCGTGGGCCCGCGACATCTCCGCCGGGGTGTGCGAGCTGACACCGAGCCGCAGCCCCGCGCGGCGCAGCGCGGCGAGGTCGGCGGTGTCGAGGTCCTCCTGGCCCAGGTGCACGCCGAAGGCGCCCGCGGCGATGGCCAGCTGCCAGTGGTCGTTGATGAAAACCTGCGCGCCCGGCACGGCCCGGCCAGCGGCCACCGCCCGGCCGATCTCGCTGCGCAGCACCCGCTCGTCGAGCGTGCCGGCCTTCACGCGCAGCTGCACGGTGCGCACGCCCCAGGCCAGCAGGCGTTCGACCCACGCCGCGTCGGGCACCACCGGGTAGAACCCCATCGGCGACGGCATGGGCGCGAAGGGCGGAGGAACCTCCCCCGCCACGGTGCCCCACTCGAACGCCGGCAGGTGGCTGCTGTCCGGCCGCGCCGCTGCCTGCGTGTGCGGCCGCCCCGCCCCCTGCCGGCGGGCCTGAGCGATGCCGGCCAGCACCCGCACCTTCGCTTCCGCCGCGGCCTCGAACACGTCCCAGCCGGCCGCGAGCATGCCCGCCAGCACGGCCGAGAACACGCAGCCCGTGCCATGCGACACCTCGGGCAGGCGCGCGGCCGACAGCGTGGCTGAACGTTCGCCGTCGGACACCCGGTCGACGCTGCGGAACGCATCGTCGTCGTGCCCGCCTTTCAGCACCACCGCGCCACCTCCGAAGCGGCGCAGCGCCTCCAGGTCGATCGGCACGCCGACAGGCAACAGCCGCCGCGCCTCGGGCACGTTCGGCGTGAAGACGGTCGCATGGCGCAGCAGGCCGCGCAGCGCGTCGAGGAAGGCCTCGGAGCCGCCCTCGTGCGCCGCGGTCCCGTTCGACCCCGCCATCACGGGGTCCACCACCACCGGACAACGCCGCGCCGCGACGAACGCGGTGACCTCCTGCAGCACGGCGACCGACCCGGTCATGCCCACCTTGATGGCCGCGGGTTCGCCATCGCGCAGCACGGCCTGCAGCGCGTCGCGCACGAGCACGGGCGAGACGGGCTCGATGCGCGCCAGCCCCTCGGAGTTCTGCACGGTCAACGACGTGACCACGCTCGCCCCGTCGAGCCCCATCGCGGCCCACGCCGAGAGGTCGGCCGTGATGCCGGCGCCGTGCACCGGGTCGTGCCCGGCGATCGTGAGCAGGTAGCTCATGACGAATGCCAGAACGGCTGCCCCACCGTGGGCGTGGACGCCTGCGCCGCCTGGCGCTGCGCCATCGGCGTGGCCTCGAACGCGAGGCGGCCCGCACGGGTCGCGTCGCCGAAGGCACGCGCCATGCGCACCGGGTCACCCGCCTCCGCCACCGCGGTGTTGAGCAGCACGGCATCGAAGCCCATCTCCATCACGGTGGCGGCGTGCGACGGCCGGCCGAGGCCCGCATCGACGACCAGCACCGCGTCGGGCAGGCGCGCGCGCAGCGTCTCGAGCGCATGCGGGTTCAGCGGACCGCGGCCGGTGCCGATGGGCGCGGCCCACGGCATGATCGCGGCCACTCCGACGTCACGCAGCCGCTGCGCCACCACGAGGTCGTCGGTGGTGTACGCGAACACCTGGAAGCCGGACTTCACCAGCCGCGTGGCCGCATCGACCGTGCCGAACGGGTCGGGCTGCAGCGTGTAGTCGTCGCCGACGACCTCGAGCTTGATCCAGTCGGTGCCGAAGATCTCGCGCGCCATCTCGGCCAGGGTCACGGCCTCGTCGGCCGAGTGGCATCCCGCGGTGTTCGGCAGCAGCCGGCAGTTCATCGCGCGCACGCGGTCCCAGAACGCGTTGCCACCGCCCTCGGCCGGCTGCAGCCGGCGCAGGCCCACGGTGAGCACCTGCGTGCCACTGGCGGCCACCGCCTGCGACAGCACCTGCGGCGAGGGGTAGCGCGCCGTGCCGAGCAGCAGGCGGCTCTGCAGCACCTGCCCTCCCACGGTCCACGAAGTCGTTTCCATGGTCGTTCAACCTCCGGTGACGGGTGAGATGACGTCGATCTGGTCACCGTCGTCGAGCGGGCGCGAGGCCCATTGCGACCGCGGCACGAAGGCGCGGTTGACCGCGCAGGCGATGGCGCCCGACAGGTCGAAGCCTTCGGTGCGCAGCAGGTCGGCGAGGGAGGCCGCGTCGGTGTCCAGCGCGCGGCCGTTGAGGAACAGGCGGCAGCTCATCGCAGCAGCGCCTGTTCGAGTTCGTCCACCAGCGCGGGGCCGCACAGGTAGCCGTGGCGGTAGAGCCCATTGAGTTCCCACACGCCGGTCTCGCGGCGCAGCGCGGGACGGTGGTCGTCGAACGCGGGCCGCAGGCTCGCGGCCACCTGCACCACCCGCGCCTCGCCGAACGCCGGGTGCAGGCTGTAGAGCGCGCTGCCGAGTTCCAGCACGGACCGCACGGTGGCCGGACCCGTGTCCTCGCTCTCGAGTTCGGTGGCGCCCACCACGAACCGGGCGCCGGGGCGCGGTGCGACGTAGAGCTGGTAGCGCGGATGCATCAGGCGCACCGGCCGCTGCAGCACCACGCCGTCGCACTCGACGGTCAGCACCTCGCCGCGCACGCCGCGCAGGCCGGGCCAGCGGCCGCGGGCGCCAAGGCCGCGCGTGTCGATCACCACGTCGGCGCGGCACGGCCCGTCGGCCGTCTGCAGCACACCCGCGGCGAGCGCCCCCACCTCGCAGCCGTCGAACCACTCGATGCGGAAGCGGTCGAGCGCCACCGTGAGGGCCGCGAGCAGTTCGTCGTTCGCGAGCTGCCCCTCGCCCACCAGGTGCAGGCCGTGGCCGAAGCGCCCCGCGAGCGCCGGTTCGAGCGTGTCCAGCGCCGGACCGTCGAGCGGGCGCACGAGGCCCTGGTGCGTGGGCGGCAGCTTCTGGCGCAGCACCTGCTCGAAGTGGGTCAGGTTCGCGCGGTCGACCGGGTGGGCCACCACCAGCGTGCCTTCGCGGCGGTGGTACACCGCCTGGCCGCTGTCGTGCTGCAGTTCGGCGAGCCACGCGGGCCACAGCACCATCGCCCGCTGGGCGAGGTCGAACACGGCCCCGTCGCAGCCCACACGCTCGGCCAGCGGCGACAACATGGCCGCGGCGACGTGCGAGGCCGCGCGGCGGTCGTCGCGCGCGGCGCGGTCGAACAGGCTCACGCGCCAGCCCGCGCGGGCGAGGCGCCAGGCGACGAGCCGGCCGGCGAGCCCCGCGCCGGCGATGGCGGCGTGGGGCATCAGAGGTAGATCTCGCTGCCGCGTTCGCGGAACTCGACCGCCTTCTCGCCGAGCGCGCGATGCACCTCGACGACCGGCAGCGCGTCCGGCTTCACCGCGGGGTTCAGCCGCGCGAACTCGCGCACCTCCTGCGAGATCTTCATCGAGCAGAACTTCGGCCCGCACATCGAGCAGAAGTGGGCCACCTTCGCGTTTTCCTTCGGCAGCGTCTCGTCGTGGTACGCCATCGCGGTGTCGGGGTCGATCGCGAGGCGGAACTGGTCTTCCCAGCGGAATTCGAAACGGGCCTTCGACACCGCGTTGTCCCACATCTGGGCACCGGCGAAGCCCTTCGCGAGGTCGGCCGCGTGGGCCGCGATCTTGTAAGCGATGAGGCCCTGCTTCACGTCGTCGCGGTTGGGCAGGCCCAGATGTTCCTTCGGCGTGACGTAGCAGAGCATCGCGGTGCCGTACCAGCCGATGTTGGCCGCACCCATGGCCGAGGAGATGTGGTCGTAGCCGGGCGAGATGTCGGTGATCAGCGGGCCCAGCGTGTAGAACGGCGCCTCGAAGCAGGCCTCGAGCTGCTTGTCGACGTTCTCCTTCACGAGCTGCAGCGGCACGTGGCCGGGGCCCTCGATCATCACCTGAACGTCGTGCTTCCAGGCGACCTGCGTGAGCTCGCCCAGCGTGTGCAGCTCGGCGAACTGGGCCTCGTCGTTCGCGTCGGCGATGGAGCCGGGGCGCAGGCCGTCGCCGAGCGAGTAGCAGACGTCGTACGCCTTCATGATCTCGCAGATCTCGTCGAAGTGCTCGTACAGGAAACTCTCGCGGTGGTGCGCGAGGCACCACTTGGCCATGATGGAGCCGCCGCGCGAGACGATGCCCGTGAGCCGGTTCGCCGTGAGCGGCACGTACGCGAGGCGCACGCCCGCATGGATGGTGAAGTAGTCGACGCCCTGCTCGGCCTGCTCGATCAGCGTGTCGCGGAACAGCGGCCAGCTCAATTCCTCGGCCTTGCCGTGCACCTTTTCGAGTGCCTGGTACAGCGGCACGGTGCCGATGGGCACGGGCGAGTTGCGCAGGATCCACTCGCGCGTCTCGTGGATGTTGTCGCCGGTGGAGAGGTCCATCACCGTGTCGGCGCCCCAGCGGATGGCCCACACGAGCTTGTCCACCTCTTCCTCGATGCCCGACGTGACGGCCGAGTTGCCGATGTTCGCGTTGACCTTCACGAGGAAGTTGCGGCCGATCGCCATCGGCTCGCTCTCGGGGTGGTTCACGTTGCACGGGATCACGGCGCGGCCGCGCGCGACCTCGCTGCGCACGAACTCGGGCGTGATGTCCTGCAGCATCGTGGCACCGAAGCCGTGGCCGCGCTTGGGCAGGCGCTCGGTCAGCAGCCGTTCGCGCAGTTGCGCCTTCAGCAGGTTCTCGCGCACGGCCACGAACTCCATCTCGGGCGTGACGATGCCGCGCCGGGCGTAGTGCATCTGCGAGACGTTGGCTCCCGGCTTCGCGCGGCGCAGGACGGGCGAAGCGGCCATCCGCAGCGCCGACAGCGCGGGGTCGTCCAGACGCTCGCGGCCGTAGGCGCTCGTGAGGCCGGGCAGCACCTCGGTGTCGCCGCGTGCGTCGATCCATGCGGTGCGCAAGCCGAGCAGCCCGCGGGTGATGTCGATGCGGGCGTCAGGGTCGGTGTAGGGGCCCGAAGCGTCGTACACCCGCAGCGGCGGGTTCGGTTCGCGGCGGGGCTCGCCCGGACCTTCGTGCACGAGCGTGTCGGTGAGCGCGATCTCGCGGAACGGCACCCGCACGCCGGACTGCGCGCCGTCGATGTAGACCTTGCGCGAGCCGGGGAATGGCGCACGCGTGATGCGGCGGGACAGGTCGTCGGTGTCGACGTGGGTGGGTTGCTTGGCCATCGTGCCTCCAGGTGGTGGGGTGCCTGCCTGGAGACCGGGCGCGAGGGTGCGCCAGGGCCGAGTGCATTGTTTCCTACGCGGGGGTGATCCCGATCAGGTTCAACGGGTTTGGCGTGATGCGCCATCTCAGCCTCGGATCGAATCGACCCTCGGCACCCCGACAAGCAGGCGGATTCTAGTCACGGCGCCCCACCGCGCGCAAGGCCATCGGTTGACAGACCGTGCGGCACACGCATACTTAACCGATCGATTCATTTTCGGAAGGAACCCTCATGGAAGACATCAAGCCCACCGCCGAACACGCCTGGCTCGACCGTTTCGTGGGCGAATGGACCACCGAGGCGCGCATGGGCGACGAGGTCTACAAGGGCACCGAGACCGTGACCCGCTTCGGGCCCTTCTGGGTGCAGTGCGTGGGCACCTGCGGCATGCCGGGCGGCGACACCGGCACCATGGTGCTGACCCTCGGCTACGACGCGGAGGCAAAGAAGTTCACGGGCACCTGGATCGGCTCGATGATGCCCAAGCTGTGGGTCTACGACATCACCCGCGAGGCCGATGGCACCACGCTCACGATGGCGGCCGACGGGCCGGCGATGGACGGCAACGGCACCGCGAAGTACCGCGACGTGATCAAGTGGATCGACAACGACACGCGCGAGTTCTCGGGGTGGACGCAGAAGGCCGACGGGTCGTGGAGCCAGATGATGAGCTCCACGATCCGGCGCAAGAAATGAAGGGAGTCAGTACGTGGGCCAGCCGTCGCTGGTCCACTTGAGGTCGCTGATCAGCAGCTTCGGGTTGCCGTTGTCCGTCGCGTCGTACGCATGCCGCGCGATCACGCCATGCCCCACGTCCTGCCCGCCCGGCCCCTTCCAGCGCGCATTGCCGGCGTCGAACACCGTGCCCCCGCCGCTCAGCAGGCTCTTGCCCGCCTTGTCGAGGTAAGGTCCTGTGATGGAACGCGAGCGGCCGTAGATGATCTTGTACGTGCTGTTCACACCCTGGCAGCACTTGTCGATGGACGCGAACAGGTAGTACCAGCCGTTGTTGTAGGTGATGGCCGGCGCCTCGATGCCCGCGCTGCGCTTCGCGATGGACGTCTGCGAGCCCGTGGGTTTCATCGTCGACGGGTTGAGCCGCACGATCTTCAGCCCGCTCCAGAACGATCCGAACGCGAGCCAGGGGTTGCCGGACGCGTCGATCACCAGGTTCGGGTCAATCGCGTTGTAGTCGTTGGCGCTCGTCGAGCGCAGCACCAGGCCGTTGTCGGTCCAGCGGCCGTCGCTGACCTTGGTCGCCGACACGAGGCCGATGGCCGAGGTGTTGCTGCCAAAGCTCGAGATCGCGTAGTACACCCACACCTTGCCGTTGAACTGGTGGGCGTCGGGTGCCCAGACGTCGTTGGCCTTCTGGTTCGGCACGTAGGTCTTCCACCACGATGGCGGCGACAGGAAGATGCGCGGCGCGCGGGTCCAGTTGCGGCCGGTGCTGTCGCCGGCCAGCACCTGCAGGCCCTCGCCGGTGCTGAACGTGAACCAGCGGTCCCCCTCCCGGAGGATCGAGGGGTCGTGCGCGCCCACGTCGCCCGTGAGGGCCCAGTGGGCAGCGGACGCGGGAAGGATCGCGGACGCCAATGCGGCGGCCGCCAGCGCCTGGCGCCGGAAGCGTTTCGTGAACATGATTTGTCTCCGTTGTGGTTTTCGGCCGACTTCGCGGCCGTCCGGGCGGGTGCCCGGCGCCTTTTTAAGCCCGGACGGGCCGCGCCGCAATGGGGTCGGCCCCCGAAGGGCGCACCGTGCTTTCTATAATCGGGGACACCCTTCGAGCGCCCCTGATTGCGCCCTCCCATGAGCCCCGACTTCAAACCGACCGAGATCGAACGCGCCGCCCAGGCCGCGTGGACCGCCGCCGACGCCTACCGCGTGACCGAGGACGCGAGCCGTTCCAAGTTCTACGCCTGCTCCATGCTGCCCTACCCCAGCGGCAAACTGCACATGGGCCACGTGCGCAACTACACGATCAACGACATGCTCACGCGCCAGCTGCGCATGAAGGGCAAGAACGTGCTGATGCCCATGGGCTGGGACGCCTTCGGCCTGCCCGCCGAAAACGCGGCCATCAAGAACAAGGTGCCGCCGGCGAAGTGGACCTACGACAACATCGCCTACATGAAGAAGCAGATGCAGGCGATGGGGCTGGCCATCGACTGGTCGCGCGAAGTCGCCACCTGCTCGCCCGAGTACTACAAGTGGAACCAGTGGCTGTTCCTGAAGATGCTCGAGGCCGGCATCTGCGAACGCCGCACCCAGATCGTCAACTGGGACCCGGTCGACCAGACCGTGCTCGCGAACGAGCAGGTGATCGACGGCCGCGGCTGGCGCTCGGGCGCCCCCGTGGAGAAGCGCGAGATCCCGGGCTACTACCTGAACATCACGAAATACGCCGGTGAGCTGCTCGACCAGGTGCAGGACGGCCTGCCCGGCTGGCCCGAGCGCGTGAAGCTGATGCAGGAGAACTGGATCGGCCGCAGCGAGGGCGTGCGCTTCGCCTTCCCGCACGAGATCCGCGGCGCCGACGGCGAACTGATCCAGGACGGCCGCCTGTACGTGTTCACCACCCGCGCCGACACGGTGATGGGCGTCACCTTCTGCGCCGTGGCGCCCGAGCACCCGCTCGCCACCCATGCCGCGAAGGCCGACCCGAAGGTGGCCGCGTTCATCGAGGAGTGCAAGGCCGGCGGCACCACCGAGGCCGAACTCGCCACGCAGGAGAAGAAGGGCGTGCCCACGGGCCTCTTCGTCACGCACCCGCTCACGCACGAGCAGGTGCCGGTGTGGGTCGGCAACTACGTGCTGATGAGCTACGGCGACGGCGCCGTGATGGGCGTGCCCGCGCACGACGAACGCGACTTCGCGTTCGCGAAGAAGTACGGCATCGACATCCTGCAGGTCGTCACCATCGACGGCGAACACTTCAGCTACGACCACTGGCAGGAGTGGTACGGCGACAAGCAGCGCGGCGTCACCATCAACTCCGACTACTTCAGCGGCCTGTCCCACGGCGCCGCGGTGGACGCGGTGGCCGCGGCCCTCGCCCAGAAGGGCCTCGGCGAGAAGAAGACCACGTGGCGCCTGCGCGACTGGGGCATCAGCCGCCAGCGCTACTGGGGCACCCCGATCCCCATCATCCACTGCCCGGACCACGGTCCGGTGCCGGTGCCCGAGAAGGACCTCCCGGTGGTGCTGCCGGAAGACGTCGTGCCCGACGGCAGCGGCAACCCGCTGAACAAGCACGCGGCCTTCCTGAACGTGGCCTGCCCCACCTGCGGCAAGCCCTCGCGCCGGGAAACCGACACGATGGACACGTTCGTCGACAGCTCGTGGTACTTCATGCGGTACTGCGACGCCACGAACGACAAGGCCATGGTGGGCGCCGGCACGGAGTACTGGATGCCGATGGACCAGTACATCGGCGGCATCGAACACGCCATCCTGCACCTGCTGTACGCGCGCTTCTGGACCAAGGTGATGCGGGACCTGGGCCTCGTGAAGATCGACGAACCGTTCACGAAGCTGCTGACGCAGGGCATGGTGCTCAACGAGGCGTTCTCGCGCACGCACGACACCGGCGGCAAGGACTACTACTGGGCCCACGACCTCGACATCGTGCGCGACGAACACGCGCACGTGCAGTCGGCCGTCCACAAGGAGGACGGCAAGCCGGTGGTGTACGAAGGCTGGACCACGATGTCCAAGTCGAAGAACAACGGCGTCGACCCGCAGCAGCTGATCGAACGCCAGGGCGCCGACACGGCCCGCCTGTTCGTGATGTTCGCGTCGCCGCCCGAGCAGACGCTCGAGTGGAACGACGCCGGTGTCGAAGGCGCGAACCGCTTCCTGCGCCGCATCTGGAACTTCGGCGTCAAGCACGCCGACGCGGTGCGCGCCTCTGGCGCGGTGGACGCCTCGGCGCTGTCCGACGACGCGAAGACGTTGCGCCGCGAGGTGCACAAGGTGCTCGAGCAGGTCAGCTACGACTACGAGCGCATGCAGTACAACACCGTCGTCTCCGGCGCGATGAAGCTGCTGAACGCACTCGAAGGCTTCAAGGGCGATGCACCCGCGGTGATCCGCGAGGCGTACGGCATCCTGCTGCGCGTGCTGTACCCGGCCTGCCCGCACATCACGTGGCACCTGTGGAACGAGCTGGGCTATGCGGCCGTCGGCGGCGACCTGCTCGACGCGACCTGGCCCGAGGTCGACCCGGCCGCGCTGGTGCAGGACGAGATCGAGCTGATGCTGCAGGTCAACGGCAAGCTGCGCGGCTCCATCCGCGTGGCCGCCGGTGCCGACAAGGCCGCCATCGAGGCGCTTGCACTCGCCAACCCCGAGTTCATCCGCTTCTCCGAAGGCAAACCGCCGAAGAAGATCGTTGTCGTGCCGGGCCGGCTCGTCAACGTGGTGGTCTGATGCCGAAGCGCCCGACGCCCGTGTCCCGGCGGCTGTGCCTGTCCGTGCTGGCCGCCGCGGCCGGCGCGGGCGCGCTCGCCGGATGCGGCTTCCAGCTCCGCCGCCCGCCGGAGCTGCCGTTCCGCACGCTGCACCTCTCGGGCTTCAAGCCCACGTCGTCGATGGGCGTGGCCCTGCGGCGCGCGCTGGCCTCGTCGCCCTCCACCCGCCTCGTCGACGCCCCGCCGGCCGCCGAGGCCATCTTCGAGGTGCTGGTCGACGCCCAGGAGCGCAACGTGGTCGCGTTCACGTCCACCGGCCAGGTGCGTGAACTGCAGCTGCGCGAACGCCTCACGTTCCGCCTGAAGGCGAACAACGGGCGCGAGCTGATCCCCCGCACCGAGATCCTGCAGACGCGCGACATGACCTACAACGAGCGCGATGCCCTCGCCAAGGAGCAGGAGGAGCAGCTGCTGTACCGCGCGATGCAGGACGACATCGCGCTTCAGGTGATGCGCCGCCTCGGCGCGGTCAAACTCTGAGGAGGCCGGAATGCAAGTCCGGGCAGACCAGCTCGCAGGCCACCTGAAGCAGTGCGCCACCAAGGGCCTGCGCCCCATCTACACGCTCTACGGCGACGAGCCGCTGCTCGCCCAGGAAGCGTGCGACGCGGTGCGTGCCGCCGCGCGGGCCGCGGGCCACACCGAACGCCAGGTGCACACGGTGGCTGGCGCCCACTTCGACTGGAGCGGCCTGCTCGGCGCGTCGCAGGCCATGAGCCTGTTCGCCGACCGGCAGATCGTCGAGATCCGCATCCCCTCCGGCAAGCCGGGCAAGGACGGCTCCGAAGCACTGCAGCGCTACTGCGAGACGCTGTCGGAAGACGTCGTCACCATCGTGCAGTTGCCCAAGCTCGACCGCACGCAGCAGAGCAGCGCGTGGTTCCTCGCGCTCGACGGCGCCGGGGTCACGGTGCGCGTCGACGCCATCGACCGCAAGGCCCTGCCCACGTGGATCGCCCAGCGCCTCGCCGCGCAGGGCCAGCGCGTGATGGACGGCGAGGCCGGGCAGCAGACGCTCGCCTTCTTCGCCGACCGCGTCGAGGGCAACCTGATGGCCGCGCACCAGGAGGTGCAGAAGCTCGGCCTGCTGTACCCCGCCGGTGAACTGAGCTTCGAGCAGATCGAAAGCGCCGTGCTCAACGTGGCCCGCTACGACGTCTTCAAGCTCGGCGAGGCGGTGCTGGCCGGCCAGGTGGCCCGCGCGCTGCGCATGCTCGACGGCCTGCAGGCCGAAGGCGAGGCGGCCGTGCTCGTGCACTGGACGCTCGCCAACGACATCCTCGCCCTCAAGCGCGTGCGCGACGCGATGAACGACGGCAAGCCGCTGCCGATGGCCCTGCGCGAGGCGCGGGTCTGGGGTGCGAAGGAACGCCTGTTCGAACGGGCCGCACCGGTGCTCACCGACATCGCCCTCGCCGAACTCGTCGAGGCCGCGCAAGTGTGCGACGGCCTCGCCAAGGGCCTGCGCCACCCCGGCTGGCCCCTCGACGCGTGGGCCGGCCTGCGTCGCCTGTCGCTGATGATCTGCGAGCGGGTCGCGGTGAGCGCCCGCAAGCCGGGCGGCCCGGGCCGCCGGCTCGCCCTGTCGTCCTGAACGCCATCTCCCGAGGAACCGCCATGCGCCCGATCACCGTCGCCCTGCTCTCGTTCGGCCTGGCCGCGCTCACGGCCTGCAGCCGCATCGACCCCATCGGCACCGACCTCGTGGCGCTCAACGCGGCGGGCCAGACCGCCATGGCCCAGGCCGACGTGCAGCAGGCGATGACCAAGGTGCAGGCGGCGGCCACGAACCCGGAGAAGGCCGCGATCATGCGCGAATCGGCCGCCGCGATCGGCCGTGCCCGTGACACGCTCGAGAAGACCGAGATGAAATCGCCGGAGGTGCGCGACATCCAGGCCCGCATGGTCGCCGGCTTCGGCAAGCTCGGCGCCGGCGCGAAAACCGCGGCCGACGCCTTCGATTCGTCCGCCACCGCCGACCTCGACAAGGCCCGCCAGCAGATGCGCGAGGGTCAGGTCGAGTTCATCAACGCCGGCCAGGACATGGTGACGCTGGCCAAGCGCCGCAGCGTGGACCTCAACACCCGCCGGTCATGAACGCGCCGCGCGCCCTGGCCCTGGCGGCGTTCGCCGCGCTGCTGCAGGCCTGCGCCACGTCGGCCCCCGAGGAAACGAGGTACACCGGCGAGATCTTCAGCGGCGGCCGGCGGCTGCCGGTCACCACCGTCTTCTGGGAGGACCGGAACGACCGCACCGTGGGCCGCTACGTGTTCGTCGAACCGGACGGCCGCGAGGTGCCCGGCACGCTCGGCCCCTGCGAGATGCGCAACGAGGTGGTGCTGCGCTGCGAGTGGACCGACACCTACGGCCAGGGCTACTTCTTCGCGCGCTTCTCCGAAGACCGGCAGCGCTTCCGCGGCCGCTGGGGCCGCGGGGACCTGCACCACACACTGTCCATCGAAGGCATCTGGCACGGCCAGCGCTGAGGGACCTCCTCAGAGGGCCTTGAGCCCGGCCTGCAGCGCATGACGCACCGTCTGCAGGCGGATGGATGCCCGGTCGCCAGCGAGCTGCAGCAGCACCGCCTCGGCGGGCTGCCCCGTGACCGCCCAGGCGAGCCACACGGTGCCCACCGGCTTGTCCGGCGACCCGCCGCCCGGCCCCGCGATGCCCGTGACCGCCAGCGCGAGCCCGGCCGGCGCCCGCGCGAGCGCCCCCTGGGCCATCGCGAGGGCCACCGGGCGGCTCACCGCGCCATGGCGGCGCAGCGTGGCGCCCGGCACGCCCAGCAGGTCGGTCTTGGCGTCGTTGCTGTACGTCACCACGCCGCGGTCGAACCAGTCGCTCGACCCGGCGATGGCGGTGCACGCCGCGGCGATCAGCCCGCCCGTGCACGACTCGGCCGTCACCAGGCGCACGCCGCGCGCGAGCAGCGCCGCGGCCAGTGCACGCACGTCGGCCTCCACGGCCTCGATGGGATCCACGCTGCTCACACCACCCACCTCCACAACGCGATGACCAGCAGCACACACAGCGCCGCCACGAAATCGTCGAACAGGATGCCCCAGCCCTGGCGCCAGCCCGGCGGCTCGCCGCGGCGGCCCTTGAAGCGTTCGTCGGCCCAGGCCACCGGGCCCGGCTTCACGGCATCGAAGAAGCGGAACAGCGCGAAGGCGACGGTCTGGCCCAGCAGGCCGGCCGGGGTCACGAGCCACAGCACGAGCCAGAAGGCCAGGATCTCGTCCCACACGATCGCGCCGGGATCGGCGACGGCCATGTGCCGCGCGGTGACGGTGCACGCCCACCAGCCGACGAGCGTGCCGAGGCCGAGCAGCAGCGCCCAGTGCACGTCGGTCAGCACCGGCCGCATCACGATGAACGCGAGCCACGCCCACAGCGTGCCCACCGTGCCGGGCGCGAAGGGCGACAGGCCGCTGCCGAAGCCGAGCGCGATCACGTGCGCCGGGTGGCTGAACATGAAGCGCAGCGTGGGGCGGCGGATGGGGGCGGGCTGCAGCGGGGGCTGGGGCGCCGGGGTGTCGGTCATGACTTGAAGTGGTCGAAGGCGCCGAAGGTCATCGGGACCTCGGCGCCCGTGTGGTCGACGACGCGCACGCCCGCGCCCTGCTCGATGCGGCCGATGCGGGTGACCGGCACGCCGGTCTCGCGCGAGGCCTGGGCCACGCGGGCCGCGTGGGACGCCGGGGCGGTGAACAGCAGCTCGTAATCGTCGCCGCCCGCGAGGCCGCATTCGTACCGCAATGCAACCGGCTGCGCGGACAGGTCGGCGCTGCGCGGCAGCGCGTCGGCGTCGATGACGGCCGCCACGCCTGAGCGGCGCAGCACGTGGCGCAGGTCGCCCAGCAGGCCGTCGGAGATGTCGATGGCGCTGGACGCCACGCCGCGCAGCGCGAGGCCCAGCGTCACGCGCGGCTGGGGCTGCTCCATCGCGAGGCGCACGCGCTCGAAGGTGTCGCCCGACAGCGCCGCGGTGCCGCGGAAGGCCTCGAGCGCGAGGCGGGCGTCACCCACGGTGCCGCTCACGTAGAGGTGGTCGCCGGCGCGCGCGCCCGAACGCAGCAGGGCCTGGCCCGCGGGCACTTCGCCGAAGACCGTGATGCAGATGTTGAGCGGGCCCTGCGTGGTGTCTCCGCCCACCAGCTCGCAGCCGTGGGCGTCGGCCAGCGCCAGCAGGCCGCGGGAGAAGCCGGCGAGGAAGGCCTCGTCGACCCGCGGCATCGACAGCGCGAGGGTGAACGCGACGGGCCGGGCCCCGCAGGCGGCCAGGTCGCTGAGGTTGACCGCGAGGGCCTTGTGGCCGAGGCGGTCGGGGGCGACCGTCGAGAGGAAGTGGCGGCCCTCCACCAGCATGTCGCTGGAGATGGCCATCTGCATGCCGTGGCCCGGCGCGAGCAGTGCGCAGTCGTCACCGACCCCGAGCACGGCGCGCTGCACCGGGCGGGTGAAGTAGGCGGCGATCAGGTCGAACTCGCCGAGGGCGCTCACGTGGCCCCACCTCCGTGGTCGCGCAGCACGTTGGCGAGCTCCACGGCCGACTTCACGTCCATCTTCTCGAACACCCGGGCGCGATGGACCTCGACCGTGCGCACGCTGATGTTCAGCGCATCGGCGATCAGCTTGTTGGGGCGCCCGTCGATCACGCAGTGCATCACCTCGCGCTCACGTTCGGTGAGTTCGGCCAGGCGCCGCTGCACGGCCTGTTTCGCCCGCTGCCGGCCGATGGCGTCGGCACTGGCCTCCAGCGCCCGCTCGACCCGGTCGACCAGGGCGTTGTCGGAGAACGGTTTCTCGACGAAGTCGAACGCGCCGCGCTTGACCGCCGCGACCGCGGTGGGCACGTCGCCGTGGCCCGTCAGGAAGATCACCGGCATCAGCGGCAGCAGGCCACGCTCGACGAGGCGGTCGAACAGCACCAGCCCACTGGTGCCGGGCATGCGCACGTCGAGCAGCAGGCAGCTGGGCGCGGCGGGCCAGGCGGCCTTGGCGGGGTCGACCTTGCCGGGCAGCGGGTGGGTGTCGAGCATGGCCTCGAACGCCTCGGCGCTGGCGAAGCCTTCGGACAGCAGCCGGCGGGACCGCAGCAGCCAGGCGAGCGCGTCGCGCACCACGTCCTCGTCGTCGACGAGGTACACCATCGGCAGTCCGAGCGGGGGTGACGGGGGGTAGGTCATGCGCCTGATTATCGGTTCGACCGATCCGCCGCGGGATCGGTGTGTCGCGCCCGGGCGGGATGCGCCGGGCCGTGCGGCGCTTCCGCCGCCAGCGTGAACCTGAATTCTGCTCCCGTCACCCGGCCGTGGCCATCCTGGACGTTCTGGAAGTCCAGCACCCCGCCGTGCTGCTCGATCACCGTGCGGCACAGGCTCAGGCCGAGGCCCATGCCCTCGGTGCGGGTGGTGAAGAACGGGGTGAACAGGCGGCTGGCCACCTCCGGGTCGACGCCCGGGCCGTGGTCGATGATGCTGAACGCGACCCAGCGCGGGTGGCTCTGGCGCACGCGGATGATCAGCTCCCGGCGGGCGAGCGGGATGTCACCCTCCATCGCCTGGATGCCGTTGCGGGTGAGGTTGAGCATCACCTGCTCGAGCATCGTGCGGTCGCAGATCACCCGCGGCACCGGCGTCGGCAGATCGATCTCGATGCGCGCGCCGCTCTTGCGCGCCTGCAGCCGCACGAGCGGGAGCACCGAGTCGATCAGGTGGTCCGCACGCACCGGCTCGTGGGCCTGCTCGCGGCGGCGCACGAAGTCGTGCACGCTCTTGATCACGCGGCCCGCACGTTCGGCCTGCTCGGCGATGCGCTGCGCGGCCTGGCGCAGCAGGCCCTGGGTCTCGGCGCCGGCCGGGTTCATGTCGGGGTCCGACATCAGGTTGAGCGAGCCCGCCGCATAGCTCGCGATGGCCGCGAGCGGCTGGTTCAGCTCGTGGCTCAGCAGCGAAGCCATCTCGCCCACCGTGGCGAGGCGCGCGGTGGCCTGCAGGCGTTCCTGCTGCTGGCGCGACATCTCCTCCACCTTGCGCTGCGCGCTCAGGTCGAGCGTCGCGCTCATCCAGCCGGTCTGGTGGCCCGCCCCGTCGACGAGCGGCGCCTCGTAGATCATCACCGGGAAGCGCGTGCCGTCGCGGTTCATGAAGACCGTCTCGAAGCCCTCGCGCGGGGGCGTCGTGCCGGCGAACCGCGCGGCCTGGCGCTCGAGGTACTCGGGCACCTTCTCGGGCGGCCAGTACGACGGGATGTTCTGGCCGATGAGCTCTACCGCCGGGAAACCCACCATGTCGCAGAAGGCCGGGTTCACGTACGTGATGGTGCCGGTCATGTCCCGGGCGCGCAGGCCGGTGACGAGCGAGTCCTCCATCGCCTTGCGGAACGCGAGCGACTCGGCCAGCGCCGACTCGGCCTTCGCCCGCTTGCGCACGTCGCGCGCCAGCAGCGCCACGACCACGCCCAGCGCGAGCGACAGGCCCAGCACCAGCGCGGTGGTGAGGTTCGGGATCAGCTGCGGGCGCTGGCTGCTGCTGTCGACGCGCAACTGCAGCGTGATGCCCGGCAGGTCCACCAGCCGTTCGGACTTGAACACCCCGGCGCCGCGCGGCACCCCCGCCCGCGCCAGCCGCGTGCCGTCGCCCTCGACGAACGACAGCTCGTGCAGGCGCATCACGTCGCCCGGCACGACCTCGTCGAGCAGGCGCGGCAGCGAGATGGTGCTGACCATGAACCCGTCGGCGCGGCCCTCGTTGACCACGGGCATGCACAGGTCCACCACCTCCTGCCCCATCGCACCGGACATGGGCACGAAGTAGGTGCGCGAGTAGGCGGGACCGGCCTGGCGCTTCGCGGCGGCGCAGGCGAGGTCGGCCTCGAGGTCGAGGTCGTCGCGGACGATCTGGCTGAAGATGGGCTGCTGGAACGGCGAGTCGACCGCTCCGGTGAGCCGCATGTCCTCGTCCCGGCGCTCGACCCGAAGCAGCTCGCGCCGCGCGCGCAGCAGCGTCGCGCTCTCCTGGCGCCACGATTCGGGCGATGGGTCGTTCCAGAGCAGGGCCTGCAGGTTCTGCTGGTCGCGGCGCAGCGCCTGCTTCAGGTCGACGACCACGGCAGCGGCCACCCCTTCCACGTCCTCCTGCGCCCGGTTGCTCTCGAAGTTCAGCGTGAGCCAGACCAGCAGCGACTGCGCGACGAGCAGCAGCGTGACGAGCACGGCCCACAGCAGCGCCCGGCGGTAGCGGCGGGGCGGCCGCGCCAGTTCGGTGGGGTTCGGCATCGGCGGCGGGGGATTCATCGGATGAGTATTGCCGACCCGGCCGGGCCGGCTCTACGCAGTTTCGCGCATGTGCCGGCGGCCGCGCAGGAGTCGAATGCCGAACCCGGCACGGGTGTGCAGGAGCACACTCCTACAATCCCGACCCACGCTCCGTCGATCAGGACATTCGCGAGAACCACCGTCATGGCCAATGCTGAAGAAAAACGCGCCGAACTGCGGCGTGCCGCCCTCGAGTACCACGAGTTCCCCACGCCCGGCAAAGTGGCCATTGCCGCGACCAAGCAACTGGTCAACCAGCGCGACCTCGCGCTCGCGTATTCGCCCGGCGTCGCCGCGGCGTGCGAAGAGATCGTGGCCGATCCGGCGAACGCCTTCCGCTACACCTCCCGCGGCAACCTGGTCGCCGTCATCACGAACGGCACCGCGGTGCTCGGCCTCGGCGACATCGGCCCGCTGGCCGCGAAGCCGGTGATGGAGGGCAAGGGCGTCCTGTTCAAGAAGTTCGCCGGCATCGACGTCTTCGACATCGAGATCAACGAGAAGAAGGACCTCGACAAGCTGGTCGACGTCATCGCCGCGCTCGAACCCACGTTCGGCGGCATCAACCTCGAGGACATCAAGGCCCCCGACTGCTTCTATGTCGAGCGCAAGCTGCGCGAGCGCATGAAGATCCCCGTCTTCCACGACGACCAGCACGGCACGGCCATCGTGGTCGGCGCCGCGGTGCTGAACGCGCTGAAGGTCACGGGCAAGTCCATCACCGAAGTGAAGCTCGTCGCCTCGGGCGCCGGCGCCGCCGCGCTCGCCTGCCTGGGCCTGCTGGTCAAGCTCGGCGTGCCACGCAGCAACATCTGGGTCACCGACCTCGCCGGCGTCGTCTACGAAGGCCGCACCGAGCTGATGGACGAGGACAAGATCACCTTCGCGCAGAAGACCGACCAGCGCACGCTGGGCCAGGTCATCGAGGGCGCCGACATCTTCCTCGGCCTGAGCGCCGGCGGCGTGCTGAAGAAGGAGATGGTCGCGAAGATGGCGAAGCAGCCCATCATCCTCGCGCTCGCGAACCCGACGCCGGAGATCCTGCCGGAGGAAGTCAAGGAAGTGCGTTCGGACGCGATCATCGCGACGGGCCGCACGGACTACCCGAACCAGGTCAACAACGTCCTGTGCTTCCCGTACATCTTCCGCGGCGCGCTCGACTCGGGCGCCACCACGATCACGATCGAGATGGAGATCGCCGCCGTCCACGCCATCGCCGACCTGGCCCAGGCCGAGCAGAGCGAGGTGGTGGCCGCGGCCTATGCGGGCGTGAACCTGAGCTTCGGCCCCGAGTACCTGATCCCGAAGCCGTTCGACCCGCGCCTCATGATGAAGATCGCGCCGGCGGTGGCCCAGGCGGCGGCCGACTCCGGCGTGGCCACGCGGCCCGTCGCCGACATGGACGCATACCGCGAGAAGCTCAACACCTTCGTGTACGCCTCCGGCACCACGATGAAGCCCATCTTCTCGCTCGCCAAGGGCGCGAAGAACCGCCGCGTCGCCTACTCGGAAGGTGAAGAGGAACGTGTGCTGCGCGCCGTGCAGATCGCCGTGGACGAAGGCCTCGCCCGCCCCACGCTGATCGGCCGCCCGGCGATCATCGAGCAGCGCTGCGAGAAGTTCGGCCTGCGCCTGCAGGCCGGCCGCGACTACGACGTCGTCAACGTCGAGCAGGACGACCGGTACCGCGACTACTGGCAGACCTACCACCGCATGACCGCCCGCAAGGGGGTCACGCAGCAGCTCGCCAAGATCGAGATGCGCCGCCGCCTGACGCTGATCGGCGCCATGCTGCTGCACAAGGGCGAGGTGGACGGCCTGCTGTGCGGCACGTGGGGCACCACCACGATGCACCTGAACTACATCGACCAGGTGATCGGCAAGCGCAAGGGCGCCAACACCTACGCGGCGATGAACGGGCTGATCCTGCCCGGCCGCATGGTGATGCTGGTGGACACCCACGTGAACTACGACCCCACCGCCGAGCAGCTGGCCGAGATCACCGTGATGGCGGCCGAGGAGATGAAGCGCTTCGGCCTGATGCCTCGCGCCGCGCTGCTGTCGCACAGCAACTTCGGCTCGAGCGCCCAGCCGTCGGCCGTGAAGATGCGCGACACGCTCAAGATCCTCCAGGACATCGCGCCCTGGCTGGAGGTGGACGGCGAGATGCACGGCGACGTGGCCCTCGACGAAAAGGCCCGCGGCCAGATCATGCCGTTCAGCTCGCTGACCGGCGAGGCCAACCTGCTCGTGATGCCCAACATCGACGCCGCGAACATCAGCTACAACCTGCTGAAGACCGCCGCGGGCGGCGGCATCGCCATCGGCCCGGTGCTGCTCGGCGCGGCCAAGCCGGTGCACGTGCTGACGCCGTCGGCCACGGTGCGCCGCATCGTCAACATGACCGCACTGACCGTCGCGGACGCCAACGCCCTCCGCTGACCGGACCTGCCTGGCGGAACGGGGCTTCTCCCCGCCGCCAGGTGTCACACCTCTTTTCACGGCCCCGTAGAACTCCCTAGCCACACCACGAACCCCCAAGTCTCGTCGCGAATCAGCTTTGTGAGCACTTGCTCCCTCACACTGGCCGCTGCTCCATTTTGAGGCAGCGGCTTGAGCTTTTTCGCCCGATTCGGTAACATGACGGTTTGTCGTTCTAGGGATTACCCGTGTTCTTCACCGCTGGGTCGGCCATTCGGCAAGCCTCTAGCAAGTCAGGGCTCACCATCCTCTTGGCAGCTGCAGCGCTGCTTGGCACCGCGGTTTCCCCCGCTTCCGCCAAGGGTCCTGCGACCGAGAGCCGGCTCCCAGTGGTCAAGGTCGACGATCTCCCCATGCAGGCGGTGGACACCCTCCTGCTGATCCGCGAGGGGGGGCCTTTTCCCTATTCGAAAGATGGAGTGGTGTTCGGCAACCGCGAACGGTTGCTGCCCGCCGCGCCGCGCAGCTACTACCGCGAGTACACCGTGAAGACGGTGGGCGCGCGCGACCGGGGGGCCCGGCGCATCGTGTGCGGGGGCACCGAAGTGAAACTCCCCGACGCCTGTTTTTATACCGATGACCACTACGCGAGCTTTCGCCGCATCGTGAAGTGATCACCGGTAGAGCGAAGTTCAATTTCTAGACCTAAGGAGGAACGCGACCATGCTGTTGCAGACAGTCCGTCCAAACATTGTTCAGTCGATACGCGCCTACCGCGTGGAAGACCTGCAGGAAGCCGCGCAGGCGGCCGGCCAGCATTTCCTCTACGCCAACCTGACTGCTGCGCAGAGCAAGCAGGACGTGATGGAGGCCATCGCCGAGTCCTTCCTGTTCCCGGCCCACTTCGGCAAGAACCTGGACGCGTTGTACGACTGCATGACGGACCTGGTCCACAAGTCGGGCAGCCAGCCCGGTTTCGTGGTCGTGCTGGAGCAGCTGCCCGACAACCCGCGTTTCGACCGTGAAGCCCGCGAGCAGCTGCTCGACGTGTTCCGCGACACGGCCGACTTCTGGGCCGAGCGCAAGGTCCAGTTCCGGTGTTTCTATTCTTTTCAGTAGCCCGCTCCCAAGAACAAGGGTCATGGGAGCGGGCTGCGGAAACGGCCCAGATCACGACGGACAAGCCGGCCAAGCCGGCTTCGAAGAACGCCGCCAACGCGAACTTCGGCATGAACATGCCGATGATGAGCAGCGCGTTCGACACCTCCATGTGGCTCAGCGCCGCCTGACGAGGCGTCCCGCCACGATCGAATCAAAGCCCGCGTCCCGCGGGCTTTTTTTCGTCCCGCCGTGGCCTCAGCCCTTGGCCGCCACCGCGGCGGCGAGCGCCAGGTACTCGGCCACCGGCACCTCCTCGGCGCGCCGGGTGAGGTCCACCTCGCCGCTGAACCCCCGCGCGTCGAGCCACTTGCCCAGCGTGTTGCGCAGCACCTTGCGCCGCTGCGAGAAGGCCGTGGTCACGAGTTCCCCCAGCAGCGCGGCGTCCACCCCCGGCGGCGGCGGCAGCGGGATCATGCGCACGATGGCGGAATCGACGCGCGGCGGCGGGTCGAAACACTCCGGCGGCACGTCGAGCACCGACTCGATCTCGTAGCGCCACTGCAGCATCACGCTCAGCCGGCCGTAGTCCTTGCTGCCCGGTGCGGCGGCCATTCGGTCCACCACCTCCTTCTGCAGCATGAAGTGCTGGTCGACCACGTGGTCCACCACCTCGAGCAGGTGGAACAGGATGGGCGTGGAGATGTTGTACGGCAGGTTGCCCACCACGCGCAGCTTCTGGCCGAAGGTGGCCGCCAGCCCGTGGAAGTCGACCTTCAGCACGTCGGACTCGACGACCTCGAGCTCGGGGCGCTTGCGCAGCCGGGCCGCGAGGTCGCGGTCGAGCTCGATCACCGTGAGCTTGCCGGAGCGGGCCACCAGCGGGTCGGTCATGGCGCCGAGGCCGGGGCCGATCTCCACCAGCGCCTGGCCGGGCCGCGGGTCGATGGTGTCGACGATGGCCTCGACCATCGCCCGGTCGGACAGGAAGTGCTGGCCGAAGCGCTTGCGCGGGATGTGGTTCACCACGGACGCACCCTCGTCGTCGTCACTGCGGCGGCTCGCGCATCTCGATGTAGGCGCGGGCGCGGATCTCGCGCAGCCACTCGCTGTGCGCGTCCTCGTACTTGCGCTCGCGCAGCACGGACCGGGCCTGCTCGCGCAGCTGCTTCGGGTCGACCTGCGTGTCGCGGCGCTCCATCACCTGGATCAGGTGCATGCCGAAGCGCGAGGTGACGGGGTCGGAGATGCCGTTGATGGGCAGCGAGTTCATGACCTCCTCGAACTCGGGCACGAAGGCGCCCGGCGACACCCAGCCCAGGTCGCCGCCCTGCGGGCCGCTGCCGTCCTCGGAATGCTCGCGGGCCAGTGCATCGAACGTCTTCGCGCCGCTCTCGATCTGGCGCTTGAACTCGAGCAGGCGGCGCGACGCGGCCTGCGCGGACATCTGCTGCGACGGGCGCAACAGGATGTGCCGGGCGCGCGTCTGCGTCACGACGAGGCCGCCGGTGTCGCGCCGCTCGATCACCTTGAGGATGTGGAAGCCCGCGCCGGTGCGCAGCAGCGTGGGCGAGACCTGCCCGGTCTTGAGGTCGCGCACGACGTTCAGGAACACCTCGGGCAGGCGCGATCCGGGGCGCATGCCGATCTCGCCGCCCTTCTCCTTGTTCGCGTCTTCCGACAGCTGGCGCGCGACGGCGGCGAAGTCTTCGCCGCCCTGGATGCGGGTGAGCGCGGCCTGCGCCACGGCCTGGCGTTCAGCCACGACGGCGTCGGTGGCCCCTTCGGGCACGGTCACCAGCACCTGCGCGATGTTGAACTGGGTGGTGGCACCGCTCGACCGCTGCTTCGCCAGGTAGTCGTCGATGTCGGCGTCGGTGATCTTGATGCGGGCCTGGACTTCGCGTTCGCGGTTCCGCTCGATCATGATCTGGTCGCGGATGTTGTTGCGGAAGCGCACGTAGTCGATGCCCTCGGCCCGCAGCCGGTCGCGCAGCTGCGTGGTGGTGAGCTGGTTCTGCGCGGCGATGTTGGCCACGGCGCGTTCGAGTTCGGTGTCCTCCACGCGCATGCCGGAGTCACGGGCGTAGGTGATCTGCACGCGCTCGTCGATGAGGGCGTCGAGCAGCTGGCGGCGCAGCTCGTCGTCGGGTGGCAGGCGGCCGCCGCTGCGGCGGGCCTCGTCGCGCACCTGCGCCACGCGCAGCTCCAGCTCGTTGGCGGTGACCAGTTCGGAGTTCACGACCGCCAGGATGTAGTCGGCCGTGCGCGGCACCTGGCGCCTCGCCTGGGCGAATGCGGCCGGGGATACGGCCGAGAGCAGCAGGGACAGCAGGAGCGGCGACAGCAGCGCGCGAGTGAAACGGGGCAATGACATCATGGGTGTTTCAGGGGGCAGCGGGCGCGTCGGGATCGTCGCGCAGCGGGCGGTAGCCCGGGATATTGTCCTTCAAGACCTTCGTCGGGTTGTTCGTGCCCAGCCGGGACAGGCCCACGAACTCCACCTCGAGGCCCACCTGCGTGGTGGCTTCGCGCGTGCTGGTGGACTGCCGGCGCGCGAGGACGCGGCCGACCCAGCATCCCGAGTCGTACTCGACGGCGGCCACGGCCTCCGTCACCCGGCTCTCGAGCATGCTGTAGTTGACGCGGCCCGCCGTGTACCAGCCTCCGCCGCAGGACGTGCCCGTCCCGCTGAGGCGCTCGCGCCGGGCCGGACCGTACAGCGGCCACTGCCAGGAGAAGTCGACCTGTTCGGTCTCGCCCGCCTTGTAGCGGTAGGCGAGGCCCACCGTGCGGTAGTCGGGCGCGGTGTAGCGGGCGCCGACCACCGAGCGCACCATGCGGCGCAGGTCGTGGCTGTACTGCAGGGCGGCGTCGAGGTACCAGCGCTTCGAGAGGTTGGACGAGCCGAACAGCAGCACGTCCGACACGCTCTGGGTGATGGTGTCGCCGTCGTCCGGCGCCACACGCTGGTCGGAGAACAGCACGCGCTGGGCAATGCCCAGGCGCACGTTCTCCGCGCCGGTCTGCGCGTCGAGCACCCGGGTGGTGACCCCGGCGGTGACCTGGTTGGCATCCGACACCCGGTCGACGCCCGAGAACGCGTTCTCGGTGTAGATGGAGTCGACGTTGAAGTCGCGCACCGCCGAATCGAAGTTGGGCAGGCCGGCCTGCTGCCGGTACGCCGTCCTCACGTACAGCACGCGCGGCTCGAGGGTCTGGCGCACGTCGCGGCCGAACCAGTCGGCGTCGCGCTCGAAGGTCCAGGCGCTGTCGAGGCTGAACGACGGGATCGCGCGGCTGACCTTCGTCTGCCCCTGGTACGGGCCGTTGGCGATGGGCTGGTCGAGCTGGTACGACGCGGCGTTCACACCGAACTTGGGCACGAAGGACCACCCGGGCGTGAGGTAGGGCCAGCTGACCGAGCCGAGCGCGTGGACCCGCTCGCCGGTGGCACGCGGCGCCACCCCCGCGGCGATGAGTTCCTGGACCCGCGGGTCGCCCATGTACCCGTGCGGGTTGGCGAAGCGGTTGTACTCGGTCTCGAACCCGAACTGCAGGCCACCCGGGATGGGCTGGACCGTGCGCACGCCCACCTGGGGCAGACGGTCGTACGGGGCCACCAGCAGCGGCTCGGAGAGGTCGGAGTCCTGCAGCACCTGCCAGGTCTTGATGCGGGCGTACGGCGTCCAGCGCTCGAAGTGGCGCGAGATGGTGAGGTCGGTGCCCAGCAGGCGCGGCGTGAGGCTCGCGACGTTGCGGGGGAAGTCCTTCCAGTAGTCGTTGTCGGAGACGCGCAGGCCATCGAGCTTGTAGAGCGTGTCGCCCGGCAGCGCGCCTTCGAGCAGCAGCCGAAGCGCGCCGCGGGAGTCCCCCGTCAGCGCGTCGTTCGGCAGCGAGTGCAGCCGCACGATGCCCTCGTGGGCCGGCTGCAGGTAGCGGAACTCCGACTCCAGGCCCACGCCGCGCTTGGCGCTGATCACCGGCACCAGCGTCATGTCGCGGTTCGGGGCGATGTTCCAGTAGTACGGCATCGCGAACTGGAAGCCGCCCTTGCTGTCGAGCGTGGGGGACGGCGGCAGCCAGCCCGACTTGCGGTCGTCGGACAGCGGGAACGTGAAGGTGGGCGCCGCGAGGATGGGCACGTCGTAGAACCGCAGCACCGCGCCGCGGGCCCGGCCCTCGTTCTTCTCGAAGTCGAGCTCGACGTGATCGGCCGTCAGCAGCCATTCCGGGTCGTCGCGGTTGCAGCTGGTGTACGTGAGGTCGCGCGCCTCGGCGTGGTCTCGGCCGTGGAAGTCCCAGCGCGAGGCCCGGCCGCCCGCCCGGGTGGGGGCGATGAAGTACTCGGGCGACGAGAAGAAGCCCTCGAACTGGTGCACCGCGATCTGCACCTCGGGGCCGCTCAGCCAGTTGCCATCGTCGGTGGCCAGCCGCACGTTGCCCGATCCGCGGGCGGTGTCCGTGGGCTGGTCGTAGCTCACGCGGTCGGCCGTGAGGGTCATCGGCCCCTGGCGCAGCTTGACATCGCCGGTGGCCGTCACGCCCTGGTCGGGCCGGCCCTCGATGGCGTCGGCCTCCACATGGACCGGCTGGTCCTTGAGCGAGCCGCTGCTCCCGGCGGCGGGCGCCGAGGCCGCACCCGCCGGACGCACCTGGGCCCACGCGGCGGGCGCCCAGGCCACGGCCACGAGCAGCGCGCCGGCGCACAGGCGCCGCACGCCGGACACGGGAGGAGCCACCGGCAGGGAGATCGAGGGCGGACGCAGCAAAAGATCGGGAATGGTGACGAGCGGGGGGTGACCCGGGATCTGCCGCGGCCTGGCGGAGGGCCGAGGCGGGAAGCAGGCGGTTTGTAGAATCCGGGGATTATCCACGAGGGTCCGGTCCCGCGAGCCCCCGTGACCACCCCACCCCTCCGCCATGCCGTCTTCCCCGCACTCCTCCGCGCAGCCCCTTCCGCCCATCGCCTGGGCCGACCCGCAACGCGAGGCCGCGTTCACCCAGTGGCTGGGCGAACTCGCCCCGGCGCACGGGATCGACACGGCCAGCGTGCGCAGCGCGAGCGCCGACGCCAGCTTCCGCCGCTACTTCCGTGTGGACACGGCGAACGGCCCCCGCATCGTGATGGACGCGCCCCCGGCCCAGGAAGACTGCCGCCCGTTCGTGCACGTCGCCGGGCTGCTGCGCAGCGCCGGCCTCAACGCGCCCGAGGTGATCGCCTGGGACGAGGCCCGCGGCTTCATGCTGCTGTCGGACCTCGGCGACCGCACCTACCTGTCGGTGCTGGACGACTCGAATGCGAAAGCGCTGTACGGCGACGCGATCGGCGCGCTCGTGCGCCTGCAGGGCATCGCGGCACAGGGCCAGGTGCCGGCGTACGACCGGCCGCTGCTCACCCGCGAGGTGCAGCTCTTCCCGGACTGGTACATCGCCCGGCACATCAACACCCAGCTGTCCACCGACGAGGAGACCCGCCTCGCCCAGTGCGTGGAGCTGATCCTCCAGAACAACCTCGCCCAGCCCGCCGTGCTGGTGCACCGCGATTTCCATTCGCGCAACCTGATGGTGAGCGGCGAGCCCGGCACCGCGGCCAACCCGGGCGTGCTCGATTTCCAGGACGCCGTCTGGGGCCCCATCACGTACGACCTCGCCAGCCTGCTGCGCGATGCCTACGTCGAACTGGAGGAGGAGGTCCAGATCGACTTCGCCGTGCGGTACTGGGAGCGCGCGCGCAAGGCCGGCCTGCCGGTCCCCGAAGACTTCGGGCACTTCTGGCGCGATTTCGAATGGATGGGCCTGCAGCGCCACCTGAAGGTGCTGGGCATCTTCGCCCGCCTGTCCCACCGCGACGGCAAGGACGCCTACCTGAAGGACCTGCCGCTCGTGTGGAAGTACGCCCACCACGTCGCCACCCGCTACAACGGCCTCGGGCCGCTCGCCCACCTGCTCGAACGGCTGGCGGGCACGGCGCGGGTCGAAGGCTTCTACTGAACTGACTCGCCGGGCATCGCGCACCCCGCGGCGGCCAGCCACGGGTCGCGGTCCTCCCCGCCGAAGGTGGCCACGAGGAAGTCGATGAAGGCGCGGGTGCGCGCCGGCACGTACTTGCGCGTGGGCATCGCCGCGTAGATCGAGCTCGTCAGCAGGTACCACTCGGGCAGCACCCGCTCCAGCGCGTTCTCGAGCAGCGCGTCTTCGATGACGTACGACGGCAGCGGCGCGATGCCCAGCCCCGCCAGCGCACCGGCGTACATCGTGTCGATGTGGATGGTGCTCAGCGCGGGGCGGTGCGGCACGATGCGCACCTCGTTCTCCTCGTCCTTGCCGGCCAGCGCCTGGTAGCGCTTGAAGACGGCCTCCCGCGTGTACGTCGGGATCATGGCCTCGTGCTCCTGCAGGTCACGGGGATGCTGCGGGCGGCCCCGCTGATCGAGGTAGGACGGCGCGGCGCACATCACCACCTCCGAGCCGGCCAGGCGGCGCGCGATGAAGTCGCCGTCGAGCACCTGGCGGGTGGACGTGATGATCGTGACGTCGTGGTTCTCGTCCACCGTTTCCACCACCCCCGGCACCGACAGCTCCAGCGTGACCAGCGGGTACTGCTGCCGGAAGCGCGGCAGGTGTTTCGCGAGCTGGTGCACGGCAAACGCCGGCGGCACCAGCACGCGCAGGTGGCCGCGCGGCTCCGAGGTGGCCGCGTTCGCCTGGGCCTCGGCCTCCTCCACCTCGGTGAGGATCTGTCGCACGCGCTCGAGGTACAGCTCGCCCGTGTCGGTGAGCGCGAGGCGCCGCGTGGTGCGGTTGATGAGCCGCGCGCCGAGGTGTTCCTCGAGGTCCGCCACGAGCCGCGTCACGACGGCGGCGGAGAGGTTCATCTGCCGGGCCGCCCCGGCGAAGCTGCCCTCGTCGATGACCCGCGCGAACACCCGCATCGAATGAAGTCTGTCCATGGCCCGGCCTCAATCATTCCAATTTCAGCAATACGGAGTTGAATGATAGGTGGTTTATTGATGCCCTCGCAATGCCTACAGTTCATCCCATCGATGAGCCACACACAAGGCGACTCACCGAGGCAAGGACAGGACGGTATTCCACCGCCATGCCCGACCAGTCCAACCTTCAGATCCAAAGGAATTCATCATGAACCGCAAGCAACTCCTCGCCGCCGCCGCCCTCGCCGTCTTCGGTGCCTCCGCCTTCGCCGGCGGCGAATTCGACCCGATGACCGGCTTCGGCCCCGTCGGCCAGTCGACGCTGACCCGCGAACAGGTCAAGGCCGAGTTCGCCCGCGCCAGCAAGAACGACGAGATCGTGCGCTTCGACACCGGCATCGCCTACGTCCAGGCCCCGAAGGTCCAGTCGACGCTGACCCGCGAGCAGGTGAAGGCCGAGTTCGCCCGGGCCCGCGACAACGGCGAGCTGGTGAGCTTCGACACCGGCATCGAGTACGCCCAGGCCCCCAAGGCCACGTCGACGCTGACCCGTGAGCAGGTCCGCGAGGAAACGCGTCTCGCGCTGAAGAACGCCCGCGTTGCCGCCGGCTCCTGATTTTTCGACCGTCTCCATGAAGCCCCCCTCCCGGGTGGCTTTTTCGGCCGCCCTTCGAGGCGGCTTTTTTGCCGCCCCTCAGGGCGGCTTTTTTCATTGCGCGTGCGAAAAGGGGCCGAAGTGGCCACATTGTTTCGGTTTCCGCAACACGGAATTGAAGGAACGCCGCTTTTTCTCCTTCAGGGTAATCCCTAAAGTTCATCCCATCGATGAGCCACATCCCAGCGACTCACCGAGGCAGGACAGGACGGCGTTGGCCGCCGGCCCTGTACGAATCAACCTCAGAACGCAGGAACATCATCATGAACAGCCGCCAGATCGTCGCCGCCGCCGCCCTCGCCCTCCTCGGTTCCTCCGCCTTCGCCGGCGGTGAGTTCGACCCGATGACCGGCTTCGGCGTGGTGTCCACCGCCACCCCGCGCGCCGCCGTCAAGGCCACGGCCGCTGCCCCGGTCGAGCGCTTCGACGCCGGCACCGCGTACCTCCAGGCCCCGAAGGCCGCCTCGACCCTGACCCGCGCCGACGTCCGCGCCGAATACCTCCGCGCCCGCGCCGACGGCGAGCTGGTCAGCTTCGACACCGGCACCGAATACGCCCAGGCTCCCGACAGCGCCTCGACGCTGACCCGCGCCCAGGTCCGCGCCGAAACCGAAACCGCACTGCGCGGCGGCAAGGCCTCCGTCGCCGGTGGCTCCTGAGCCCCGGCCCCACCGAATCCGAACACTCTGACAGGAACACCATCATGAACGCACGCACCCTCGTCGCCGCCGCCGCCCTCGCCTTCGCTGGCACCTCCGCCTTCGCCGGCGGCGAGTTCGACCCGATGACCGGCTTCAACCTGAACCCGCAGCCCGCCGCGGTCAAGGTCGCCGCCAAGCCCGCCGCCGCCCCGGCGTCGACCGCCCAGGCCGGCCTGACCCGCGAACAGGTCAAGGCCGAGTTCCTGAAGTCGCGCAACCAGGACTCCGTCGCCGACGACTTCGAGCGTGGCAACGACTACGCCCGCGCTCCGGCCGGCGTCGGCCGTGACCGCGAAGCAGTGCGTGCCGAGGCCCGCGCTTCGGTCCGCGGCGGCAAGTCCGGCTCCTGAGTCGACTCCCGCTCCTTCAAGAAGCCGCCTCCGGGCGGCTTTTTGCTGCCTGATCAACGGACACGGTGCGCAGGCCCGACAATGGCGGGCTGCAACCGACGGCCCCATGTTCAGCTTCTTCGAAACCCGCATCCAGCCCACGGCCCTCCCGCCGGGCCCGCCGCCTTCGGGGCTGGTCGCGTTCTACTGGCACTTCATCCGCCAGACGCGCAGCCTCTACGCGGCCATGTTCGTCACCGGCCTCGCGGTCGCGCTGATCGACATGCTGATCCCGATCTTCATCGGGCGCCTGGTCACGCTGATGGAGGCCACCGACCGCGCCGCGGCGTTCAGCGCCGCCGTGCCGTCGCTGCTCGCGATGGCCGCACTGGTGGTCATCGGCCGGCCGGTCACGCTCATCGCCGACAGCCTCGTGCGCAACAACGCCGTGGTGCCGGGGGTCACGAGCCTCGTGCGCTGGCAGAGCCACTGGCACGTGGTGCGCCAGAGCTGGCCGTTCTTCCAGAACGACTTCGCCGGGCGCATCGCCAACCGCGTGATGCAGACCAGCAACGCGCTGCGCGAATGTGTCGTCGCGAGCATCCGCGCCATCTGGTACATCGCGGTCTACGGCGTCAGCTCGCTCGTGCTGATGGCCCTGGCCGACTGGCGGCTCGCGATTCCGACGGTGCTGTGGTTCATCGGCTACGTGATCTTCCTGCGCTACTTCGTGCCCCGCATGCGCGACCTCGCGAAGATCAGCTCCGAAGCGCGGTCGTCGGTGATGGGCCGTGTGGTCGACAGCTACACGAACATCCTGACGGTGAAACTCTTCGCCCGCGTGCGCGACGAGGATGCCTACGTGCGGGACATGATCGACGAGCACACCGTCGCCATCGCCGCGCACATGCGCCTGATCACCCGCTTCATGGCCACGCTCGCGGCCATGAACGCGCTGCTGCTCGTGTCCACCGCCGCCATCGGCATCACGCTGTGGGGCCGGGGCGACGTGTCGGCCGGCATCGTCGCCACCGCACTGCCGCTCGCCTGGCAGATCGCCAACGTGGCCGGATGGGTGAGCTGGGAAGTGACCGGCATCTTCGAGAACATCGGCGTCGTGCAGGAGGGCATGGAGACCATCGCCGTGCCGCACACGCTGACCGACGCACCGGGCGCCCCGGAGCTCGAGGTGCCCCGCGGCGAGATCCGCTTCGAACATCTCACCTTCACGTACGGCCGCTCGGACGGCCGCAAGGTGCTCGACGACTTCGACCTCACCGTGCGCCCCGGCGAACGCGTGGGCTTCGTCGGCCGGTCCGGCGCGGGCAAGTCCACGCTCGTGAACCTGCTGCTGCGCTTCCACGAACTGGAGCAGGGTTCGATCCGCATCGACGGCCAGAACATCGCGAACGTCACTCAGGAAAGCCTGCGCGGCGCCATCGGCCTCGTGACGCAGGACACCTCGCTGCTGCACCGCTCCATCGCCGCCAACATCGGCTACGGCCGTCCCGGCGCCACGCACGACGAGATCGTCGCCGCCGCGAAGAAGGCCCAGGCGCACGACTTCATCGTCGACCTGCAGGACTGGAAGGACCGCACCGGCTACGAGGCCCAGGTGGGCGAACGCGGCGTGAAGCTGAGCGGTGGCCAGCGCCAGCGCGTCGCCATCGCCCGCGTGGTGCTGAAGGACGCGCCCATCCTCGTGCTCGACGAAGCCACCTCGGCACTGGACAGCGAAGTGGAGCTCGCGATCCAGGAGCAGTTGCTCGACCTGATGGAGGGCAAGACCGTGATCGCCATCGCGCACCGGCTGTCCACCATCGCCCGCATGGACCGCCTCGTGGTGCTCGACCGGGGCCGCATCGTCGAGCAGGGCTCGCACGACGAACTGCTCGCGCTCGGCGGACACTACGCCCTGCTGTGGAAACACCAGTCGGGCGGTTTCCTGCCGGAGGAACTCCTCGTCGACGAGCCGCCCGCGCTCGAGGAAGATTCCGCGTTCGACGAGATGCGTGCCGAAGAGCAGCCCGAACCGAGCACCAACGACGAATCCCCGCGGCCCAAGGCCTGAACCCATGTTGAGAATCACCGAACTCCGCCTGCCGCTCGACCACGCCGAGGATGCGCTGCGTCCGGCCATCGTCGAACGCCTGGGCATCGCCGACACCGACCTGAAGGGGTTCACCGTCTTCCGCCGCGCGTACGACGCGCGCAAGAAGAGCGCGATCGTCCTCATCTACACCATCGACTGCGACCTCGCCGACGAGGCGTCGGTGATGCTGCAGCACGAGGGCGACCCGCAGGTGCGCGCCACGCCCGACACCGCGTACAAGTTCGTCGGCCATGCCCCCGAGGGCTTCTTCGCGGGCGGCCAGCCCCGCCCGGTGGTGGTGGGCTTCGGCCCCTGCGGCATCTTCGCGGCGCTCATCCTCGCGCAGATGGGCCTGCGCCCCATCGTGCTCGAACGCGGCAAGGAAGTGCGCCAGCGCACGAAGGACACCTGGGGCCTGTGGCGCCAGGGCGTGCTGAACCCGGAATCGAACGTGCAGTTCGGCGAGGGCGGCGCGGGCACGTTCTCCGACGGCAAGCTGTGGAGCCAGATCAGCGACCCGCGCCACCTCACGCGCAAGGTGCTGACCGAGTTCGTGAAGGCCGGCGCGCCGGAGGAGATCCTCTTCGTCAGCAAGCCGCACATCGGCACGTTCCGCCTCGTCAGCATGGTCGAGAAGATGCGCGCGGACATCGAGGCGCTCGGCGGCGAGATCCGCTTCGAGCAGCGCGTGACCGACCTGCACGTCGAGGACGGCCAGGTGCGCGGCCTCACGCTCGCCTCGGGCGAACAGCTGCGCACCGACCACGTCGTGCTGGCCCTCGGCCACAGCGCGCGCGACACGTTCGCGATGCTGCACGAGCGGGGCGTCTACATGGAGGCCAAGCCGTTCTCGGTGGGCTTCCGCATCGAACACCCGCAGGGCGTGATCGACCGCGCCCGCTTCGGTCCCAACGCCGGCAACGAGATCCTCGGCGCCGCCGACTACAAGCTCGTGCACCACGCGAAGAACGGCCGTTCGGTCTACAGCTTCTGCATGTGCCCCGGCGGCACGGTGGTGGCGGCCACGTCCGAGGAAGGCCGCGTCGTCACCAACGGCATGAGCCAGTACTCCCGCAACGAACGCAATGCGAACGCCGGCATCGTCGTGGGCATCAACCCGCAGGACTACCGGCAGGACGGCCGCGCCGACGGCCCCGTGAACCCGCTCGACGGCATGGCGTTCCAGCGCCAGCTGGAAACGCGTGCGTTCGAGCTGGGCGGCGGCGGCTACCAGGCGCCGGGCCAGCTGGTGGGCGACTTCATCAAGGGCCGCCCGTCGAAGTCCTTCGGCAACGTGCAGCCGTCGTACAAGCCGGGCGTGTTCCTCACCGACCTCGGCGCGAAGGGCCGCAGCAGCCTGCCCGACTACGCCATCCTCGCGATCCGCGAGGCGCTTCCGGCCTTCGAGCGGCAGATCAAGGGCTTCGCGATGGCCGACGCCGTGCTGACCGGCGTCGAGACCCGCACGTCGTCCCCGCTGCGCATCACGCGTGGCAAGGACCGCCAGAGCCTCAACGTGCGCGGCCTGTATCCCGCCGGTGAAGGGGCCGGCTACGCGGGCGGCATCATGTCCGCCGGTGTCGACGGCATCGAGGTGGCCGAGGCGCTGGGCGCCGCGATGCTGGGGGTTTCCGCCCCGGCCTGACCTCCGATCGGACTAGGACGTCGAGCCACTCGACGTCATTCCCGGGACACCGCGTTCCGGGAAGCTTCGCCTCCGGAGACGGGCGAGGCGGACCCTGCGTGTGACCTCGTCCCGATGCCGCATCCCCGACATCGACGACGAGAGGACACACCCCATGATCAAGCAACTGCTGGCCCTCGGCTTGGCCACGCTCGCCGCCGGCGCCCACGCGCAGGCTTCGCTCGACCTCGGCAACTACCGCCTGACCACCGAACTGGCCCTGCCGTTCGCCGCGGCCTCGGAAGCCTCGGCCATCACCTACAACTGGGACACCGGCACGCTGTTCGTCGTGGGGGACGAGGGCCGCGCCATCGTCGAGGTGTCGCGCACCACCGGCCTGCAGATCAGCACGATGTCGCTCACCGGGTTCGAGGACACCGAAGGCCTCACGTACGTCGGCAACGGCCGCTTCGTGATCGCCGACGAACGCGAGCAGGACCTCTTCCAGCTGACCTACACCGCCGGTGGCACGGCGAACCGCAACAACCTGCCCGGGTTCTCGCTCGGCGCCAACGTCGGCAACCAGGGCATCGAAGGCGTGTCGTACGACCCGCTCACCGGCGGTTTCCTCGCCGTGAAGGAGAAGGGTCCGCAGGCCGTCTGGCAGGCCTCGATCGACTTCACCACCGGCACCGGTTCGTACAGCGCCCTCTTCACGCCGAACCTCGGCGTCACCGACCTGTCCGACATCCAGGCACTGTCGACCGTGTTCGCGAACCAGCCCTTCGGCAGCAACCTGCTGATCTTCAGCCAGGAGTCGCGCGCGCTGCTCGAGGTGACCCGCAGCGGCCAGGTGCTGAGCCGCTTCGACTTCTCGAACCTCTCCGGAAGCGCCGAAGGCGTGACGATCGATTCGAACGGCGTGATCTACGTCGCCGACGAATCGCCGTCCGTGTTCGTGCTGACCCCGATCGCCGCCGTGCCCGAGCCCGGCGCCCTCGCGATGCTGCTCGCCGGTGCCGGCGTCTGCGGCGCCATCGCGCGCCGCCGCCGCACCGCCTGAGCCCCTCCCGTCACGCCCACCAGGACCCCACCATGAAACGCCTCCTGCTCTCGCTCGCCGCCGCCGCCTTCATCACCCCGGCCGCCCACGCCGCCAACGACCACGACGTCTACATCACCGAGTGGATGTACAAAGGCGTCGGCCCGAACGACGGCCTCGGCGAGTTCATCGAGTTCACGAACTTCGGCACCGCGGCCGTCGACTTCACCGGCTGGAGCTTCGACGACGACTCGCGCCTGTCGCTCGTCACGCGCCTCTCCGCGTTCGGCCTCGTGGCCGCGGGCGAGTCGGTGATCCTCACCGAGATCGACGCGAACGAGTTCCGCACCCGCTGGGGCCTCGACGCCAGCGTCAAGGTGATCGGCGGCTACTCGAACAACCTCGGCAACGGCGACGAGATCAACCTCTTCGACGCGAACCAGCAGCTCGTCGACCGCCTGACCTACGGCACGTCGCCGCGCACGCTGGGCCGCACCGGCCACGCCGTGTCGTCCGACGTGTTCGGCACGAACCAGGCGTCGAAGTGGGTGCTGTCGACCGTGGGCGACCTCGAGGGCTCTTGGGCCGCCACCACCGGCGACATCGGCAGCCCGGGCTTCACGTCGTTCGCGAGCCCGGTGCCGGAACCGGCGGCGCTCGCGATGCTGTTCGCGGGCCTGGGCGTGGCGGCCGTCGCGCGTCGCGGCAAGCGCACGGCCGGATGACGGGCTTCAGCGCAGTCTGAAAGCGAGCCCCACCACCGCCGCAGCCACCAGCGCCAGCGCACCGGCCAGCCCCATCGCCGACGGGATGCCCAGGTGGTCCACCACCACGCCGCCGAGGAAGGCACCCGAGGCGATGGCCACCTGGAAGCCCGTGACGAGCACGGCCTGGCCCGCATCGGCATCGCGCGGCAGCGAGGTCTGCATCCACGTCGTCATCGCGACGGGGATCAGGCCGAACGCGGAACCCCACACCAGCGCGACCAGCGCACCGGCGACCACGCCGCCACCGACGGTGGCCGCGAACAGCAGCACCCCGGCCACGAGCAGCGCGGCCAGCAGTGCCACCGCCAGCACGTTGCGCGATGCCAGCCGTCCGCCCACGAACGTGCCGAGGAACCCGGCCGCACCGTAGACCAGCAGCAGCGTCGTCACGACGACGGGCGACAGGCCGTAGCGCTGCTGCAGCAGCGGCGTGAGGTAGGTGTACGCGGCGAAGTGTCCCGCGATCAGGAACAGCGTGGTCAGCAGCGCCGCGCGGGCGCGCGGCGTGGTCAACGGCTTGAGCAGGTCGCGCGCGCGGGTGGCGTGGGCCGGCGGCATCGGCGGCAGCAGGCGCATCTGCGCGATGAACATCAGCGCCGACAGGCCGGCGGCCACGCCGAACGACGCACGCCAGCCGACGAGGTTCGCCAGCAGCGCCCCCGCGGGCACGCCCGCCACCGTCGCGACCGACACCCCGGCCAGCACGTACGACATCGCCCGCGGCTGCGCGTCGGCCGGCACGAGGTGCGCGGTGGCGCCCGGTGCGAACGTCCAGAAGCCCCCGACACAGAGGCCCAGCATCAGGCGTGCGACGAGCATCGTCATGAGGTCGGGCGCGATCGCGGCGAGCAGGTTCGACGCGACGAGCAGGGCCGACAGCACCAGCAGCACCGCGCGACGGTCGAGTCGCCCCGACGCGACGATCAGGGCCGGGCCCGCGATGGCGGCCACGATGCCGGGCATCGTGACCATCAGGCCGGCGGTGCCCTCGGTCACGCCGAGCGACGCGGCCACCAGCGGCAGCACGCCGATGGGCAGGAACTCGGTGGTCACGGTGGCGAACGCGCCCACCGCGAGCGACAGCACGGCGATCCAGCCGGAAACGCGCGCAGGCGAGGCGGCCGCGGCGCCGAGGCGGGCGGCATCCGCCGGAGAGGCGGTGGTGTCGGCGCTCAGCATGAAGTGCCCTTCGGGGCGGCGGTTGAAAGTGTCATGAGGTGCTCCACGTCGATGAATGAATTGTGACTATCGAAAGAACAATAAAGCGCAAAAAAAGGGGGCGGCTGACTCACCGGCCCCGGTTCACGGTGTCGACCACGTCCGCGAGCGTCTGCCGGGCCAGGCCCTGCTCGAAGCCCTGCTGGGCCTCGCGCAGGACGTCGTCCATGCAGCGCTTGATGTTGCGGCTCACCCGGCATTCCTCGGACACCGGGTACGCGTGCATCGCGCACGGCGCCGGCGGTTCGATGGCCTTGTAGACGTCGAGCAGGGAGATGCGGGAGGGGGCGCGCGCCAGCGAACAGGCGCCGTGCTGCCCGCGCGTGGTGGTGACGAGGCCCGCCTTCGCGAGCTTCGACAGCACGCGGCGCACGAAGCTCGGGTCCGCGTTGACACTGGCGGCGAGTTCGGCGGAACGCACCCCTTCGCCATCGCGCGCGCCCAGCGCAGCCATCAGGTGCGCGGCGACGGAGAACTGGGTGTTGGCGGACGACATTGTGTGACTATAAGAGTCACATTAAATCCCTGCGGGGTGGAGGGACGGGCAAACAAGGCCGAAAGAAAGAAATGTCATCCCGGCGAATGCCGGGACCCTGGGCGGATGCCGAAGGTCCCGGCCTGCGCCGGGATGACAGCTGTCCTGCGTGGGTTCAGACGTGGATCTCGCCCACCGCCTCCGGCAGCACCGGCCGCGCATGCAGGTAGTGCGTGCCGCGGCGCTTCGCCTCGATGTCGGCGTAGATGTGCGCCGCCTCTTCCACCGTCAGCCCCAGGGCCGGCGCGAGATCGGCCGGGGTCACCTGGTGGTTGTGCGCCCACAGGGCCACGTCCATCTGCTGGTACGGCAGCGCGAAGTAGAACTCGTCCTGGCCCTGGCTCAGGCTGTACGTGTCGGTGGTGGGCGTGGAGTTGCACACCGACTCGGGCAGGCCCAGGTGGCGGGCGAGCGCGTACACCTGCGTCTTGTAGAGGTGGGCGATGGGCTTGATGTCGGCCGAGCCGTCACCGTGTTTCACGAAGAAGCCCTGGTCGTACTCCAGGCGGTTCGGCGTGCCGATCACCGCGTAGTTGAGGCGGTCGGCGTGGAAATACTCGGAGGTCTTGCGGATGCGCTGCTTGAAGTTCGTGGCGGCCACGATCTGCAGGTACTCGCGGATGGGCAGGCGCTTCTCGAAGCGCTCGCCGGCCGGGTTCTCCACCACCAGCTTGAAGAAGTTGACGCCGCCGCGCGCGCCGCCCGCGATGATGATCTTGTTCTTCCAGCCCGCGCCGTAGCCGGGGAAGACGTTGCGGATCGCCTCGTCGCGCCAGCGGTAGCAGCCAATGGCCTCGAGCGTGGGGCCGATGTGCTCCAGGCGGTACTCGATGCCCAGCTGCTCGGCCACCTCGGTGCCGCGTTCGGCGCTGGTGCTCGACGAATCGTGTTCGGGCAGCAGCAGGCCGAACACCTTCTTCGGGCCCAGGGCCTTCACCGCGAGGGCGCCGCACACCGAGCTGTCGACGCCGCCGGACAGCGCGATGATCACGCCACGCCGGTTGAGCTTCGAGACGGCGTCCACCATCCACTCGGAGATGCGCGCCACCTCGGCCGCGCAATCGATGTCGAGGACCTTCGGCCCGATCGAGTTCATGGTCATGGGCGCCTCACGCTGCGAGCTTGCGACGCACGTAGGCGTCGACGTTGTTCAGGCTGTCGAGGTTCTCCGGCAGCATCTCCTCGTCGTCGACGGCGATGCCGTACGTCTCTTCGAGGAAGGTCACGAGTTCGAGGAAGCCGGTGGAGTCGAGGTGCTTCTCCATGAAGGAGTCGGTCTCCGCGATCTCGCTGCCGTCGCCGCGCATGATGAAGTTCTCCGCGATGTACGCGCGAACGGTGGCCTTGATGTTGTCAGTCATTCCCCTGTTTCCTTTTCGTTGAACTCGATGAAACGGTCCGTCCTCACACGAGGCCGGCCTTCCTGATCTTTCCGGAGTCGGTCTTCGGCAACTCGTCGACGAAGACCACGTGCCTCGGCACCATGACGGTTTCGAGGCGGCTGGCGCAGTGCTGGATCACCTGGCGTTCGGTGAGCACATGGCCCGGCTGCAGCGCGACGAAGACCTTCACGGCCTCGCCCACCACCGCGTCGATGCAGCCGATGGCGGCGGCCTCGAGCACCCCGGGCATCGCGCAGAGCACGTTCTCGATGTCGCGCGGGCTGACCTTTTCGCCGCGGACCTTGATCAGCTCGTCCTTGCGCGAGACGAACCAGAAATATCCGTCGGAATCGGTGCGGAAGATATCCCCGGAATGCAGGACCATCTCACCGGGGTACGGGCCCGGGCGCAGCGCGCGCGCCGTGGCCTCCGGCTTCTCCCAGTAGCCGCGCATCACGTGGCTGCCGCGCACCACCAGTTCGCCGGTGCTGCCGAACGGCAGGCGCTGTCCGGCCTCGTCCTCGAGCCACATCTCCTGGTTCGGCATCCCGCGGCCCACGCTGCCGGGGCGCTCGTCGAGCAGCTCGGGCGGCAGGTAGGTCACGCGCTTGCATTCGGTCTGGCCGTACATCGCGTACAGCCTCGCGTGCGGGAACGCCTCGCGCAGGCCGTGGATGTGCGCGTCGGGCAAGGCCGCGGCCGCGCTGGTGATGATGCGCAGCGTGGGCACCGGGTGGTCGGCGAGGGTCTTCAGCGCCAGCAGGCGAGCGAACACCGTGGGCACGCCGGGGAACACCGTGACCCCTTCCCGCGCCATCTGCTGCAGCACCTTGACCGGGAACGAGAAGGAGCGTTCGAGGACCAGCGTGCCGCCCACCATGAACGTGGAGAGCACCTGGTACAGCCCGTAGCTGTAGGCGTGCGGCAGCGCGCTGAACACCACGTCGTCGGCCGTGAGCTGCAGGTAGGCGTTCACCGATCGCGCGGCCGAGACCATGTTCAGGTGGCTCAGCATCACGCCCTTGGGCTCGCCGGTGGACCCCGACGTGTAGATGAGTGCCGCGAGGTCCTGGTCGGTGGTGGGCACGGGCGCGGGCGACCCGCCCGGTTCGGTGGACGGCATGGGACGGCAGCGCGTGTCGGCGCCTGCGGGCGGTGCGTCACCGGCCACCCAGCACGTGTGGATGCTGCGGTTCGTGGCGAGCGCCGCACCCACCTCGTCGATCAGGCCCGCGTGCGTGACGAGCACGCTCGCGCGGGCGTCGTTCAGCACGGCGGCGAGCCGCTGGCGCTTCGTCAGCGGGTTGATCGCCATCAGCACCGCGCCGCACTTCATCGCCGCGTAGAGGGCCACCACCGCGTCGAGGCCGTTGTCGAGGCATGTCGCGACGCGGTCACCCGGTTCGACCCCGGCGTCCTGCAGGGCCGTGGCGAGCGTGTCGGCCCGGGCATCGACCTCGGCGTAGGTGAGGCGCAGCCCGTCGGTGACGAGTGCGATGCGGTCCGGCATCGTCCGGGCCGTGAGTTCGAGGAGCTGGTGCATCAGCATGGCGGAGGTCCTCAGGGCCGTGCGGCGACGGCGTCGCCGCGCACGAACATCGCGTCGATCCACATCGTCGACAGGATGCCGACGAAGGCCATGTTGTCGCCGAAGCCGATGGCCCGGCCCGCGCGGCACTTCTCGACGAGGCGGCGCACCGGTTCCGGATCGAAGTAGCCGGCCTGCCGGATGCGTTCCTCGTTGAGCAGGTCGGAGACATAGGCCACCGGCTTGCCGTCGTGGAAGAAGCTCGCGCTGTCGGGCGCGCGGTACGGCTGCTTGCTGCGCGTGCGCACCGACTCGGGCAGCAGGCCCTTCATCGAGCGCTTGAGCAGGTACTTCTCGGTCAGGCCCATCAGCTTGTAGCGCGGGGGCAGGCGGTTGGCGAACTCGATCACGCGGTGGTCGAGGAACGGGAAGCGCCCCTCGATCGAATGGCCCATCGCCATGCGGTCGCCCTGCGAACTCAGCAGGTAGCCCGACATCAGGGTGTGCGCCTCGACGTACTGGTCGCGTGCCATGGGCGACCAGCGGCCGATGGCCTCGGGCAGCGTGGCGCCGATGGCCGCGAACGGCGACCAGCCGGCCACCGCGTCGGCCTGCGCCTTCGAGAAGTACTGGGCGATGCGGCCCGTGGTGTTCCAGCGCGGCACGTGGGCGAACCACGGCTGGCCGAGGTGCTCGAGGCCCTCGCTGAAGAACTGCTTCGCGAAGAGCCCGCCGCTGGCCGGCGAGTGCTTCAGGTACGGGTACAGGCGCTTGAGCAGCTGTGCGCGGCCGGCGGACTGCGGCTGGCGCGCCATGAAGCGGCGCACGCGCGCTTCCTTGAAGATGTCGTAGCCGCCGAACACCTCGTCGGCGCCCTCCCCCGTCAACACCACCTTGTAGCCCTGCTCGCGCGCGAGGCCGGCCAGCATCATCAGCGGTGTGGGCGCGGTGCGCAGCACGGGCGACTCGGTGTGCCACAGCGTGCGGGGGAAGTTCGCGGCGATGTCGGCGCGCGTGCAGCGCACCTGCGAGTGTTTCGTGCCGAGGTGGTCGACGAGCTCGCGCTGGTAGGCGCTTTCGTCGAACTCGCCGTCGTCGAACGTGACCGAGAACGTGCGCAGCGGCACGTCGGTGTGGTGGTGGATCAGCGACGTGATGATGGACGAGTCGAGCCCGCCGCTCAGGTACGCGCCCACGGGCACGTCGGAGCGCAGCTGCAGGCGCACCGCGTCGATCATCAGCGCGCGCAGTTCATCGGCCAGGTCCTCCGCGGGCCGGTCGTCGGCGATGGGGCCCTCGGGGAAGGTCCAGTCCCAGTAGCACGACATCTCGGCGCGGCCGTTTTCGATCACCATGCGGTGCCCCGGCGGCAACGACTGCACGCCGTCGAACACCGAACGGTCACCGATGGGGGACCAGAACGTGAAGATCTCTGCCAGCGCGTGCGGGTCGAGGCGGCGCGGCACGCCGGGCACCGCGAACAGCGACTTCACCTCGGAGGCGAACAGCAGCCGGCCCGCGTGCACCATGTGGAAGAGCGGCCGGATGCCGGTGCGGTCGCGTGCCAGCACGAGGCGCTGGCGGCGGCGGTCCCACAGCGCGATGGCGAACTGGCCGTTGAGGTGCTGGACGAAGTCGTCGCCGTGTTCCTCGTAGAGGTGCACGATGACCTCGGTGTCCGAGTGCGTCGCGAAGCGGTGGCCGGCGCGCTCCAGGTCGGCGCGCAGCTCGATGTAGTTGAAGATCTCGCCGTTGAAGACGGTCCAGACCGTGTCGTCCTCGTTCGCGAGCGGCTGGTGGCCGCCGGCGAGGTCGATGATGCTGAGGCGCGCGTGGGCCAGGCCCACCGGCCCGTCGAGGTGGAAGCCGGTGCCGTCGGGGCCGCGGTGGTGGAGCGCGCCGATCATCGCGCCGAGTTCGGCGCGGGTGGGCGCGGGCGCGCGTCCCAGGTCGAGGATGCCGGCGATGCCACACATCAGCGTGCCGCTCCGGGTGTCCCGCAGTGATGAAGAAGGCCTCCGCAAGCGGCGGCCGGACGATGTGGATGATTCCGTGTCATGGCGCAGTGCCTTCCGTTCCCTCCCCCTTCCCTCGCACGCGCGCTGGGCACTGTGGCCCACGGTGACGGCACGAAGGCGCCGGCCCGGTTCAGGTGTCTGTGAAGGAATGTTAAGTGAACTGCGTCACGGAACGGCCCCCGTGAATACGGGAGCCGGGCACCCCCTGATGGGTGGGTCAGTTCGCGGCGGCCATCACTTGCGCCACGGCGGCAGTCAAGCGTTTGCCGTACGGCACGTGCAGGAATTCGTTCGGACCATGGGCGTTGCTCTTGGGGCCCAGCACCCCGCACACCATCATCTGGGCCTTCGGGAAACACTGCTGCAGCAGGCTCATCAGCGGGATGGTGCCACCCTGGCCGATGTAGCCACAGGGGGCACCGAACTGGTCCATCGACGCCTGGTTCAGCGCGGTCTCGAGCCAGGGCGACAGGCTCGGCGCGTTCCAGCCGGTGGCGCCCACCGCGCCCACGCGGCCGTCCGCGGCGAACGTGACCTTGGCGTTGTACGGCGCGTTGTCCTCCAGCAGCGTCTTGAGCCGGGCCGCGGCCTCGTTGCCGTCGATCAGCGGGGGCAGGCGCAGGCTCAGCTTGAACGCGGTGTACGGGCGCAGCACGTTGCCGGCGTCCTTCATCGCGGGGAAACCGTCGACGCCGGTCACGCTCAGCGTGGGCCGCCACGTGCGGTTGAGCAGGCCCTCGAGCGGGTCGGTGGTGGTGGGCAGCGTGGGGCCGCCGTCGGCGCCGCAGGCCCACGGGTAGCGCTTCCACACCTCGTCGCCGAGGATCTTCGCGGTGGCCTGGGCCTGCTCGATGCGGTCGGCGGGGATGGCACAGTGGAAGCTCTCGGGCAGCAGCTGCCCCGTCTTCGAGTCCTCCAGGCGGTCCAGCACCTGGCGCAGGATGCGGAAGCTCGACGGCACGAGGCCGCTCGAATCGCCCGAGTGCACGCCCTCGCTCAGGATCTCCACCTTCAGCGTGCCGCTGACCATGCCGCGCAGGCTGGTCGTGAGCCACAGCTGGTCGTAGTTGCCGGCGCCGCTGTCGAGGCACACCACGAGGCTCACCTCGCCCAGGCGGTCCTTCAGCGCGTCCACGTACACGGGCAGGTCGAACGATCCGCTTTCCTCGCAGGCCTCGATCAGGCCCACGCAGCGCGGGCGCGGCACGCCCTGCGCGTCGAGCGCGAGGATGGCGGCGATGGCGGCGTAGACCGCGTAGCCGTCGTCCGCGCCGCCTCGGCCGTACAGCAGGCCGTCCTCGTACTTGGGCGTCCACGGCCCGAGGTCGTTGCGCCAGCCGTTGAACTCGGGCTGCTTGTCGAGGTGGCCGTACAGCAGCACGGTGCCGGTGCTCTCCGGCTTCGTGGACGGCACCTCGAAGAAGATCACCGGCGTGCGGCCCTCGATGCGCACCACCTCCAGCTTCAGGCCCGCCACCTTCTTGCTTTCGACCCAGGCGGCGGCGTCGCGCACCACCTTGTCGATGAAGCCGTTCTTCTGCCACTCGGCATCGAACATCGGGCTCTTCGCGGGGATGGCGATGTAGTCGGTCAGCGCGGGGACGATCTCCTCGTCCCACATCTTGTCGGTGAAGGCGGCGATGGCGCCGGGCAGGTCGGGGCTGCGCGGGGCGAGCGGGTCACGTGCGTTCATGAGAGGGGCTCCTTGTCACCTTGGTGAAGTGTAAAACCGGGCCTCGTCCGTATCCTCCGGCGTGGACTTTGGAGACAACCATGCCCATCACTTCCCCCTTCCACGCCCGCAGCACCGCACTCGACGTCGTGTCCGGGTTCAACCTCGGCGGCCGCTCGGCCATCGTCACCGGCGGTGGCGCCGGCATCGGCCTCGAGACGGCGCGTGCCCTCGCGTCGGCCGGCGCGCGCGTGACCCTCGCGGTGCGCAACGCCGAACAGGGCCGGGCGTCGGCCGAACAGCTGCGGGCCGAGACCGGCAACCCGGCCATCGACGTCGGCACGCTCGACCTGGCCGACCTCCCCGGCGTGCGCCGCTTCGCCGCGTCATGGGGCGACCGCCCGCTGCACCTGCTGATCAACAACGCCGGCGTGATGGCCTGTCCGCTCGCGCGCACGCCGCAGGGCTGGGAATCGCAGTTCGCCACGAACCACCTGGGCCACTTCGCCCTGACCACCGCGCTGCTGCCCGCGCTGAAGGCCGCCGGCAACGCCCGCGTGGTCACGTTGAGTTCGATGGGCCACAAGCTCGCCGGCGTCGACTTCGACGACCTCCACTTCGAACGCCGCGAGTACAACAAGTGGAAGGCCTACGGCCAGGCGAAGTCGGCCAACGCGCTGATGTCGCTGGGCCTGCACGCGCGCCACGCCGCCGACGGCATCACCTCGCTGGCCGTGCACCCGGGCGGTGTGGACACCGACCTGCACCGCCACGTGCCCGACGACGAGAAGCGCGCGATGGGCTGGGTGGGCGAGGACGGCCGCATCTCCAGCCGCTTCAAGACCCCGGCGCAGGGCGCCGCCACGAGCGTGTGGGCCGCCACGGCCCCGGCGCTCGAAGGCCAGGGCGGGCTCTACCTGGAGGACTGCCAGCAGGGGCTGCCGGCCGAGCCCGGCAACCGCACGTCGGGCCATGCACCGCACATCATGGACACGGCCGTGGCCGACCGGCTGTGGCGGGTGTCCGAGGAGCTGCTGGCCTCGGCCTGACCGCTCACATCATCGCGAGCAGGTCCGCCACGTTGACCGTGGCGCGCAGGTCGGTGGGCTTGACCGTGCCGGTGATGCGGTGGGCGGCCTCTGCCGTGTCGCGCAGCTGCGGCACCTTCAGTTCGGCGCCCCCGGGGCCCGCGAGGCTCACGGCCAGAGGCTGGCTCGCGTGCGCGCCCCGGCGCAGCACCATCGCCACCTCGCCGTTCGCCAGGCTCACGCAGGTGCCCGGCGGGTAGATGCCCAGCACCTTGATGATGGCCGCCCCCACTTCGTCCACCTCGCCGTTGGCGCCCAGGCAGGCCGCGCGCGCCGCGAGGGTGGCGGGCATGCCGGGCCGGCTGAGGCGGGGGCTGATCTTCGCGAAGAACACGTCGAGGCGGCGCAGCACCCGCGCCAGCCGGTCGGCCGCGGACAAGGCCCCGAGCGGCAGGTCGGCCGGGCCGTCCTGGTGGTGGCGGGCCACCACGTCGAGGCACAGCGTGTCGGTGATCCCCGCCTCCTTCAGCTGGGTGGCGCTCATCTCGGGATGGCGGTCGATGCGGATGCGCTGGTCGAGCGACGGCGTGCGCTCGCGCAGCGTCAGCTCGTCCTGCATGGCGGTCATGCTCCAGTTCATCGTCAGCGCGGCGATCGCGAGCGAGCGCAGTTCGGCGGCCTCGAACCCGAGCTGCTGCGCGCACAGGGACGACGTCATCGCGCACAGCAGCGCGTGCCGGCTGCTGTAGTGCTCGTAGCGCCGCACCGCGCGCTGCAGCACGAGGAACAGCAGCGCGTCGGCGTGTTCGTCCATCAGGTCGCGCATGCGACCGGCCACGGCCAGCAGCCGCGGCACCCACTTGTCGTCGGGCGACACCTCGAGCAGCAGCACGTTCAGCTGCTGCTGCACCAGGCCCAGTTCGGAGATGAGTTCGAGGCGCGGCGGCGCGGCTTCCGCGGCCTCGGCCTTCGGGCTGAAGGCGTCGTCGAAGGCGTCGGCGAGTTCCCGTTCGCGCTGGCGGGCGAGACGCCACTCGGCGCTCTGGTCTTCGTCAACCATCAGGTCGTGTGCGGTCAGGCGGCCCAGCTGGGTCACGTCCTGGATCACCGCGTCGCGCGGCATGATCAGGCGACCGGCGGCATCGAACAGGTCGAAGGGCAGGGACGCTCCCACCTCCAAATGTTCGGCCGCGAAGGGAATGAGTTTCATGGATGGCGCTTGGGGCGTCGGGGCAACAAAAAAGGGCTTGCCGGCGTGGCAAGCCCTCTCAGGTTAAACGCTCCGCGTCACGAACGCTTGAATTGGAACGATTTGATCTCCAGAAAATCTTCCAGCCCGTACTTGCCGAACTCGCGGCCGTTGCCGGACTGCTTGTAGCCGCCGAACGGCGCGAGCATGTTGAACGTGCCGCCGTTGATGTCGACCTGGCCGGTGCGCATCCTGCGCGCCACCTGCTGCGCCCGCTCGTCGGACGCCGACCACACGCCGCCCGACAGGCCGTACGGCGTGCCGTTGGCGATGCGGATGGCGTCGTCCTCGTCCTTGTACGTGATGATGGCCAGCACCGGGCCGAACACCTCTTCCTGGGCCAGGCGCGACTCGGGCTTCACGCGGCCGAACACCGTCGGGCGCACGTAGTAGCCCTTGCCGTCCAGGCCCTCGGGCGCACCGGTGCCGCCGGTCAGCAGTTCGGCGCCTTCGGCCAGGCCGATCTCGATGTACTCGTTGACGGTGTTGCGCTGGGCCTTGGAGGCCACCGGCCCCATCGTGGACGTCTCGTCGAACGGATCACCCACCTTGTAGGCCTGGGTGACGGCCACGGCCAGCTTCGCGGCTTCCTCGTAGCGGCTCTCGGGCACCAGCATCCGGGTGTGGGCCGTGCAGGTCTGGCCGGCGTTCAGGAAGCAGGCGCCCACCGAACCCTTCACCGCCGTCGGGAAGTCGGCGTCGTCGAGGATGATCGAGGCCGACTTGCCGCCGAGCTCCAGCGCCACGCGCTTGATGGTGGCCGACCCCAGTTCGGAGATGCGGCGGCCGGCGCGGGTGGACCCGGTGAACGACACCATGTCGACGTCCGGGTGCGAGCACATGGCCTCGCCCACCACGGTGCCGCGGCCGGTCACGAGGTTGAACACGCCCGCGGGCAGGCCCGCGGCGTGCACCACCTCGGCCAGGATGAAGGCGTCGAGCGGGGCCACTTCCGACGGTTTGAGCACGACCGTGCAGCCGGCGGCCAGCGCGGCGGCCACCTTGGCGGCGATCTGGTGCAGCGGGTAGTTCCACGGCGTGATGGCGGCGACCACCCCGATGGCCTCGCGCACGACCAGCGAGTTGCCCACTTCCTCCTCGAAGTGGAAGCTCTGCACCAGGCTCGCGTACAGCTTGAACGCGGCGATGGGCGAGCCGGCCTGGATGCGCACCGACTGCTTCAGCGGCATGCCCATCTCGGACGTGACGGCCTGGGCGATGTCGTTCGCGCGGGCCTTCAGGCCCTCGTGGATCTTCATCAGGAACCCGGCGCGCTCGGCCACCGGGCGGCTCGACCAGGCGTCGAACGCGCCGCGGGCGGCCTTCACCGCGAGGTTCACGTCGTCGGCCGTTCCGCGCACGACGGTGGCGATGGCCTCCTCGGTGGCGGGCGACGTGACGGTGCTCGGGCTTTCGCTGCCGACGCTGGGGACCCATTGCCCCCCGATGTACAGCTTGTCGTGTTGGATCATGGCGGTCGTCTCGCGTTGTAGTGGGTGATGGGCGAAATTCTAGACGGGCGTGCAGCGAACGAGGTGTCACCTGGATGGCACCCCGTTCGCGGGCCTTCCGGTCGGGCGCCGCGGCGTGGAAGAATGCCGACATGACGACTGACCTGCTGCGCCGTCTCCAAGCCTGGACCGAGGGTGCGCTCTCGAGTGCCGGCACGCAGGTGACGGTGATGGAGTTCGTCAACACGCCCGTCTGGTTTCCCGGGGCGCGTCAGCCCGCGGCGAACGGCGTCGGCCACGGCTCCCAGCGGCTGCACCTGTTCCCCGGCGACCCGGGCGAATTGCCCACGCTGGGCGTCTGGCTGCACGACCCGGCCACGCTGCATCCGCCCGTCACCACGCCCACGCTGCACCAGACCGGCGGCGCGCTGCTGTCCTTCGTGATGAACCAGCGCTTCAACGTGGTGCTGGACGACCACGGCGAACGCTGCCTGCTGACCTACGACGACCTGCTGAGCCTGCGCACGCTGATGCTGCTGCGCCGGGTGGCCGACGGTTTCGTGGTGGAGGCGATGCCCCCACCCGACGTGTCGAAGCTGGCGGCCCCGCTGCTGGCCCACTGCGCCAGCGAACCGTCGGTGCGCCGGGCCTGGCTCGCGGTGATCCACTCGGCCGCGAGCACGCAGGCGGCCGTGCTGCTGGAGGCCACGCAGGCCGACCGCCACCGCGACACCCTGACCCGCCTGCTGGACCCGCTGCTGCCGCCGGGCGTGTCGATGACCGTCATCGAGTCGAAGGACACCTTCTCGGCCGACCTGCGCGAGGCCATCGCCCGGCACGACCCGCTGCACGACGCCACGGCCAAGCCGGGCTGGATGGACCGGGTGAAACACCGCTTCGCGGCCCCGGTCGTGCCGGTGATCCGGCTGGACCTGCGGCGCTGACCGCCCTCCGCCCTTCGGGCTCCTAGCACAAGCGCGAATGTCCCGTGGCCTGCGCGTCCGGCCCGGCGCACCTACATTCGCACGCTCGTCCGAAATGACTCACCGAACCGACACCATGGAACTGCTCGACAAGCTGAACTGGCGCTACGCCACCAAGAAGATGGACCCGGCCCAGGCCGTGCCGCAGGACAAGGTCGACCGCATCGTCGAGGCCGCGCGCCTCGCGCCCACCTCCAGCGGCCTGCAGCCGTTCGAGGTGATCGTCGTCACCAACGCCGAGTTGCGCGCCAAGGTGCGCGCCGTGGCGTGGAACCAGGCCCAGATCACCGACGGCTCGCACCTGCTGGTGTTCGCCGCCTGGGACAACTACACCCCCGAGCGCATCAACCAGATGTTCGACTACACGAACCAGGTGCGCGGCGGCACCAACGACGGCTGGGAGGCGTACCGCCAGAAGCTGCTCGCGTCGTACCCGGGCCGCGATGCCCAGGTCAACTTCGAGCATGCCGCGCGCCAGGCCTACATCGGCTTCGGGGCCTCGGTGATCGCCGCGTCGTTCGAGGGTGTGGACAGCACCCCGATGGAGGGCTTCGACCCGGCCGCCGTGGACGACCTGCTGGGCCTGAAGGCCCGCGGCCTGCGCAGCGTCACGCTGCTGCCGCTCGGCTACCGCCAGGCCGAGGGCGACTGGCTCGTGAAGCTCGAGAAGGTGCGCCGCCCGCGCGACCAGTTCGTCACGGAACTGAACTGACGTCGGCGACCCGCGCGGAGCGGGTCGCCAGCCAGGCTTCGAGCGCGGCCAGCACCTCCTGCTGCTCGGGCTCGTTGAAGATCTCGTGGTACAGCGCGGGAAACTCCCGCGTCTCGACGAGGTGCGCCGGCGCCGCCGACGCGAAGGCCCTGCTGCCCCGCGGCGCGACGCAGCGGTCCTTGCCGGCATAGACGAGCAGCGTGGGCACGTTCCAGGCCGAGGCCTGGCGGCGGGCGAATTCGCCGCCGTCGACGATGAACGACACGAGCTTCGGCGTGATGCGGTCGTGCACCAGCGGGTCGGCCACGTAGGCCTTCACCACCTCGGGGTCACGCGACACCCACTCGGGCTTGAGGCCGTTGCCCACGGCCAGGTTCGGCGCCAGCCACCGCATCATGCGGAGCTGGAAGCGCTGCCCGCCCGACAAGCCGGCATCGAGGGCCGGCGACGACATCACGATGGCGTCGACCGGGTGGAACCAGCGTTCGGGATCGTGCAGCGTGCCCTCCGCGCCGTAACGCGCCACCACCAGCCCGCCCATGCTGTGGCCCAGCAGCACGAGCGGCCCCACGTGTTCGGCCCGCGCCGCGGCCACCACGAGGGACAGGTCGGCCAGCATCGCGTCGGGATCGTTCAACGCGCCGCGGGCGCCCTCGCTGCGGCCGTGGCCCCGGTGGTCGTAGGCCACCGTGTGCCAGCCCCAGCCGTTCAGCGCCTTCACGACGTGCGCGTAGCGCCCGCTGTGTTCGCCGAGGCCGTGCACCAGCACGACGGTGCCCCGCCCGCGGTCGCCCGCCGGGCTGTGCTTGACGTGGAGCTTCAGGCCGTCGGCCGTCGAGAGGGTGCTCAGCATGATGAAGCAAGTGTAGACAGTGAATTTGTCCCGTGTGACAGGGCTTTTCCGCTTGCCATTGGCACAAACCCTCGCCGACACTGCAGGCACATTCGAAAAAACGCCCTGGAGAGGCCCATGCTGCCGAACACCCCCGCCCGCCGCCCGTCGTTCACCCGTCACGCCGCGCTGGCGATGACCATGGCGGCCGCGCTCTGGGTCACTGCGGCCCAGGCCGCTCCCACCGTCTCGAAGTTCGAACCCACGGCCGAGGTGCTGGGCACCAAGCTCCAGATCAACGGCCAGGGCACGCGCCGCCGCGGCATCTTCAACGGCTACGACATGGCGCTCTACACCACGCGCAAGGTCGCCACCGTGGACGACCTGCTGGCCCTGCCCGGCCCGAAGAAGCTGCAGTTCGTGGCCCTGCGCGACCTGCCCGGCACCGAACTCGGCCGCCTGTTCATCAAGGGCATGGGCGAGAACTCGCCGAAGGAACTCACGCAGAAGCACAGCCTCTCGAGCCTGCGCCTGATCGAGATCTTCTCGGGCCGCCCGAAGGTCGCCCCCGGCGAGACCTTCGCGATGGAATTCATCCCCGGCAAGGGCACGCTGTTCTACATCCTCGGCAAGCCGCAGGGCGAACCCGTCGGCGACGCCGAGTTCTTCACGATGGTGCTGAAGATCTGGGTGGGGCCTCAGCCGGCGGACACGCTGCTCAAGGAAGCGCTGCTGGGCAAGGAATAAACCACCAGCGCACAAGAAAACACCTGTCATCCCGGCGGAGGCCGGGACCTTCGGCATGTGCCCAGGGTCCCGGCCTTCGCCGGGATGACGTGCTTGTTTGAGGCCCGTTTCAACCGCGGTCGAACTTGAACACGGCAACGCTTGCCCGCAGGTTCGGCAACGTCCGCACCGCCCGCCCGTCCTGGATCCCGAACGACTCCTGCACCCGCAGCCCGTTCTTGCCCGCCAGCACCTCGAAGTCCTTGAACGTGCCCACGCGGATGTTGGGCGTGTCGTACCACTGGTACGGCAACACGCGCGTGACCGGCATGCGGCCCGCGGCGATCTGCACGCGGTTGGGCCAGTGGGCGAAGTTCGGGAAGCTCACGATGCCCACGCGGCCCACGCGTGCCGTCTCCTTCAGCATGCGCTCGGTGTTGCGCAGGTGCTGGAGCGTGTCGAGCTGCAGCACCACGTCGAAGCTCTGGTCCTCGAAGATGGCCAGGCCGTCCTCCAGGTTCAGCTGGATCACGTCGACGCCCTTCTGTGTGCAGGCCAGCACGTTCGCATCGTCGATCTCGATGCCGTAGCCGGTGCACTGGCGCCTGTCGCGCAGGTGGGCGAGCAGCTCGCCGGTGCCACAGCCGAGGTCGAGCACGCGAGAGCCCACCGGCACCAGGTCCGCGATCAGTTCGATGTCTTTCCGTTCGCTCATCACTTCACCTCCGCCGCGATGTTGGCGAACCGCTGCCGCAGCAGCGCGTGGTAGCGGCTGTCGTCGAGCAGGAACGCGTCGTGGCCGTGGGGGGCGTCGATCTCGGCGTAGCTCACCGACAGGCGGTTGTCGAGCAGGGCCTTGACGATCTCGCGCGAGCGGGCCGGCGAGAAGCGCCAGTCGGTGGTGAAGCTCACGAGCTGGAACTTGCATCGGGCCTGGGCGAACGCCGCGGTGAGGTCGCCACCGTGTTCGCGGGCCGGGTCGAAGTAGTCGAGCGCGCGCGTGATCAGCAGGTACGTGTTCGCGTCGAAGTAGTCGCTGAACTTGTCGCCCTGGTAGCGCAGGTAGCTCTCGATCTCGAACTCGATGTCCTGGGTGCTGTAGCCGAACGCCTCGCCCTTCAGGCTGCGGCCGAACTTGGCCTCCATCGAGTCGTCGCTCAGGTACGTGATGTGGCCGATCATGCGCGCCACGCGCAGGCCGCGCTTGGGCACGGTGCCGTAGGCGTAGAAGTGGCCACCGTGGAAGTCGGGGTCGGTGACGATGGCGCGCCGCGCCACCTCGTTGAACGCGATGTTCTGCGCCGACAGGTTGGGCGCCGTGGCCACCGCGATGCAGTGGCGCAGGCGGTCGGGGTGGCGCAACGACCAGCTGAGCGCCTGCATGCCGCCGAGGCTGCCGCCCAGCACGGCAGCGAGCTGCGTGATGCCCAGGCGGTCGAGCAGGCGGGCCTGCGCGTCGACCCAGTCCTCCACCGTGACGACGGGGAAGTGCGCGCCGTACGGCTGGTCGGTGGCCGGGTCCACCTGCATCGGGCCCGTGGAGCCGAAGCAGGAACCGGGGTTGTTGATGCCGATCACGAAGAACTTCGTCGTGTCGAGCGGCTTGCCCGGGCCCACGAGGTTGTCCCACCAGCCCTCGCTCTTCGGCTGGCCGTCGTACGTGCCGGCGACGTGGTGCGAAGCGTTGAGGGCATGGCACACCAGCACGGCGTTGTCGCGCGCGGCGTTCAGCGTGCCGTAGGTCTCGTAGACGAGGGTGTAGTCGCGCAACGCGGCGCCGCTCTTGAGCGGCAGCGGTTCGGCGAAGTGCATCGATTGCGGTTGGACGTGGCCGACAGATCCCATGGATCACCCAGATGAAACAACCCGGCGCCGCCAAAAGCGGGACCGGGTCGGGGCCACGTCTTTAGCGGAATTTATTAAGCGCCCGCAAGCCGGAACAAATCAGCGCTGGCCGCCAGTATAGCCACGCACGCCTCTACCGCGCTTCGACGGGCCCATTGCCGAGCGCCTTGTTCAGTCCGACGTACTGGAGGCCGAGCCGCCCTTCGCTGGCCGCGAGGTCGCGCCGGGCCTGCAGGTAGACGCGGCGGGTGTCGAGCACGGCGACGAAATCGGTGGCGCCGCCGTCGTACCGCGCCTGCGCGAGCCGGAAGGCCTCGCCGGCGCTCTCCACGCGCCGGGTCTGCTCCTGCCGGTGCTGGCGGGCCGCGGCATAGCCGCTGAGCGCGTCGTCGACCTCCTGCCACGCCCGCAGCACGGTGCGCTGGTAGTTCACGGCGGCCTCCTGCTGGTCCAGCTCGCGCAGTTGCACGACACTCTTGCGCCGGCCGCGATCGAAGAGCGGCAGGTCCAGGCTCGGGCCGATCATCCAGGTGCGGCTGCCCCAGTCGGCGAATTCGCTGCTGACGTAGGACTCCAGGCCCGCCTTCGCGCCGATGCGGATGCTGGGGTACAGGTCGGCCTGCGCGACACCGATGCTGGCCGTGGCGCGATGCAACTGCGCCTCGGCCCCGCGGATGTCGGGGCGGCGCAGGGCGACTTCAGAGGGCAGGCCCATCGCGTAGTCGGGCCAGGTGGGCGCGGGCGGCTCCGCGCGCGGGGCCAGCAGTTCCCGCAACGCGCCAGGGTTCGTGCCCAGCAGCAGGGCGATCTGGTTGGCGCTGGCCCCCTCCTGGGCCAGCAGGCCGGGCAGCTGCGCCTTCAGTGCAGCGACGTCGGTGCGCTGCCGCTCCAGGTCGAGGTGGTCGAGCACCCCGCCGCGCACCTTCGCTTCCAGGAGCTCCAGTCGCTCCTGCAGGGCGGCGAGGTCCTCGCGCGCCAGCCGGATCTGCTGCTGCGTGGTGCGCAGGTCGATGTAGTGGCGGGCGACATCGCTCGCCAGGCTGGCGCGCGCCAGGTCGAGCAGGGCCGCCTGACGCCCGAGGTCGGCATCGGCCGACTCGAGGGACCGGCGAACGCGCCCCCACAGGTCGAGCTCCCACGACAAGTCGAACCCGGCTTGGTACAGGTTATAGGGACCGACGAGCAACGGCACGATCTGCTCGCGCGGCAGGCCCAGGATGTCGATGAGGCGCGTGCTGCCGCCGAAGTCGCTCTGCCGCTGGCGGTTGACGCTGGCGTACGCCCCGACCTCGGGCCAGGCCCGGGCGTCGGCCGCCCCCCGCTGCACGCGCGCCTGCACGAAGTGCAGGGCCGCGGTGCGCAGGTCCGGGCTGCCCATCACGGCCTGCTCCTGCAGCTGGTTCAGCACGGGATCGCCGAACGCTTCCCACCAGCGCTCGGGAAGCTCCTCGCGGCCCGGCGGCAGGCGCAGCGATTCGTCCGCGCTGCGCCAGCGGGTCCAGTCGTCGGGGGCGGGTGAGGCCGGCTTCGTGAAGTCCGGGCCCGTGGTGCAGGCCGCCATCGCCAAGAGCAGGGCGAGCGCGGCGGCGATTCGATGCGTGGACATGGCAGGACCTCTCGTCAGGTCAGGCGGTGGCGGAACAGCCATGCGGCCAGCGGGAGCGTGACCGCCGCGACCGCGAGCATGGGAATGAAATCGGCCCCGACCTCGTGCAGCCCGGCACCTTCGAGGTACACCCGGCGGACCAGGTCGATGCCGAAGCGCAAGGGGTTCGCGTACGTGGCGATCTGCAGCACGCGGGGCATGTTGCCGGCCGGCGTGAGCAGGCCCGAGAGCAGCATGAGCGGCATGATCAGCAGGAACGTGGACAGCATCGCCTGCTGCATGCTCACCGAGAGCGCGGAGATCGACAGGCCGATGCCCACCGCGGCAATGGTGAAACACACGAGGCCCAGGTACATCACCCACGGCGATCCGCTCATCGGGATCTGGAACCAGAAGCGGACGACGAGCAGGATGATGGTGGACTGCACCAGCCCGACGAACATCGCCGGCAGGGCCTTGCCGACGAGGATCTGCATGGGCGTGAGCGGCGTGACCAGCAGTTGGTCGAACGTGCCCTGCTCGCGTTCGCGCGCCACCGACAGCGCGGCGATCAGCAGCGTCTGCAGCATGCTCAGCGCCGCGATCAGCGCGGGCAGGATGTTCCAGCGCGATTCGAGGTTGGGGTTGTACCAGGCCCGCCGCTCGATGCGCACCGGCGGAGCCAGGCCCCGCGCCTGGTTCAGGTCGGCCACGATCGCCCCCACGTAGGCTGCGGCCAGCCCCGCGGTGGAGGAGTTGCGTCCGTCGAGGATCACCTGCAGCGGCGCGGCGTCACCCGCCGCCAGCCGCGACTCGAAGTCGGCCGGGAAGCCGATCACCATCAGCGCGTCGTCGCGCTCGATCGCCTGCGCGACCTGGCGTGGACTGTCGAGCCAACCCACCCGCTGGAACACGCCGGTGCCATCGAGCCGGCTGACGAGGGCCGTCGAGGTCGCGCCACGGCTCTGGTCCAGCACGGCATAGCGCGCGTGGGTCAGGTCGAACGTGGCGGCGTAGCCGAACAGCAGCGACTGCATCAGCGCGGGGGCGAACAGGATGACCCGGCTGGCGGGATCCTTCAGCAGCGCCAGCAGCTCCTTGCGGCACAGGAACAGGACGCGCGAGACGGAAGCGAGGAAGCCGGTCATGGGCGTCAATCCAGGGTCTTGCGCATCTTGCGGGTCGTGGCGGCGAACAGCACGACGGCATAGAGCGTCAGGATCGTGCAGTCGCGCAACAGCATGCGGGTGCTGTCGCCGGCGAGGAACAGGGTCTTGATCAGGCCCATGTAGTGCGTGGCCGGCAGCACCTGGCTGATGCCCTGCACCACCGCCGGCATGTTGCGCAGGTCGAACACGAAGCCCGACAGCATCATGGCCGGCAGGAAGCTCGTGAGCAGGGCCACCTGGCTCGCCTTGAACTGGCTGCGGGTCACGGCCGAAATGAACAGCCCCAGCAGCAGCGATACCACGAGGTACAGCAGCGACGACACGACGATGGCCGCCAGCGATCCGCGCATCGGCACCTCGAACAGGAGCCGCGCGGCCAGCAGGCACATCACGAGGTCGATCGCGCCCACCACCAGGTAGGGCACGAGCTTGGCCAGCACGATCTCGGCGGGCCGCACCGGGGTCACGAACAGCGACTCGAGCGTGCCGCGCTCCCATTCGCGGGCGATCAGCAGCGAGGTCAGGAAGGCCCCGATGAGCGTCATCACGAGGGCCAGCAGTCCGGGCACGAGAAACCACGTGCTGGTGTTGGCCTCGTTGAACCACATGCGCTGCTCGATGCGGACCCCGGTGCCGCGCGGGCCGCCGGCACGGTCCGCCTGGTGCTGCGCGGCGGCGCCGATGGCGCCGGCCACGTAGCCCTCCACGGCGCTCGCGGTGCTCGAGTCGACGCCGTTGAGCAGGAGCTGGATGCGAGCCTGGCCCAGCGCCAGCTGCCGGGAGAAGTCCGACGGCACGCGCACGATGGCGCCGACGCGGCCGTTCCGCATCAGGGTCACCGCCTCGGCCATGTCCGGCGTGAAGACCGGGCTCAGGTAGGGCGAGCCCCGCAACCCGGCCACCACGTCGCGGGCGGCGGGCGAGCCGTCCTCCAGCACGACCGCCACCGGCGCGTCCTTCACGTCGAAGGACAGGCCGTAGCCGAACAGCAGGATCAGCATCACCGGCAGCAGCAGGCCCACCGCGAGGTTGGCGCGGTCGCGCAGCATCTGCCGCATCTCCTTGCGCATCAGGGCGACGAGTCGGCGGCCGACGCCCGTGCCGCTCACGGCGTCACCCCTCGCGCCGCCTGCCGCTCGCGGCGGCCTTGCTCGACGATGGCGATGAAGGCGCTGTCCATGTCGCGTGCCGCCTCACCGCCCTGGCGGCGCACCTCCTGCGGCGTTCCGAGCGCCAGCATCCGCCCGGCGTCCTGGATCGCGATGCGGTCGCAGTACTCGGCTTCCTCCATGAAGTGGGTGGTGACGACGACCGTGACCCCGCGCCGCGCCAGCGCCGTGATGGTGCGCCAGAACTCGCGCCGCGCGAGCGGGTCGATGCCGCTGGTGGGCTCGTCGAGGAAGAGGATCTCGGGCTCGTGCAGCAGGCCCGCCGCCATCGCGAGCCGCTGCTTGTAGCCCCCAGGCAGCTCGCCGCTGCTGGCCGCGGGGTCGAGGTGGAACTGGGCCAGCACGGCCTCCACGCGCGTGCGCAGCGCGTGGCCGCGGAGCCCGTAGGCGCCGCCGAAGAACTCGAGGTTCTCCCGCACGCTCAGGTTGCCGTAGAGCGAGAACTTCTGCGCCACGTAGCCGATGCGGGCGCGGGCCTGGGCACGCGCGTGCCGCAGGTTGAGTCCCGCCACCTCCAGGTGGCCGCCGCTGGCCGGCAGCAGGCCGCACAGCATGCGGAAGGTGGTGGTCTTGCCCGCGCCGTTCGGCCCCAGCAGCCCGAAGATCTCGCCGCGCCGCACGTCGAACGAGGTGCTCGCCACGGCGGTGAAGTCGCCGAACCGGCGCACGAGGTCGCGCACCACGATGACGGGCGCGTCCTCCACCGGCCGTGCGTCGCCGGCACCGGCCTCGGCGCGGGTGCCGGGCGGCGCGGCCTCGTGCTGCCGCAGCAGCATCATGAAGGCGTCTTCCAGTTCCTCCGGGCGCGCCTCGGCGACCGCACCGTCCAGCAGCGCCGCCAGCTGGTCGGCGGGCGCGTCGGGCTGGCGGATGAACCGAACGGCGCCGCCCTTCGGCACGGCGTCGACGATCAGGCCCTGTGCGTCGATCAGGCGTGCCTGCAGTTCGCGCGCCACCACGCCGGCCGGCGGCGCCACGTCGAAGGTCAACCCGCGCGCGCGCTCGCGCAACGCCGCCGGCGTGCCTTCGGCCAGCAGGCGGCCCCCGCTCATCACGAGGACGTTCGCGCAGCGTTGCGCCTCGTCCATGTACGCGGTGCTGACGATCACGCTCAGCTGCTCGTCATCCACCAGCTGCTGGACGATGGACCACAGGTCGCGGCGTGACAGCGGGTCGACGCCGACGCTCGGCTCGTCCAGCAGCAGCAGGTCGGGGGAGCGCACCAGCGTGCAGGCCAGCCCCAGCTTCTGCTTCATGCCGCCCGAGAGCTTGCCGGCCGGCCGCGCAGCGAAGGAGGCCAGGTCCGTCATGGCCAACAGGCGCGCGAAGCGCTCGTTCCGCAGCCGCGCGGGCACGCCGTGCAGGTCGGCATACAGGTCGAGGTTCTCCTGCACGCTCAGGTCCTCGTACAGGCCGAAGCGCTGCGGCATGTAGCTGATGCGGTCCTGCACGGCCTGCGGATCGGCCACCACGTCGACGCCCAGCACGTGCAGGCGCCCGGCGTCGGGCCTGAGCAACCCGGCCATCATTCGCATCAACGTCGACTTGCCCGCACCGTCCGGCCCCACCAGGGCGGTCAGGGCACCCGCCTGCACCGTGAACGAGAGGCCGTCGACCGCACGCAGCACACTGCCACCGGGCGCCGCGAAGGTCCGGCCCAGGCCCTCGGCCACGACGGTGGCGGCAGCACTCATCGCGGCGCGCCGGTGTCCAGCCGAACGCTCGCCGGCTGGCCCAGCCGCAGCACGTCGCCCGGGTCGTCGACCCGCACGCGCACCTCGTAGACCAGGCTGGTCCGCAGCTCCTCGGTCTGCACCGACTTCGGCGTGAACTCCGCCGAGGACGAGATGGCGCCCACCAGGCCGGACAGCGGCCGGTCCGGGGCGCTGTCGGTCCACACACGGGCCGGCATGCCGGGGCGGACCCGGCCGAGGTCGGGTTCGCCCACGTACACACGCACCCATTTCGGCTGCATCAGCGCCAACGCGTACACCGGCCGCTGCGGCGTGGCCATGTCGCCGGGCTCGAGCAGGCGCGAGCGGACGACCCCGTCGGCCGGCGCCTTGAGTTCGCCCAGCTCGATCTGGTGGGCGAGGAGGTTCAACTGGGCGATCGACGCGCCGAGCTGCGCGCGGGCCGCGGCGACGTCTTCCTTGCGGGCGCCACGTTCCACGAGGCGCAGCGCGTCCTCCTGTTCCGCGACCTTCGCGCGGGCCACCTGCGTGGACGACCGGGTTCGGTCGAGGTCCATCGCACTGACCCCGCGCCCGCCGGTCTCCGAGGCGATCTGTTCGAGCCGGGCCAGGTCCTGCCCGGCCCGCGCGGCGTCGCTGCGTGCGGCCTGCAGGCGGCTGCGCGCCTGCGCCACCTCTTCCGGACGGGATCCGTTTTCCAGCCGCAGCAGGCTCTGCTTCTGCACTTCGCTCTGCGCGCGGGCCTGCTCCGCCTGGAGCCGGAGGGTCTTCACGTCGAGGCGCGCCAGCACCGCGCCTGCCCGCACTCGGTTGCCCTCCTCCACGAGCATCTCGGCGACCCGGCCGCTGCCGTCGAAGGCCAGGGACACCTGGCGGAGGTCCACGTTGCCATGGAGCACCAGCGCGTCGGCGGGAGGGCGCTCCCGCCGTTGCCACCAGGCCGCGGCCGCGATCGACACCGCGATGGCAAGAACCAAGGCAACGATCAGCAGCTTCTTCATGGCATCCCCATCCCTGCATGCGATGCCGGCGACTTTAAATCTAATTTAAACTTCAAGGCAAGCACTGGCTCGGACCGGAGTCCGACACGATGACCAAGCCCCCTCCAAGACGCGCCTTGCGCACCGATGGCGACCTGACCAATGCCCGCATCCTCGAGGCGGCCGGCCCGCTGTTCGCCGCGAGCGGCTTCGCCGAGACGACCAGCAAGTCCGTCGCCCAGGCCGCCGGGGTCGATCTCGCATCGATCAACTACCACTTCGGCAGCCGCAACGGGCTCTACCAGGCCGTGCTCGCCGAGGCGCATCGCCGGCTGATCCGGCTCGAGACGCTGCGGCACATTGCGGCGGATGCGGGGTCGTCGGCGGACAAGCTCGCGCAGCTGCTCGAGATGCTCGCCGGTGTCGCTCTCGGCGAGCAGGGCTGGCCCGCGCAGGTGCTCGCACGCGAGATCCTGTCGCCCACGTCCAACGCCCTGGTGCTGCTCGACGCCGAGATCGCGCCGAAGGTCGCGCTCGTCCAGCAACTGCTCGGCGACATCAGCGGCATCCCACCGGGCGAGCCCGCGCTGCTCCGCTGCATGGTGAGTGTGGCGGCGCCGTGCCTGATGCTGCTGGTCGCCGGACGGACGCTTCCGGGCCCGCTCAAGCACCTCGCCGCGACCACGCCCGCCGAGCTTGCCCGCCACCTGCACACCTTCGCGCTGGCGGGGCTGCGCGCGGCGGGCGAGCAGTACCGGAGCACCGTCCCGGCGCCGCGACGCTGAAGCCTTCGCCGAAGGGCCCCGCCGTCCGGGCGGGGCCCGTCCCGCGTCACGGGGTTGCCAGCGTCACGTTGCTCACCTCGAACCGCACCCCCTGCTGGTCATCCCACACCGGGAAGATGCCGAACGGCACCGTCACGTTCTCGAGCGTGAAGCACGGCGCGTTCTCGTTGGCCACCACGTCGGCCACGTTCAGCGTGATGCGGTGCACCTGGCCGTCGGCCGGGGGCTTGATGGCGTCGGGCAGGATGTAGTCGACGTTGCGGCAGCCGTCGCCCGGGCTTTCCATCTTGATGGCCAGGCCCTTCGTGTTCGCGCCGTAGCTGTGGACCTTCACGTCGAACGACAGCGTGCCCGCCGCGTAGTTCGCGAGGTTGAGCCCCGCGCCCTTGAAGGTGAACGTGCCGTTGCCGCCGTCGGCGAGGAAGTTCACGTCGAAGCCGCCGGCGATGGGCGTGGCCACCACGTGCGTGCCGTTCGAGATGTACATGTCGGCCTTCAGGTCGCCGTGCGGACCGGCCGCCCCCCACAGCGTCACCGACGGGCCGGGCAGCGGCTCGATGGTGGGCGGCGGCGGCGGCTTCAGGTCCGCGCACGCGAGCGTGTCGGCGTCGGCCGCCGCCCCCACCACCCAGCGCACGCGCGCCACGGTGGCCTGGAACGCACCCGCGGTCTTCAGCAGGAACGGCGTGTCGACCGCGGCGAAGTCGGCCCCGGCCTCCGCGAAACACTGCAGCGGGATCTTGACGGTCTTTTTCGTGTCGAGCGGCAGGCCCTTGAGCAGCGCGGTCACGTCGGCCTCGCCGCGGCACGGGTACACGCAGTCGACACGCACGACCACGTTGCTGGCCGGCGCCTGGTGCACGGCGATGTCGAACGCCAGCACGGCCTTCGCGTCGGGATGCACGTAGCTGTTGAGGTCGGCGGCGCCCGGCGGGTTGCTGGTCGGGCCCACCATCGCCTTGAACTCGGCGTCGCCACCGGTCCACACGAGCTTCTTCGCGTCCTGCTGCACGTTGAGCTGCGACGTGGTGGCGGTGAGCACGCCGTTGGTGGTGGTCACCGTGGCGTTGAGGTCGTCGCCGAGCGGCACGTGCCAGTTGGGGTCGGAGCCGATCTCGAGCTTGAACTGCGGGTGTTGCGCGGGGTTGTAGACCTCGAGCGGTTCGGTCGCGGCCGGCCCGTTGTTCGCGGTCTGGCCGCAACCGAGCGCGGGCGACGTCTCGTCGAGGGCGTTGCCCACGGCGGTGCCGGGTTCGGCGTAACGCTTGCCGCTGCCGAACGCGAACAACGGATCGTAGTTCGTGTCGCCGCGGTTCACCGTGGTCTGGCAACCGGTCTTCGGCCACGAGAACGACAGCTTGCCCTGGAAGTCGAAGTTCACCGATCCGTCGGCCTTGCGGAACAGCACGTCGGCCACGCCCTTGCCTTCGGTGCCGGGCAGGAAGGCAGCGACGAACGCATTGCTGCGGTTCAGCTCCTTGTTGACCCACAGCGGGCGGCCGGACACGAGCACGGTCACCACCGGGACACCCTTGCCCTTCACGAGGTCGAGCACGGCGAGGTCGGCCGGCGTGCGCTTCGCGTGTTCGAGCGTGCCGGCGCGGCCGATGTCACCCGCGCCTTCGGCGTACGGCGTCTCGCCGATCACCGCGATCACGGCCTGGAACGTCGACACGTCGATGCCCGCACCGTCGGCCGAGTAAGTGACGTTTTCCGCGCCCGCGGCCTCCTGGATGCCGGAGAGGATCGTGTCGGCGTTCGGGAAGTCGGCGTTGACGTTGGTCGTGCCCTGCCACGTCAGCGACCAGCCGCCGTTCTGGTTGCCGAGGTCGTTGGCGTTGCGGCCCACCACCAGCACCTTCTGGCCGCGCGCGAGCGGCAGCACGTTGCCGTCGTTCTTCAGCAGCACGAGCGACTTGCGCACGGCTTCGCGCGCGAGGTCGCGGTGCACGAGGCCGGCGGGGTCGCCCGCGCCCGGACGGGCCGACGGCTTCGTCGACACCGTCTGCCCGTTCTGCACCTTCATCAGGCCGGAACGCATCTTCACGCGCAGGATGCGGGTCACGGCGTCGTCGATGCGAGCCACCGGGATCTCGCCCGCCTCCACCGACGCGATGGTGTCGGCGATGAACTGCTTCCAGTCGTTCGGCACCATCACGAGGTCGATGCCGGCGTTGATGGCCGGCGGGCACGAGGTCTTCGAGCACGTGCGGGAGACGCCGCCCGCGTCCTTGTACTGCACCTGCGCGATGCCGTCCCAGTCGGACACGATCAGGCCATCGAAGCCCATCTTGCCCTTGAGCACGTCGGTCATCAGGTACTTGTTGCCGTGCATCTTGACGTTGTCGAAGTCGAGCGCGGTGCCGTCCGGCGCCGTGCCCTTGAACGTCCAGCTGTTGAACGACGCCATCACGGTCTGCGCGCCCGCGGCGAGGGCCGGGTAGTAGCCCGCGCCATGGATCGCGATCAGGTCGTCGATGCTCGCCTTCGTCTCGCCCTGGTCCTTGCCCTGGTCGGTGCCGCCGTCGCCCATGAAGTGCTTGGCGGTGGCGACCACGGTGGGTCGGCCCGACGTGGCGAACGTGCCCTGCAGGCCCGTCGTGTAGCGCCCGCCGTAGGCGGCGACAATCGACGGCTCCTCCGAGAAGCCCTCGTACGTGCGGCCCCAGCGGTCGTCGCGCACGACGGCCAGCGTGGGCGCGAAGGTCCAGTCGATGCCGGTGGCCACCACCTGCGCGGCCACGGCCGCGCCGATGCGCTGGATCAGCTCGGGGTCGTTCGCGGCGCCGAGGCCGATGTTGTGCGGGAAGAGCGTGGCGCCGAACACGTTGCCGTGGCCGTGCACCGCGTCGGTCCCCCAGATCACCGGGATCTTCACCGGCAGGTCGGTGTCCATCGAGGCCTGCCAGTAGGCATCGGCGAGGGCCAGCCAGTCGGCCACCGCCGCCCGCTTGTTGTTGCCGGGCCAGGCGCCGCCGCCGTTGAGCACCGAGCCGATGTAGTACTGCGTCACCTCGGCGGGCGTGATGCTGCGGATGTCGGGCTGGGTCATCTGCCCGACCTTCTGCGCGAGCGTCATGCCCGCGACGATCGCCTTGATCTGCGCCTCCTGCGCGGTGTCCTTCGGGATGGCGCTGGTGACGGCGGGCCAGTCGGCCCGCGGGGTCGTGGGGGTCATGTCGTCGTCGCTCCCGCAGGCTGTCAATCCGACGCCCAGCGCGAACAGGCCCGCGCCGAGGCGCCAGGCTCCAGGTTTCATTTTCACGGTCAACTCCTCAGTCGAGTGATGGCCGGCCGCGGGCCATCCGTGCCCGCAGCCGCACCGTTGAACTGCTACTTCTGTCACACTGGAACCGGTTTCAGTGAGGCGCGACTGTACGCCCGGGCCGAATTTCTTAACCCCGGATTAATACCGATGAACGCGGGATTACAGGACCGGTAGGGAGGTTCCTACGGCACCGGCCGCCCTGCGCCGATGGCCGCGAATCGGCGCAACGCCGATAACTGGGACATCCCCCGCCGGCATGTCGCCGCGGGCGGCCACATGAAGGAGACCTCCATGAGCGGACATCCCTGCATTTCCTCGAACAAGGTCGAGGGCACCCCGGTCTACAACCCCAACGGCGACAAGCTCGGCTCGATCGACGACCTCGTGATCGACAAGCGCTCGGGCCACGTGCGTTACGCCGCGCTCGAGTTCGGCGGCTTCCTCGGCATGGGCACCGACCGCTACCCGCTGCCGTGGGACATGCTGACGTACGACACGGGCCTCGACGGTTACGTCGTGCCGCTGCAGAAGGAGCAACTCGACAAGGCGCCGCACTACGGGCGCGACACGACGCCCGAGTGGACCGACGCGTACGGCCGCAAGGTCTACGACTACTACGGCGTGGCCTGGCAATGAGACCGCGGCGCGGGCGTGCTCATCGCGAGCCCGCCGGCGCCTCGCTGCCAAGCCCCTCCCGGGACGCCAGCGCGGCCGCGGCCGCGCGGGTTTCCACCCCGAGCTTCTCGAACACGTGTTCGAGGTGCTTGTTGACCGTGCGCGGGCTCATCCCGAGGATCTCGCCCACGTCGCGGTTGGTCTTGCCCTTCGCGACCCACGAGAGCACCTCGGTCTCGCGCGGCGTCAGCGATGCGGTGCCGAGGCGGCTGGGTGCCGCGACGCCCGCCGCACGCATCGACACCAGCCACATCACCTCGCCGAGTCCGACCGGCCCCAGGCGACGCGCGACCAGCACACGGCCGTCGTTCGCCGGGCTCGCTCGCTCCAGCGTTTCGCTGCCCGACTCCAGCCAGGCACTGGGCAGTCCGTCGCCCTCGGTGAAGAACTCCGCGAGCCAGCGCTGCGCCTGCGGTGAACGCCACGCGACCCGCTGCCGGGCGTCGACGACGAGCACGCCGTGCCCGCCCACGTCCACCGCCTCGCGCGCGAGCCGCACGGCCCGCGCATTGCGCACGTGGGTCGCGAGCCGCGCCAGCACCTCCTGCGCGCGCACGGGCTTGACGACGTAGTCGACACCCCCGGCGTCGAAACCCTCGACCACGTGCTGCGTGTCCGAGAGCCCCGTCATGAAGATGACCGGGATGTGCTGCAGCGCCGCGTCCTGCTTGATGCGGCGGCACGTCTCGAAGCCGGAGAGGCCCGGCATCATCGCGTCGAGCAGCACCACGTCCGGGGTGGCGAGGTCGAGCCGGTCGAGCGCCGACTGGCCGTCGCGTGCGACGAGCACCGTGTAGCCGTGCTCCTGCAGCGTGTGGCACAGCAGCCCGAGCGACTGCGGCGCGTCGTCCACCACCAGCACCACGGTCTCGCTCACCATGCCTCCGCCTGCGTGGCCCCGAGGCCCCGTGCGATCTCGTTCATGAATTCGTCCAGTTCGAAACGTTCGAGCAGCGCGCGCAGGCGCACGCAGTCGTCGTGGGCCGCCGGGTACTCGGCGACGAGGTCGTCGAGCACGCGGTGCAGGCCCTGCATGTGGCCCAGCCGCGCGAGGCGCATCAGCTCGGACGCGGGTTCGGCCGGCAGCTGCACGGGCCGGGCCACGGGCGCGGGCGTCCACGCCGGCACGGCGAGTTCCGCCTCCCATTCGAGCCGCAGGTGCCGTTGCAGCATCTCGAGCAGTTCGCTCTCGATCACGGGCTTGTCGACGAAGCCCTGGCAGCCCGCCTCGGCGAGGATGTCGGGGCGGTTCTCGAAGGCGTTGGCCGAGACCATGATGATCGGCACCGCCGTCTGGCCGGCCGCACGGATGCGCCGGGCCGTCTCCCACCCGTCCATGTCGTCCATCGACACGTCGAGCAGCACGGCGTCGGGGCACTGCTCCAGCACGCTCTCCAGGCACTCGCTGCCGCTCGCCGCCTCGCGCAGCCGGAAGCCGAGCGGCAGCAGCATGCCGGCGAGCATCTGCCGCTGGATCGGCTGGTCGTCCACGATCAGCAGCGTGCGGCGGCGGCCCTCGTAGCCGGTGACGGGGCGGTGCGAACCGCCCTGGCGATCGAGCGGCGCGGCGGGTGCGGCGATCTCGCGCAGGTAGAGCCGCAGCCCGAACGTGCTGCCCTGGCCGGCCACGCTCTGCACCGTCAGCTCGCCGCCCATCAACTGCGCGAGCAGGTGCGTGATCGTGAGGCCGAGGCCGGTGCCGGGTTCGCCGCTGCGCCGGCCCGCGCTGCCGCGTTCGAACGGCAGGAAGATGCGCTCCTGGTCTTGCTCGGCGATGCCGATGCCGGTGTCCACCACCTCGATGCGCACGACCTCGCGCCGCCAGTCGATGCGCAGCACCACGCTGCCACGTTCGGTGAACCGCACCGCGTTGCCCAGCAGGTTGATGAGGATCTGGCGCAGGCGCTTCACGTCGGCGTGCACCCAGTCGGGCACGCGGCCGCGGGTCTCCAGGCGGAAGTCGAGCCCCTTGGCCTCGGCCTGCGGGCCCACCATGCGCACGAGGTCGTCGAGGAACTCGTGCACCGGCAGCGGCGACGGGTCGAGCCGCAGCCGGCCGGCCTCGATGCGCGCGAGGTCCAGCAGGCCGTCGATGAGGCCGTGCAGGTGTTCGCCGCTGCGGTGGATGGTGGCCACCGACGTGCGCCGCGTGCCGGTCACCTGCTCGTCCTTCAGCAGGATCTGCGCGTACCCGAGGATGCTGTTCAGCGGCGTGCGCAGCTCGTGCGTGATGCCGGCCACGTAGCGTGTCTTCGCCTGGTTCGCCGCCTCGGCCACGTCCTTCGCGGCCTGCAGCGCGGTGTCGGTGCGCTGGTGGGCCTCGATCTCCCGTGCGAGCAGCTCGTTGTGCCGGTTCGACTCGGCCTGGGCCATGTGCCGGCTCTCGCTGCCCAGCACGATCCACCACGCGCCCACCGCGGCCGCGAGCGACAGCAGCGCGAACACCTTCAGGAACGGCGCCTGCAGCGCGGCGCGGTCCAGGCCGTGCAGCACGCCCTCCTGGTCGTAGACGACGCCGAAGCTGAGCGCGAGCAGGCCGATCAGCGAGACGGCCACCACGAGGTAATGCGCCACGCGGAAGTTCAGCGTGGACGCGAGCCGCGGCGGCAGCACCGCGGTGAGCCACGAGCTCACCTGCTCGCCCGCGCGCGACTGCGTCTTGCAGCGGTCGTGGCAGCGCGACTCGAGCGTGCAGCACAACGAGCAGATGGGCGCGCCGTAGGCCGGGCAGTGGGCCATGTCCTCCGATTCGAAGGGGTTGTCGCACACCGAGCACTTCAGGATCTGGCCGGGCCGCCACCTGGCGACGTCGTGCCGCGCGAGGTAGAAGCGCCCGCGGGTCCAGCGCGCGAGCAGCGGCGACACCACGAGGGCCGTGGCCAGCGCGATGAACGGCGAGAAGGCCTCGGCCTCCGGCCCGAACAGGCCCACGTGCGCCAGCACGCCCAGCAGCGCCGCCGTCAGCATCGCCCCCAGCCCCACCGGGTTCAGGTCGTACAGGTGCGCGCGCTTGAACTCGATGTGTTTCGGGCTCCAGCCGAGCGGCTTGTTGATGACGAGGTCGGCGACGAGCGCGCCGACCCACGCGATGGCGATGGTGCTGTAGAGCCCCAGCACGCGCTGCAGCACCTCGAACACGCCGAGCGTCATCAGCAGCACCGCGATCAGCACGTTGAACACGAGCCACACGACCCGCCCCGGGTGGCTGTGGGTCAGCCGCGCGAAGAAGTTCGACCACGCGAGCGAACCGGCGTACGCGTTGGTCAGGTTGATCTTCACCTGCGACACCACGACGAACAGCGTGGTGACCGCGAGCACCCAGGCCGGGTTGTCGAACACGTACGAGAAGCCCGCGAGGTACATCTGCGTGGGCTCGATCGCCTTGTCCGACGGGATCTGGTGCTGCAACGCGAGGAACGCGAGGAAGGCGCCACCCAGCATCTTGATCATCCCCGGCACGATCCAGCCCGGCCCGGCCACCAGCACCGCGCCCCACCACTTCGCGCGGTTCGCCTTCGTCTTCTCGGGCAGGAAGCGCAGGTAGTCGACCTGCTCGCCGATCTGGACCACGAGCGAGAAGGCCACCGTGGCGGCCGCCGCGAACATCACGACGTCGAAGCCGCTGCTGCTCGACGTGCGGCCCACGAGGCTCGTGAAATCGGAGAAAGCGGCCGGGTTCTTCGCGAGCACGAACACGTAGGGGCACACGAACAGCACGATCCAGATCGGCTGCGTCCACAGCTGCAGCCGCGAGATCACCGTGATGCCGTACATCACGAGCGGCACGATGCCGAGCGACGACACGAGGTAGCACACGGGCAGCGGCCAGCCGAAGTACATCTGCAGCGCGGCGGCGAGGATGGCCGCCTCCAGCGCGAAGAAGATGAACGTGAAGCTCGCGTAGATCAGCGACGTGAGCGTGGAGCCGAGGTAGCCGAAGCCCGCGCCGCGGGTCAGCAGGTCCATGTCGACGCCGTACTTGGCGGCGTAGTAGCTGATGGGCAGGCCGGTGAGGAACGTGATCAGGCCGACCACCAGGATGGCCCACACCGCGTTCGAGAAGCCGTAGCTGAGCGCGATGGCACCGCCGATGGCCTCGAGCGCAAGGAAGGACGTGGCGCCGAACGCCGTGTTCGCCACGCGGAACTCCGACCACTTGCGGAAGCTGCGCGGCGTGTAGCGCAGCGCGTAGTCCTCCAGCGTTTCGTCGGCCACCCAGCTGTTGTAGTCACGCCGGATGCGGAAGATCTTCTGTGTGGCCACGGGCCACTCCTGTGGGGTTTGTCTCGGGCGGGGCTTGAGCAAGAACCGAACCCACCACGGCGGTCACCCCGGCGAACGCCGGGGCCCACCGGTCCCGTGGCGCGCCTGCAAGCCGTGGATCCCGGCGTGCGCCGGGATGACAGGCCGAGAGTGTGTCGCGCCGCGCCGGCCCGCGCGCTACGTTGATTGACGTATGGGCCGCATGCGTCATCGCTCCCACCATCCGGGTCATGGGTTCGTTCCGAAGCACCGGCCTGGTGCGCGAACCCGAGGTTTCGCCCACAACCCGTTTGGAGAAGCACGATGTCCCGCGATCACGTTCCGAGCCCGAAATCCCAACAGCGCCGCCGCCTCCTGCAGGGCGCGGCCGCCCTGTCCATGAGCGGTGTCGCCGGCCTGGCCCTGGCCCAGCAGTTCCCGACCGCCAAGGTCAACACCACCAAGCTCGCCGTCACCGACACCGAGGTGGTGGTGGGCCAGCTGCACTCGGCCACCGGCACGATGGCGATCTCGGAAACGGGCTCGATCCAGGCCGAACAGCTCGCGATCGACCAGATCAACGCGATGGGCGGCGTGCTCGGCCGCAAGATCCGCGTGATCAAGGAAGACGGCGCGTCCGACTGGCCCACGTTCGCCGAGAAATCGAAGAAGCTGCTGGTCAACGACCGCGTCGCCGCGGTGTTCGGCTGCTGGACCTCGGCCTCGCGCAAGGCCGTGCTGCCCATCTTCGAGAAGGAGAACGGGATGCTGTACTACCCGACCTTCTACGAAGGCCTGGAGCAGAGCAAGAACGTGATCTACACCGGCCAGGAAGCCACGCAGCAGATCCTGTGGGGCCTCGACTGGGCCTCGAAGGAGAAGAAGGCGAAGACGTACTTCCTCGTGGGCTCCGACTACATCTGGCCGCGCACGTCGATGAAGATCGGCCGCAAGCACATCGAGAACGTGCTGAAGACCAAGGTGGTGGGCGAGGAGTACTACCCGCTCGGCCACACGAACTTCAACTCGCTGATCAACAAGATCAAGGTCGCCAAGCCCGACGTCATCTTCGCCGCGGTGGTGGGCGGCTCGAACGTCGCGTTCTACAAGCAGCTGAAGGCCGCCGGCGTCACCGCCGACAAGCAGTTCCTGCTGACGATCTCGGTGACGGAAGACGAGGTGCTGGGCATCGGCGGAGAGAACATGGCCGGCTTCTACTCGTCGATGAAGTACTTCCAGTCGCTGGACAACGCGAACAACAAGAAGTTCGTCGAAGCGTTCAAGGCCAAGTACGGCAAGGACGCCGTGATCGGCGACGTGACCCAGGCGGGTTACCTCGGCCCGTGGCTGTGGAAGGCCGCGGTGGAGAAGGCCGGCAGCTTCGACGTGGACAAGATCGCCGCCGCCTCGGCCGGCATCGAGCTCAAGACCGCGCCGGAGGGTTACGTGAAGGTGCACGAGAACCACCACCTGTGGAGCAAGACCCGCATCGGCCAGGCGCAGAAGGACGGCCAGTTCAAGGTCGTCGCCGAGTCGCCCGAGCTGATCCAGCCGGATCCGTTCCCGAAGGGCTACCAGTAATCAGCCGCTGGCAGGACGGGCCCCGGCCCGTCCTTCTCCACCTTCCAAAGTCGTACCACCGGGAGTCGCGATGACCTTCTCCGACATGATGAACATCGGGCTGATGCAAGGCTTTGCCGGGCTCAGCCTCTTTTCCGTGCTGCTGCTGATGGGGCTCGGCCTCGCCATCATCTTCGGGCAGATGGGCGTGATCAACATGGCGCATGGCGAGTTCATGACCATCGGCGCCTACACGATCTTCGCGATCTCCCACCTCACCGAATCCTTCGCGCCCAACCTGATGGGCGCGTACTTCCCGTTCGCCATCGCCGTCGCCTTCGTCGTCGCGTTCGTCGTGGGCTGGGGCGTCGAGTGGGCGTTCATCCGCCACCTCTACAAGCGCCCGCTCGACACGCTGCTCGCCACCTGGGGCCTGTCGCTCGGCATGCAGCAGATCTTCCGCTCCACCTTCGGTCCGAAGGAGGTGAGCCCGACGCTGCCGGACTGGCTGATGGGCTCGTGGGCCCCGGCCGAAGGCCTCGACATCCCGTTGAACGGGCTCTTCGTGATGGCGCTCTCGGTGTTCGTCACCTGCGGTGTGCTGATCGCGCTCTACAAGTCGCGCTGGGGCCTGCGCGTGCGCGCCACGGTGGCCAACCGCACGATGGCCAACGCGACCGGCATCAACACCAAACGCACCGACCGCCTCACGTTCGCGATCGGCTGCGGCATCGCCGGCGTGGCCGGCGCCGCGTTCACCACCATCGGCTCGACCGGCCCGACGAGCGGCAGCCTCTACATCGTCGACGCCTTCCTCGTCGTGACCTTCGGCGGCGCCGCGAGCCTGCTCGGCACGGTGGTCTCGGCCTTCGGCATCGCGCAGACGCAGTCGGTCACCGAGTTCTTCATGTCGGGTTCGAACGCCAAGGTGCTGACGCTGTCGGCCATCGTCGTGATCCTGATGCTGCGGCCGCAGGGGCTCTTCGCCTCCAAGGTGCGCCGCTGACCCACTCTTCCACGGAACCCGCGTCATGACCGCATTCAAACACTGGCTGGACCGCACCGGCATGGGCAGCGTGCTGCTGCTCGCGCTGCTGCTGATCGTCGTCTTCCCGCTGTGCCTCGACCTGTTCCGCCTGAACCTGGTCGGCAAGTACCTCTGCTACGCGTTCGTCGCGCTGGGCCTCGTGATGCTGTGGGGCTACGGCGGCGTGCTGAGCCTCGGGCAGGGCGTGTTCTTCGGGCTCGGCGGCTACGGCATGGCGATGTTCCTGAAGCTGGAGGCCTCGGACCCCGTCACCACGAAGATCCAGTCGACCCCCGGCATCCCCGACTTCATGGACTGGAACCAGCTGACGGCGCTGCCCATCTGGTGGGAGCCCTTCCGCAGCTTCCCGCTCACGCTGCTGCTCGTGCTCACCGTGCCCACGCTGATCGCCTTCATCATCGGCTACGCGATGTTCAAGCGACGTGTCGGGGGGGTGTACTTCGCCATCATCACGCAGGCCATCGCGCTGATCCTCACCGTGCTGATCATCGGCCAGCAGGGCTACACGGGCGGCGTCAACGGCATGACCGACCTGAAGACCCTGCTCGGCTGGGACACCCGCACCAACAGCGCGAAGTACATCCTGTACTTCGTGAGCGTCGGCCTGCTGCTCGGCTCGATCGTGCTGTGCACCTGGATCCAGAAGAGCAAGCTCGGCACGCTGCTGCTGGCGATGCGCGACAAGGAAGACCGCGTGCGCTTCTCCGGCTACGACGTGTCGATGTTCCGCGTGTTCGCCTTCTGCCTCGCCGCGCTGCTGTCCGCCGTGGGTGGTGCGATGTTCACGCTGCAGGTGGGCTTCATGTCGCCGTCGCTCGTGGGCATCGTGCCCAGCATCGAGATGGTGATCTTCGCGGCGGTGGGCGGGCGCATGTCGCTCGTGGGCGCGGTGTACGGCGCGCTGCTCGTGAACTTCGGCAAGACCTACTTCTCGGAGAGTTTCCCCGACCTGTGGCTGTTCCTGATGGCCGCGATGTTCATCGGCGTGGTGCTCGGTTTCCCCGAGGGCCTGGCCGGCCTCTACACGAACAAGGTCAAGCCGTGGTGGCAGGCACGGATGGCCGCCCGGCGCGCCGCGCCCGCCACGCCCCCGATCACCCCGGCGGCGAAGCGGACCGAGGCCCCCGACACCGAACCCGGCGCCCTGCCGCCCGGCATCAGCAGCCAGCAGACCTGAGGACACCGCACCATGAGCAACACCGACTTCGTGCTGGCGGTCGAGGACCTGACCGTCTCGTTCGATGGCTTCAAGGCGATCGACGCGCTGAACCTCTACGTCGACAAGAACGAGCTGCGGGTGATCATCGGCCCGAACGGCGCCGGCAAGACCACGCTGCTCGACCTGATCTGCGGCAAGACGCGCGCGAGCGCGGGCAGCATCAAGTTCAAGAACGGCGAGATGACCAAACTGCCCGAGTACGAGATCGTGCGCAAGGGCATCGGCCGCAAGTTCCAGACGCCGTCGATCTACGAGAACCTGAGCGTGTTCCAGAACCTCGAAGTGTCGTTCCCGCGGGGCCGCGGCGTGTTCGGTGCGCTCGCGTTCAAGCGCGACGACGAGGTGAAGAACCGCGTGCAGGCCGTCGCCGAGGAGATCGGCCTGGCCGACACGCTCGAGACCGAGGCCGGCCTGCTGTCGCACGGCCAGAAGCAGTGGCTGGAGATCGGGATGCTGCTGATGCAGGACCCCGAGCTGCTGATGCTCGACGAACCCATCGCCGGCATGAGCGTGCGCGAGCGCGAGCTCACCGCCGATCTGCTGCAGCGCATCTGCAAGGGCCGCTCCGTGATCGTGATCGAACACGACATGGACTTCGTCAAGCGCATCGCCCACAAGGTCACCGTCATGCACCAGGGAAAGATTCTCGCCGAAGGGTCCATGGAGCAGGTGCAGAACGACCCGAAGGTCGTCGACGTGTACCTCGGCCACTGAATCAACGGAGGAAAACCACATGCTCCACGTCACCGACCTGCACGTCAGCTACGGACAGAGCGAGGCGCTGCACGGCATCGACCTGCACGCGAAGAAGAACGAGACCGTCGCCATCATGGGCCGCAACGGCATGGGCAAGACCACGCTGTTCAAGTCGCTGATGGGCGTGCTGCCCGCGAAGAGCGGCACCATCCAGGTGGACGGCCAGGACGTCACGAAGGACGAAAGCTACCTGCGCGTGAAGAAGGGCCTCGCCTACGTGCCGCAGGGCCGCATGATCTTCCCGACCCTCACGGTGCTCGAGAACATCCAGACCGGCCTCGAGAACGCGCGCGACAAGAAGGTGCCCGACGAGATCTACGCGCTGTTCCCGGTGCTCTTCGACATGCGCAACCGCAAGGGCGGCAACCTCTCCGGCGGCCAGCAGCAGCAGCTCGCGATCGCCCGCGCGCTCGTCACGAACCCGAAGGTGCTGCTGCTCGACGAACCCACCGAGGGCATCCAGCCGTCGATCATCAAGGACATCGCCCGCGCGCTGAACGAGATCCGCAAGATGCGCGAGATCACGATCATCGTCTCCGAGCAGGTCCTGAGCTTCGCGATGGACGTGGCCGACCGGCTGTTCGTCATCGAGGGCGGCCGCCTCGTGCACGAGAGCTCGCGCGCCGGCACCGACGTCGCCCGCATCCGCCAGTTCCTTTCCGTTTGATCCCCTCACCCCTGGAGTCCGTCATGACCGACACCCTGATCAAGGTCGACCTCACGAAGTCGCCCACCGAAAACGAGAAGATCCACAACCGCTGGCACCCCGACATCCCGATGGCGTGCTGGGTCAACCCGGGCGACGACTTCATCCTCGAGACCTTCGACTGGACCGGCGGTTTCATCAAGAACAACGACAGCGCCGACGACGTGCGCGACATCGACCTGACCACGGTGCACTACCTGTCGGGGCCGGTGGGCGTGAAGGGCGCCGAGCCGGGCGACCTGCTGGTGGTGGACCTGCTCGACATCGGCGCGAAGCAGGACAGCCTGTGGGGCTTCAACGGCTTCTTCTCGAAGAAGAACGGCGGCGGTTTCCTGACCGACCACTTCCCCGAGGCGCAGAAGTCGATCTGGGACTTCAAGGGCATGTTCACGAGCTCGCGCCATGTGCCGGGCGTGAACTTCGCGGGCCTGATCCACCCGGGCCTGATCGGCTGCCTGCCCGACAAGAAGATGCTCGACATGTGGAACGAGCGCGAGGCCGCGCTGCTGGCCACCGACCCCGACCGCGTACCGGGCCTCGTGAACCCGCCGTCGGCCGGCACCGCCCACATGGGCGCGATGACCGGTGACGCGCGCGCGAAGGCCGCCGCCGAGGGCGCCCGCACCGTGCCGCCGCGCGAACACGGCGGCAACTGCGACATCAAGGACCTCTCGCGCGGGTCGAAGGTGTTCTTCCCCGTGTACGTCGACGGCGCCGGCCTGAGCGTGGGCGACCTGCACTTCAGCCAGGGCGACGGCGAGATCACGTTCTGCGGCGCCATCGAGATGGCCGGCTGGGTGCACATGAAGGTGCAGCTGATCAAGGGCGGCATGGCCAAGTACGGCATCAAGAACCCGATCTTCAAGCCGAGCCCGATCACCCCGCGCTACGACGACTACCTGATCTTCGAGGGCATCTCGGTCGACGAGTCCGGCAAGCAGCACTACCTCGACGTCAACGTCGCGTACCGCCAGGCCTGCCTGAACGCCATCGAGTACCTGAAGAAGTTCGGCTACTCGGGCGCGCAGGCGTACTCGATCCTCGGGACCGCGCCGGTGCAGGGCCACATCAGCGGCGTGGTCGACGTGCCGAACTCGTGCGCCACGCTGTGGCTGCCCACCGGCATCTTCGACTTCGACATCAACCCGACCGCCGCGGGCCCGATCAAGCACCTCGACGGCTCGATCGCGATGCCGCTGTCGCCCGACCTGAAGTAAGCCCCGGAGACGCCCCCGCCATGCCCACCTACGACTACGAATGCCGGGACTGCGGGGGCTTCGACGCCTTCCGGTCCCTGAGCCAGCGCAACGAACCGGCGGCGTGCCCCGACTGCCAGTCGCCGTCGCCGCGGGTCTTCGCAAGCGCTCCGCGCCTCGCCCTGCTCGACGGCGGCACGCGTTCGGCGATGGACATCAACGAACGCGCGCGCCACGAGCCGAAACGCTCGGGCGACTACGCGCGGCTGAAGCACCCGTCGGGGTGCGGCTGCTGCAGCACCGGCAGCAAGCGGTCGGCCACGGTCCGCGCGCCGAACGGGAACAAGGCGTTCCCGAGCAAGCGGCCGTGGATGATCAGCCATTGACCGATCAATACATCTTGTAGGGCAGGAACTTGCCCGACATCAGGATGCGCACCCGGTCCCCGTTGGGATCGGCTTCGCGCTTCAAGTCCATCTTGAAGTCGATGGCGCTCATGATGCCGTCGCCGAACTCCTCGTGGATCAGTTCCTTGAACGTGGTGCCGTACACGCTCACCAGTTCGTAGAAGCGGTAGATCAGCGGGTCGGTGGGCACGGTCGTGGGCAGCGAGCCCTTGTACGGCACGACCTGCAGCCACTTCTGCTCGGTGGCGTCGAGGCCGAAGATCTCGCCCACCACGGCGGCCTGCTCGGCCGTCATCGTCATCTGGCCCAGGCACGCGGCCGTGACCCACTCCTTGCTCTTGCCGACCTTCTCGGCCACGTCGGACCACTTGAGGCCCTTCGTCACCTTCGCGGTCACGATCTTTTCGGTCACGTCGAGACGGCTCATCGTCTTCTCCTTCAGTCGTTGGTGGAAAAATCAGGGGGACACTTCGACCGGCTGCGCGGGCGCGCGCCCGTGCGACAGGTCCTTCGACCGCGACACCAGGAAATCGACCAGGTGGTTGCGGATGCGGTAGTACGCGGGGTCGTGGTGCAGCGTGGCGCGCTGCCGGTCGCGCGGCATCGTGTTGACGACGATCTCGGCCACGCGGGCGCGCGGCCCGTTGCTCATCAAGAGGATGCGGTCGGCGAGCAGGATGGCCTCGTCGACGTCGTGCGTGATCATGAACACCGTCTGGTGCGTCTGCGCGCAGATGCGCAACAGCTCGTCCTGGATGGTGCCGCGCGTGAGCGCGTCGAGCGCGCCGAACGGCTCGTCGAGCAGCAGCATCTTCGGCTGGATCGCGAACGCGCGCGCGATGCCCACGCGCTGCTTCATCCCGCCGGACAGCGCCTGCGGTTTCTTGTCGATGGCGTGGTCGAGGCCCACGAGGCGCACGAATTCCTCGACGTGGGCGTCGACCTGCTTCGCGTTCCATTCGGGCCAGCGGCTGCGCACCGCGAACGCCACGTTGCGCCGCACGGTGAGCCACGGCATCAGCGCGTGGCCCTGGAACACCACGCCGCGGTCGAGGCTCGGGCCGGCCACCTCGCGGCCATCCATGAACACATGGCCCGCACTCGCCTGCTCGAGGCCCGCCAGCACGTTGAGGATCGTCGTCTTGCCACAGCCCGAGTGGCCGACGATGCAGACGAACTCGCCGCGGCGGATGTCGAAGTCGACGCCGTCGAACACGGCCTCGCCCGCGCCGGGGTAGGTCTTCGCGAGCGCCTCGATGCGCAGGAACTCATTCGGCATACGTCACCGCCTTCTGCGCGCGGGCGAAGAGCTGGTCGAGCCCCATGCCCACGAGGCCGATCACCGCGATGGCGAACATCACGTTCGTGAGCGACAGGTTGTTCCACTCGTTCCAGACGAAGTAGCCGATGCCGGTGCCACCCACCAGCATCTCGGCCGCCACGATCACGAGCCAGGCGATGCCCATGCTGATGCGCATGCCGGTGAGGATGGTGGGCGCCGCGGCCGGCAGGATCACCTCGAAGGCCAGGCGCTGCGGCTTCACCTCCAGCGTGCGCGCGACGTTGAGCCACTCGCGCCGCACGCCCGAGACACCGAATGCGGTGTTGATCAGCATCGGCCACACCGAGCAGATGAAGATCACGAAGATGCCCGAGACGGAGGAGTCCTTGATCGTGTAGAGCGCGAGCGGCATCCACGCGAGCGGCGAGATGGGCTTGAGCACCTGGATGAACGGGTCGAGCGCGCGGTGCACCAGCGGGCTCATGCCGATCAGGAAACCGAGCGGCACCGCCACCAGCACGGCCAGGCCGAAGCCGAGGCCCACGCGGCCGAGCGAGTACGCGAGCTGCAGGCCGATGCCCTTGTCGTTCGGGCCGTTGTCGTAGAACGGGCGCGCGAGGTGGCCGGCGGCCGTCGCGGCGAACTGCGCCGGGGTCGGGAATCCCGACGACGTCGAGCCGCTGGAGGCCGTCGGATCCTTGCCCAGCATCTTCTGGTACTCGATCTGCTCGGGCGTCAGCGCCGGGCCGGCCGCGGCGGACACCGGCCGCGTGGCGAGCTGCCACACCCCGACGAACACGGCCAGCAGCAGCACCGACAGCAGCGCGGCGCGCAGCTTCAGCGAGACGCCGGTCATGTGCGCTTGATCGCGAAGCCCGACAGGTACGGCTCCGGCTTCTCGGGGTCGAACACCTTGCCCATCACGGTGAACTTCGGGTACGCCCCCTCCGGTACCGGCTGGCCGAGCTGCTTCATCGTGCGCTTGGCATCGGTCAGCAGGAACACCTTCTCGGCGATCTGCTTGTAGTTCACGTCACCCTTGACGTAGCCCCAGCGCTTCATCTGCGTGAGCATCCACACGGCCATCGACTGCCAAGGGATCGGGTCGAAGTCGGCACGGTCGGGCACGGTGCGGATGTTGCCGAGGCCGTCGGCGAACTTGCCGGTGAGCACCTGCGCCACCACCGTCTCCGGCTGGTTCAGGTAGGCCTGCGGCGAGATCACCTTCGCGATCAACTCGCGGTTCTCGGGCTTGCGCGCCATCGCCGACGAGGTCAGCACCGCGCGGTACAGCGCCGCGAAGGTGTTGGGGTTCTGCTGGATGAACTCGGTGGACGTGCCGAAGGCGCAGCACGGGTGGCCGTTCCACAGGTCCTTCGTGAGCAGGTGCAGGAATCCGATCTCCTCGAACACCGCACGCTGGTTGAAGGGGTCGGGGCCCAGGTAGCCGTCGATGTTGCCGGCGCGCAGGTTGGCCACCATCTCGGGCGGCGGCACCACGCGGATCTGGATGTCGCGGTCAGGGTCGAGCCCGGCTTCGGCCACGTAGTAGCGCAGCAGGAAGTTGTGCATCGAGAACTCGAACGGCACCGCGAACTTGAAGCCTTTCCATTGCTTCGGGTCGCGCTTGTCCTTGTGCTTGACGTGCAGCGTGATCGCCTGGCCGTTGGTGTTCTGGATCGACGCGACGTTCATCGGCACGGCGTTCGAGCCCACGCCCATCGAGATGGCCACGGGCATCGGCGACAGAAAGTGCGTCGCGTCGTACTCGCGGTTCATCATCTTGTCGCGGATCAGCGCCCAGCCGGCCGTCTTGACCACCTGCACGTCCAGGCCCTGCTTGCTGTAGAAGCCGAGCGGGTGGGCCATGATCAGCGGCGTGGCGCAGGTGATCGGGATGAAACCGATCTTCAGGTCCTTCTTCTCGAGCGCGCCCTTCTCCTGGGCCATGGCCTGCAGGCTCGCGACCGGCAGCACGCTGCCGATGGCGGCCATCGCCGAACCCTTGCCCACGGCGCGCAGGAAACGGCGGCGCACGGCGTCCTGCGGGAACAGGGCCTTCACGAGCGTGGCCTCGATGAAGGCGTTGGACTCGGCCTCGAAGGCACTCGTCTCGCAACGCGCCCTCAGCTCGGCGGTGGCGTGTTCGGCGTCGCTCGCGTGCTGGCCGCAACGGCAGCCCATCGTCAGCGGGCGGTCGGCATCGTACGGGTCGTATCGGTCGGTCATGGCGGGGTCCTGGGTGGCGTCAGGCCACTGTAGGGACGCCCCGCCGCGCCGCCCATCGCGGGCGCCGCGATTCGCGTGTAGTGCCAGCCCTACACGCCGTGCATCACCGGGGAGATGTCCTGGCGCACCGCGTAGAGCGCGAGTTCGACGTCGTTGCGGGTGCCGGTCTTCTCGAGGATGCGGGCGCGGTAGGTGCTCACCGTGTTGCTGGACAGGATCAGCTGGTCGGCGATCTCGCCCACGCTGCGGCCGCCGGCCAGCAGCCGGAACACCTGGTACTCGCGGTGCGAGAGCCGGTCGTGCAGCGGCTGCTCCTCGGCCTTGTCGCGGCCCGCGCCGATGGCGCCGGCGAGGTGTTCGGCCACGGTGGGCGTGATGAAGAGCCCGCCGGCGGCCACCTTGCGGATGGCCCCGATCATCTGCTCGGAGTCGGCGCTCTTGTTCAGGTAGCCCACCGCACCGAGCTTGAGGCTGCGCACCGCGTACTGCTTGTCGGGGTAGGTGGACAGCATCAGCACCGGCAGGCGCGGGAACTCGCTCTTCAACTGGCGCAGCACGTCGAGGCCGTCGCGCTGGGGCATCGCGATGTCCATCAGCACCACGTCGATGCCCCCCTCGCGCACGCGGGCGAGCGCCTCGGGGCCGTTGGCGGCCTCGCCGGCCAGTTGCACGTCGCCCGCGTCGGCGAGCATCTGCTGGATGCCCTGGCGGACGATCTGGTGGTCGTCGCAGATCAGCACGCGGATCACGGGGTCACCTCCTGGGAGCGTTCGGTGGGGAAGGGCATGGTCAGGCGCACACGGGTGCCGAGGCCGGGATGGCTGTCGATGGCGATGCGGCCGCCGAAGTGGCCGGCCCGCTCGCGCATGCCCATCACGCCGTAGCTGTGCGGGTGGTCGAGGGCTTCGCGCGCAGCGCCCACGCCGTCGTCGCGCACCTCCAGGTGCAGCACGGGCGCGGGGGGCGACTCGACCTCGATGCGGATGGTGACCGAACGGGCGCGCGCATGGCGGGCCACGTTGCTGAGCATCTCCTGGAAGATGCGGAAGACCGCCATCGCCCAGCGCTGGCCGGCCTCGCCCGCGGGTTCGACCGTGCCGGCGGCCACGTGGAAGCGCAGGTCGGGCGGCATCTCGGTCGTGTCGAAGAACTCCTGCGCCTGCCACTCCAGCGCGGCCCACAGGCCCTGGTGGTCGAGGATGCTCGGGCGCAGGTCGGTGATGATGCGGCCCACGTTGTCGACGGCGGTGTCGATCATCCGCCCCATGTCGTGGCACTTGCACTGCAGCTCGTGGCGGTCGCCGATGCGCTTGCCGAGCCAGTTCACATCGAGCTTCAGGGCCACCAGCAGCGAGCCCAGCTCGTCGTGGATCTCGCGGGCGATGCGGGTGCGTTCGTCTTCCCGCACGCGTTCGAGGTAGGCCGACAGCTCGCGCAGCTGGCCCAGCGCCCGGGTCAGTTCCACCGTGCGTTCGTCGACGCGGCGTTCGAGCTGGTCGCGCGCCTGGTGCAGCTGCGCCTCGGCGCGCTTGCGTTCGGTGATGTCGACCAGCGTGACGACGGCGCCCTGCACCACGTCGCCGTCGAGGATGGGGTACGACGAATACTCGGCCGAGAACGACGAGCCGTCGGCCCGCCACAGCACCTCGCTGTCGATGCGGCACGGCAGGCCGCGGCGGAAGGCGTTGAAGATGGGGCAGTCGGCCTCGGGGTAGTGCCTGCCGTCCGCATGGGTGTGGTGGATCAGCTCGTGCATGTTGCGGCCCAGCACCGCTTCGGTGCGATGGCCCAGCATTTCCGCGGCGGCGCGGTTCACGAAGGTGCAGCGGCCGGCGAGGTCGATGCCGAAGATGCCGTCACCGGTGGACTCCAGCAGCAGTTGCAGGCGCTCCGTCCACGCCGGCCCGGCGGGAACGGGGGGAGACAACACCGGGGGATCACACAGGACGAACGACACGCAACACGCTCCGCGAGCAACAGGCTCGCGTCAGCATTGCAATGCCTATGCCACCAGCGTGCCAGCCACCACCGTGCAGTTGCGGCCCTTCACCTTCGCGCGGTACATCGCCTGGTCGGCGTGTTCGATGGCCGTCTCGAGTTCGTCGAGCCCGCCCACCTCGGCCACGCCCGCGGAGAACGTCACGCGCAGCCCCGGGGCGATCGCGTCGGCCGACAGGCGCGCGAGCTGCGAGCGCATGCGCTCCACGCACTGGGCGGCGTCGGCCGCCGACGTGTCGGGCAGCATCAGCAGGAACTCCTCGCCGCCCCAGCGGCCCATCACGTCGGTGGAGCGCAGGCCGTCCCGGGTGAGCTGGGCGAAGGTCTTGAGCACCAGGTCGCCGCCGCCGTGGCCGTAGGTGTCGTTGATGCGCTTGAAGAAGTCGATGTCCAGCAGGGCCACCGACATGGGCTGGCCGGTGCGGCGCTGGCGGGCCTTCTCGATGGCCATCAGCTCGTTCATGTGGCGGCGGTTCGACAGGCCGGTGAGTTCGTCCCGCGTGGCCAGCAACCGGATCTGCTCGAGCGCATGTTCGAGGTCGGCCTTCTGGCCGCGCATGCGGGCGCGGATGGCGGCCATGCGCGCGGTGAGCGTGCCCACCGCGGCGACGATGATGATGGCGAACAGCAGGTGCACGGCCTCCACGGCCGGCGGGTACTGCAGCGGGTCGGTCGCCCCCTTCCAGACCATCGCCAGCGCCAGCAGGGCGCAGGCGAACACCGAGAGCCAGCGCGCCTGGCGGGGACGCAGCGCGAACATGCCGAACACGAGGATCAGCACCATCAGCGACATCACCGCGCCGCGGGCCGGTCCGGTGATCAGGTACGAGCCCACGGTCGACAGCACGCCCAGCACCATCTGCGGCAGCGTGAGCGACGGGTCGCTGCCCAGGCGTTCGTTGAGTCCGGAGCGGATCACCGCGTAGAACCCGAGCGCGCCGGTCATGAAAAAGCCGGTGAGCCACAGCGAAGCCTGGAAATCGACCAGCCCGGCCACCACCTCGGCGTGCTGCACCACCGCGAACAGGGCGTAGACCAGCACGGCCAGCAGCGATTGCGACGCCCGCAGCTGCTGGGCCCCGGTCGAAGGACCGAGACAGACCGAGCGGAAGCGGGGGGCGCAGAGGGATGCCATAGGCCCGTCTTATCGTCGGACAGGGAATCGACTTGAGTGGCCACGGCCCCCCGGAATCGGGGTCCGCGTGCGCTTTCCACGAACCTCAGGTCAGCACGACCCGGTTCGACCCGGCGGACTGTGCGTTCTGCAACGCCAGCTCGGCACGCTCGATGGTCTGGGCGACGGTTTCCCCCGCCCGGTGTTCCGTCACGCCGACCGAGAACCCCGTGTGGGACAGCGGCGCGGCGGAATCGGCGGCCACCTGGCGCACCCGCTCGCGCAGCCGCTCCAGGCTCAGGCGGGCGAGCGACGACCGGGTGTTCGACAGCATCAGCAGGAACTCCGCCCCGTTCCAGCGCGACAGCAGGTCGGAGATGCGGATCACCGCGAGCGACTCGCGGGCGAAGCTCTTGAGCATCTCGTCGCCGAAGGCCTCGCCCCGGGCAGACCGCAGCACGGCGTGTTCGTCGAGGCTCAGCAGCGCGATGCAGAAGGTCTGGCCCGAGCGCACGCCGCGTTGGCGCTCCTGCTCCATCAGCTCGACCATGTGGCGGCGGTTGATCAGGCCCGTGAGTTCGTCTCGGGTGGCGAGGTCCTGGATGCGGGCGAGCGCGGCGGAGATGTCCTTCTTCTGGCGGCGCAGCCGCTCGCGCATGCGGCTCAGCTGGCTGGTCATCATGGCCACCGCGGGCACCATCACGGCGATCATGATGAAGTGGCTGGACTCGACGGACGGCAGGAAGACGTCCGGCTCGAGGTGGCTCATCAACGCCATCGTGGCGCCGAACACCGCGACCGCGAACACGCCCACGCGCCAGATCTGCCGCGCGGTGAGCGCATACATGCCGAACATGAAGATGACCATCAGGATGGGGAACGCCCCACCGCGGCCATGCCCGGCCAGCGCGTAGCCGGCAGCGCCGCACAGGGTCGCGAACACCATCTGCGGCACGGTCAGCGACGGCTCGTCGTACGCGAGGTTGCGGCCGCTGCGGATCACCGCGAAGAACACCAGGAAGCCGCCGATCAGCACCAGCGCCCACACGGTCACCGGCCGCAGCGGGGCGAGCCCGAGCCACACCAGCCAGAACATGTTGATGACGCTGCAGGTCACGAGCAGCAGCGCGAGGGCGCACTGGCGCAGGCGGATGCGCTGCTTGGACTCGACGCCCATCAGCCAGCGCCCCCAGCGGCACCGCGTGGCGCGCGGGCTCAGGTCCGCCACTGGTGCACCGCAGCAAAAAAGGTCCGGTGTGCGGGCACAGGCAGGGGCGGTGGACACATGGGCATCGGGCCTTCCGGGGGGAGCGGGGCTGCGGATCAGCGGATTATTGCCGCTCGGACCCTCGCTGCGCAAAAGCGTGTTGTCGCACCGGCCATCGGAAATCGATACAGTGGGCTCACGGCAATGGGGGTCACGAGCCCCTTTCAGGAGTCTGCAGATGAATGCACCACTTCCCGATGCCGTCCGACGCGCGCTGGAACAGGTCACGCTGGACGACAAGTACCGCCTCGCCGAGGGGCGTGCCTTCATGAGCGGCGTGCAGGCGCTCGTGCGGCTGCCGATGCTGCAGCGCACACGCGACGCGATGCAGGGCCTGAACACCGCGGGCTTCATCAGCGGCTACCGCGGCTCGCCCCTCGGCACGTACGACCAGGCGCTGTGGCAGGCCCGCGAGCACCTGAACGCGCACCAGGTGGTCTTCCAGCCCGGCGTCAACGAGGAGCTGGGCGCCACCGCGGTGTGGGGCACGCAGCAACTCGACCTGTACCCGGCCTCGCGCCGCTTCGACGGGGTCTTCGGCCTCTGGTACGGCAAGGGCCCGGGGGTCGACCGCTGCTCCGATGTCTTCAAGCACGCCAACATGGCGGGCACCGCGAAACACGGCGGCGTGGTGGCCGTGGCCGGCGACGACCACATCGCCAAGAGCAGCACCGCGGCCCACCAGAGCGACCACATCTTCAAGGCCTGCGGCCTGCCCGTGTTCTTCCCGAGCAGCGTGCAGGAGATCCTCGACCTCGGGCTGCACGCGTTCGCGCTGAGCCGCTTCTCCGGCGTGTGGGCCGGGATGAAGACGATCCAGGAGATCGTCGAGTCGTCGACCACGGTGGACGTGACACCCGACCGCGTGCGCATCGTGCTGCCCGAGGACTTCGAGATGCCGCCCGGCGGCCTGCACATCCGCTGGCCCGACCCGCCGTTGGAGCAGGAAGCGCGGCTGATGAACCACAAGTGGTACGCCGCGCTGGCGTACATCCGGGCCAACCGTCTGAACCACAGCACGGTGTCGACCGCGAACGACCGCCTGGGCCTGATCGCGAGCGGCAAGGCCTGGAACGACACGCGCCAGGCGCTGCACGACCTGGGTCTCTCCGACGACGACTGCCGCCGGCTCGGCATCCGGCTGCACAAGGTGGGCGTGGTGTGGCCGCTGGAAGCCACGATCACGCGCGACTTCGCCACCGGCCTGCAGGAGATCCTCGTCGTCGAGGAGAAGCGCCAGGTCATCGAGTACCAGGTGAAGGAAGAGCTCTACAACTGGCGACCGGACGTGCGGCCCAACGTGCTCGGCAAGTTCGACGAAAGCGACGGCGACCGCACCGGCGGTGAATGGTCGCAGCCGAACCCGAGTGGCAACTGGCTGTTGCGGGCGCAGGCCGACCTGACCCCGGCGCTGATCGCGCGCGCCATCGCAAAACGCGTGCGCAAGCTGGGCGCCGACAGCGACACGCTCGCGCGCATCGACGCACGCGTGGCCCTGATCGACGCGAAGGAGCGCAGCCTGCAGGCGCTGAACCTCGGCACGGGGTCCGAACGCACGCCGTTCTACTGCAGCGGCTGCCCGCACAACACCAGCACCGTGGTGCCCGAGGGCTCCCGCGCACTGGCCGGCATCGGCTGCCACTACATGGTGCTGTGGATGGACCGGCAGACCACCACGTTCACGCAGATGGGCGGCGAGGGCGTCACGTGGGTGGGCCAGGCGCCGTTCACCACCGACCGCCACGTGTTCGCGAACCTCGGCGACGGCACGTACTTCCACTCGGGGCTGCTCGCCATCCGCCAGAGCATCGCGGCCAAGGTCAACATCACCTACAAGATCCTGTTCAACGACGCGGTGGCGATGACGGGCGGCCAGCCCGTCGACGGCACGCTGCGCGTGCCCGAGATGACCCGGGAGCTGGACGCCGAGGGCGCCCGGCGCATCGTGGTCGTCACCGACGACCCGGCGAAGTACGAGGCGGTGCGCAACCGCCTCGCCCCCGGTGTCACCGTGTACCCGCGCGAGGAGCTGGATGCCGTGCAGGTGCAGCTGCGCGAGGTCGAGGGCTGCACGGTGCTGATCTACGACCAGACCTGCGCCACCGAGAAGCGGCGCCGCCGCAAGCGCGGGTCGATGCCGGAGCCCGAGCGGCACGTGGTCATCAACGAACTGGTCTGCGAAGGCTGCGGCGACTGTTCGGAGAAGAGCCACTGCCTGAGCGTGGAGCCGGTCGAGACCGAGTTCGGCCGCAAGCGCCGCATCAACCAGAACACCTGCAACAAGGACTACCGCTGCCTCGACGGCTTCTGCCCGAGTTTCGTGACGGTGGAGGGCGGCCGGCCGAAGGGCGTGAAGGCGGTGACACGCCCCGATCCGTTCGCGCTGCCACCAGTGCCCGATCCCGAGGTGCCTTCGGCGCCCACGGCCTGGGGCATCGTCGTCGCCGGCATCGGCGGCACCGGGGTCATCACCATCGGCCAGCTGCTGGGCATGGCGGCGCACCTGGAAGGCAAGGGCGTCGTGACGCAGGACGCCGCGGGGCTCGCGCAGAAGGGCGGCAGCACCTGGAGCCACATCCAGATCGCCGACGCACCCGAGGCCATCCACACCACCAAGGTGGGCACGGCCGAGGCCGACCTCGTGATCGCGTGCGACCCCATCGTGGCGGCCGATCGCCAGACGCTTGCGACGATGCGCCAGGGGCGCACGCGCGTGGCGCTCAACACACACGGCACGCCCACGGCCGCGTTCGTGCACAACCCCGACTGGCAGTTCCCGTCGGCCCGCTGCGAGGCGGCCATCGGCGACGCCGTGGGCGCGGACCACGTGGGCGCCTTCGACGCCGAACGCGCGGCGGTGCAACTGCTGGGTGACTCGATCTACACGAACCCGCTGATGCTCGGCTTCGCGTGGCAGCGAGGCTGGGTGCCGCTGTCGCTCGAATCGCTGATGCGCGCCTTCGAGCTCAACGGCGTGAAGCCGGCGCAGAACCAGGCCGCGTTCGCGTGGGGCCGCCGGCTGGCGCACGAACCCGCGGCAGTCGCCGCGCTGATGGCACCGGCCACGCAGCCGATCCACGTGATCCGCCGCACCGGGCTCGACGACATGGTCGCTCAGCGCGAGGCCTTCCTGACCGCGTACCAGGACACCGCCTGGGCCGCGCGCTACACCGCGCTCGTGGCGCGGGTGCGCGCCGCCGAGTCGGCCGTGGGTGGCACGATGCTCACCGAAGCCGTCGCGCGCTACTTCTTCAAGCTGATGGCGTACAAGGACGAGTACGAGGTGGCCCGGCTGCACACGGACCCGGCCTTCGTGGCCTCGATCCGCGACCGCTTCGAGGGCGACTACACGCTGAAGCACCACCTCGCGCCGCCGCTCGGCTCACGCCGCAACGCACGCGGCGAAGGGGTCAAGCGCGCGTTCGGGCCGTGGGTGCGGGGTGCGTTCCACGTGCTCGCGCGGCTGAAGGGCCTGCGCGGCACGCCGTTCGACGTGTTCGGCTACACCGCCGAACGCCGCGAGGAGCGGTGGCTGATCGACGACTACGAGGCCCGCATCGACGCGCTGCTGCCGAAGCTGCGGGGCGACAACGTGGCCCTCGCCGCCCGCATCGCCCGCGTGCCCGAGGAGATCCGCGGGTACGGCCACGTGAAGGCCCGGCACCTCGAAACGGCCCGCGCACACGAGGCAGCGCTGGTCGCCGAGTGGGAGGCGGCCGTCAGAACTGCAGGAAGCTGACGCCGGCGCCGAAGCTCGTCTGCCGGAAGTTGTAGTCGGTGAGCGTTTCGCCGTAGCCGGTGAAGCCCTGGACGAACCAGCGCAGGCCGTTGGGCTGGTCGCGGAAGACCGGGTACGTCCAATCGAACTGCAGCGACCCGCGGTGCGTCGTGTTGAACGACGAACGCCACAGCAGCGACGTGGTGTGTGCGCCTCCGCTCCACAACAGGTTCACCTCGCCCCGGCCGCGGTAGTGCAGCAGGTCGGGGTTGTTGTCGGAGGTCTCGTCCTCCTCGAGCCGGTGGTTGTACTTGAGCGTGAGACCCCAGTTGCCGCGTTCGAGCCCGGTGCCCACGTAGACGCGGTTCCAGCTGCGCGACAGCGGGTCGGACTGGCCGTTGGACTGGTGCGCGAGCCCGAACTGCAGGTAGCGCCACTGCACGTCGCCCGGCAGGGGACGCAGCTGCTTCGGCACCGGCACGATGTAGATGGCCTCGGGCTCGTAGTCGGTGTTGCGGAAGGGCTTGGAGTCGACGCCGTTCCAGATCTGCCACATGGCCTGCTGCGTGAACGCGAGCCACAGGTCGGCGTCGTCGATCAGCAGGTCCTGGGCGACCTTCGTGCGCAGCGAGAGCTGGAACTTCGCCTCGATGCGGCGGTAGTCGGGCAGGGACACGACGGCCTGCGTGGGCGAGTTCGGGCCGCGGTTGATGCTGCTCGTGTAGTGCACGGGCAGCACGTAGTTCGCGCGGTAGCCGGTGAAGTTGAAGGTGCCCCGCTTGTCCTCCGGGTCGAGCTCCCAGTACTTCGACAGGAAACTCGCCGACCCGGACGACGGCTGGACCGCGGCGGTGGCCGGCGCGGCGGGCTCGTCCTTCGGCGCCAGCAACGAGGTGGACGGCTTAGGCTCGCCGGCCGGGGCCAGCGGCACCGGCGCCGATGGCGCACGGCCGGCGAGCTTGTCGTAGCAGGCCAGCCGGTCGGCCGCGGGACCGATGGCGGCGCAGGATTCGAGGGTGGGCTCCTGGGCCCATGCGGCGCTGCTCAGCGCGGCCAGGGCGAGGAGTGGGGTCAGGCGGTGGGCTGCGGCAACGGGCATGGGCGCGGGTCGGGTGGCGGTGTCGCGATGGTAGGACGTCTCGCGACACCCGCCTCCCGGCGGGGCTCAGGCCGACGTGCGCGATTTGCGGCGGGCGGCGACGCCCACCCCGACCAGGCCGATGGCCATCAGCGCCAGCGCCGCCGGTTCGGGCACCGGGGCGGCGATGTTGCCGAAGCTGATCTGGCCGGAGTAGCTGGCCGGCACGGCCCCGCCGAAACCGCTGGTGCCGATCAGGCCGGTCACGTACAGGCCGTACTCGCCGGCGCCGAGCACCGTGGGCGCATAGGTGGCGGTGCGCTCGAACGTGAAGTTGCTGTTGTCCGTGGGCACGGTAGAACCAACCGCAACTTGTACAAACGACGGGTCGCTCGAGTACAGCGTGGACCCGAGGTTGGCCGAGCCGGTGAGGTTGCGGCCGAAGATGTTGCTGACGAAACCGGAGAAGTCGAACGATGCGCCTTCGGCCACCGTGAAGGTGTAGATGTCGTTGATCCAGCCCTCGGCCAGGCCGTTGTTTCCCAGGGTGAAGGTCTGTGCGGCGGACACCAGGCCGAGGTTGAACGTTTCGGCCCGGGCGGGGGCGGCGGCGGCCAGTGCGATGGCCGTGGCGGCGGCGAGACGGGTCGGCGTGAACTTCATGGGGACTGCTCCTGGAACGGTGATGGCCCGCGACAACGCAAGTCGCGGACCACCCCGCCGCCGCCAGGGTCACCCCCTCGCGGCGGTCACTTCCAGAGCGGGCACTTGGACTCGGCCTTCGTGGTGTACGCGTCGTCGCCCTTGATCGTCTCGACGATGCGGTAGTAGTCCCACGGCGCCTTCGATTCCTCGGGCTTCTTCACCTGCATCAGGAACATGTCGTGGACCATGCGCCCGTCGGCCCGCACGTACCCGTTCTTCGCGAACATGTCGTTGATCTTCGTGCTCTTGAAGTGGGCCATGATGCGGTCGCCATCGTCGGTGCCCGTCGCCTTGACCGCGTTGAGATACTGCGCCGTGGCCGAGTAGTCGCCGGCCTGGACCATCGAGGGCATCTTCTTCATGACCCCGAAGTAGCGGCGCGCCCACGTGCGGGCCTCCGGGCTCTGGTCCCAGTACCAGCCGTCGGTGAGGTACAGGCCCTGGGTGGCCTTGAGGCCCAGCGCGTGCACGTCGGTGATGAACAGCAGCAGCCCGGCGAGCTTCATCGACTTCGTGATGCCGAACTCGTTCGCCGCCTTGATGGCGTTGACGGTGTCGCCGCCCGCGTTCGCGAGGCCGAGGATCTGCGCCTTGGAACCCTGCGCCTGCAGCAGGAACGACGAGAAGTCGCTGGCCGACAGCGGATGGCGCACGGCGCCCAGCACCTTGCCGCCGGCGGCCGTGACGACCGCCGTGGTGTCGTTCTGCAGCGAGGTGCCGAAGGCGTAGTCCGCCGTCAGGAAGTACCAGGTCTTGCCACCCGACTTCACCACCGCGTTGCCGGTGCCCTTGGCGAGCGCGACCGTGTCGTAGGCGTAGTGGATGATGTACGGCGAACACTGCTCGTTCGTGAGCGCGGCCGAGGCAGCACCCAGCGAGATGAACGGCTTCTTCTTCTCGGTGGCCACCTTGGCCATCGCGAGGTTGGTGCCGGAGTTGGCGCCGCCCAGCAGCATGTCCAGCCCCTGGGTGTCGAACCACTCGCGCGCCTTGGCGGCGGCGATGTCGGGCTTGTTCTGGTGGTCGGCCACGACGAACTCGACCGTCTTGCCGTTGACCTTGCCCCCGGCGTCCGCGATGGCCATCTTGACCGCCTCGACCCCGCCCGCGCCGTCGAGGTCGGCATACAGGCCCGACATGTCGGTGATCAGGCCGATGCGGATCACGTCGCCGGAAATCTGGGCCCGGGCTGTTCCGGCAGACAGAAACAGGGCGGATGCGGCGACGAGGGTGGTGGCGGTCAGCTTGGGGTTCATGGAATCGCTCCGTGAAAGTCGACAGTCGGAGCAGTGAGCGTACGGGGGCGAAAACGCCACCGGTGTGGCCGTCTCGCCACGAACGGGTATCTCCGGAGAGGGTTTCCACGCGCCTCGGGCGCTGGCACGATGCATTTTTTCTGAACGGTCACAACAAGGCCGGTGAAAGCGGGCGCCGCCGGATCCCTCTACATTCCATTCCTGTGCCTTTTGGCACATCCAGGGCCTGCCTTCCGGCACATCCTTGTGACCCTTTCCTTCCACGAGAACGCTCGCGCATGAAACCCACTGCTGGTCGCTACACCTCGATCGCCATCGCGCTGCACTGGCTGCTGGCGCTCGGCATCCTCACGGCCTTCTGCGTGGGGGTCTACATGAGCGACCTGCCGTTCTCGCCACAGCGCCTGAAGCTCTACAACTGGCACAAGTGGGCCGGCGTGACGATCCTCGCGCTGTCGGCGCTGCGCCTGCTGTGGCGCCTGACGCACCGCCCGCCGGCCGACGTGCCGATGCCGGCGTGGCAGCGCCTCGCGGCGCACGGCACGCACCACCTGCTGTACCTGCTGTTCTTCGCGGTGCCGCTGGTGGGCTGGGCCTACAGCTCGGCGGCCGGCTTCCCCATCGTGCTGTTCGGCGTGCTGCCGCTGCCCGACTTCGTCTCGCCCGACAAGGCGCTGTCCGAGGCCATCAAGCCGTGGCACGGGTACCTGGCCTATGCGATGGCGGTGCTGGTGGTGCTGCACGTGGCCGGCGCGTTGAAACACCACTTCGTCGACCGCGACGGCCTGCTCGCCCGCATGCTGCCGTCGTCGGGCCGCTGAACTTATCCCCGCCTTTCCGCACTGAGGACACCATGACCGTTTCGAAACTCATCGCCGCCGCCGCCCTCGTGGCCGCCATCCTGCCCGCCGCCGCCCAGCAGAAGCTCGTGCCGGCCCAGAGCGAGATCGCCTTCACCAGCAAGCAGATGGGCGTGCCCGTCGATGGCAAGTTCAAGAAGTTCGACGCCCAGGTGGCGTTCGACCCGAAGAAGCCCGAGGCCGCGAAGATCGGCTTCACGATCGACCTGGCCAGCGTGTCGCTCGGCGCCGCCGAGACCGAGGCCGAGGTGGTCAAGCCCGACTGGTTCAACACCAAGGCTTTCCCTCAGGCCACCTTCCAGTCCGGCGCCGTGAAGGGCCTGGGCGGCGGCAAGTTCGAGGTGGCCGGCAAGCTGGCCATCAAGGGCGCCACGAAGGACGTGGTCGTGCCCGTGCAGGTCACGCAGGCCGGCCCGAACACCACGGCCAACGGCTCGTTCACCATCAAGCGCCTCGACTTCCGAATCGGCGACGGCGACTGGAAGGACACCTCGATGGTGGCCAACGACGTCGCCGTGAAGTTCAAGCTCGTGCTCACCGGCGTCGCGCCGCTGTAATCCCACCCCCTCCGTTTTCGCTCGTTCCCTTCCCAACCAAGGACAATCCATGTTCAACAAGACCCTGTTCATCGCCGCCGCCGTTCTGGCCGCCACCGGCGCCGCCCATGCCGAGTCCGCCACGTACTCGATCGACCCGACGCACACCTTCGTGACGTTCGAGGCCCGCCACTTCGGCACCAGCACGAACCGCGGCCGCTTCGACAAGAAGGAAGGCACCGTGACGCTCGACAAGGCCGCCAAGACCGGCAAGGTCGACGTGACGATCGACACGTCGTCGATCAACACCGGTGTGGGCCCGTTCGACGGCCACCTGAAGAGCAAGGACTTCTTCAACGTCGCCGAACACCCGACGGCCAAGTTCACGGGCGACAAGCTCACCTTCGACGGCGACAAGGTCAAGTCCGTCGCCGGCACGCTGACCCTGGCGGGCGTGACCCAGCCGGTCACGCTGACCGCGTCGAACTTCAACTGCTACACGAACCCGATGCTCAAGCGCGAGGTGTGCGGTGGTGACTTCGAGACGACCATCAAGCGCAGCGAGTACGGCGTGAAGTACGGCCTGCCGGGCATTCCCGACGACGTCCGTCTGCTGATCCAGGTGGAAGCCGTGAAGCAGTAAGCTTCAAAACACACCGTCATCCCGGCGCAGGCCGGGACCCCGTGCCTTCGATGGTGCGCCCAGGGTCCCGGCATGCGCCGGGATGACTTGTTTTTGAAGTGCCCTTCAACGCTGGGGCAAGTACCTCGCCAGCACCCCGGCGAGGTCTTCGTCCTTGAAGGGCTTCGCGAGGTGGTCGTCCATGCCGGCGGCCAGGCTGTCGGCGCGGTCGCCCTCGAAGGCATTGGCGGTCAGCGCCACCATCGGCGTGCGCGGCCAGCCCTGGGCCGCTTCCAGCGCGCGGATGCGCCGGGCGGCTTCCAGGCCGTCCATCACCGGCATCTGGCAGTCGAGCAGCACGAGGTCGGGACGGCCGCTGCGGAACGCCTCGACGGCCTGGGCGCCGTCCTCCACCACGGTCACGTCGATCCCGAGCTTCTGCAGCAGCGCCTCGGCCACGAGCGCGTTGACGGGGTTGTCCTCGGCCAGCAGGACGCGGCCGCCCAGGGCCTTGGGCGATGGCTGCGGCGGCGGCGCCGAAGGCGCCTCGCCGAGCGGCACGTCCACCGGCGGGTGCGGCAGGTCGAGCTTCAACGTGAAGACCGAACCCTTGCCCACCTGGCTCGTCACCAGCAGGTCGCCGCCCATCGCCCGGGCGAGTTCGCGGGCGATGGTCAGGCCGAGGCCCGTGCCGGCGAAGCGCCGGGTGAAGGTGCCGTCGGCCTGGTGGAACGCGTCGAAGATCACCGACAGGTGCTCGGGCGCGATGCCCACCCCCGTGTCGTGCACCGCGATGCGCGCCCGGCCCGCCTCGGCGTTGTGCTTGGCCACCACGGTGATGCGGCCCGTCTCGGTGAACTTGACGGCGTTGCCGACCAGGTTGTGCAGGATCTGGCGCAGCCGCGCCGGGTCGCCCACCACGAGGCACGGGCGCGGCAGGTGCAGGCGCGTCTCGAGCAGCAGGCCCGCCTCGCTGGCCGGCAGCATCGAAAGCGATACGACGTCGTCGACCAGTGCGGTGAGGTCGAAGGTCTGCGGTGCGAGCCGCACCTGGCCGGCCTCGAGCTTCGAGAAGTCGAGCGCGTCGTTGATGAGCCGCAGCAGGTGCTCGCCGGCCCGTTCGACGAGCGCGAGCTGCGGCGCGTCGGGCTGCTGCTCGCGCAGTGCGCGCGTGAGGCCGAGGATGCCGTGCAGCGGCGTGCGCATCTCGTGGCTCATGGTGGCGAGGAACTGGTCCTTGACGACCCCCTGGCGCTGCGCCAGCCGCAGGGCCTCGGCCCGCTCCTCGGCGATGCGGTCGGTCACGAAGCGCAGGCGCAGCAGTTCGTGGATGCGGCGCTCCGAGTACCGGGTCTCGATCAGCAGCAACACGATGTAGACGGACAGGCCGGCGCCGACGAAACGGCCCGAGCGGTCGCCCATCCACAGCGCCAGCAGCACGAGCGGCAGCAGCATCGAGACCACGAAGGTGGCCGACGCCCGGAAGCTCGACTGCAGCACGAAGATGCCGATGGACGCGACGCCGACGATGGAGGTCAGCATCAGAACCGAGACCGTGGGCAGGTCGAGCGGGATCACCCAGAGCCCGATGACCGCCCACGCGAAGCCGTCCACGCCCAGGCCCGCCACGAAGGCGTGGTCCCAGAACGGGCGGCCCTGGTCGTCCGAGGCGCGGTACCGCAGGTTGAGCACGAGCCGGACCGCCGACACGAGGAAGCGCAACGCCACCCAGGCCCAGACGCCCGCGGCGGACACGTACGGCAGCAGGCCCATCGCCAGCAGCAGCGCGAACCCCGCGCCCGCCCAGTTCACCATCTGCGAACGGCGGTACAGCAGCTCGGTCTGCGCTTCGCGCACCCGACGATCCAGGTCACCGTCGCGGTCTCCCACCGACACCCCAGGTGACGTAAATTCGGTCATCGATGGCCTTTCGAGCCGCGTCATGTCATTCGTTTCCCATTATCTCGACCACCGCCGACGTGAAAAGGCTTTCTTCGTCGCCCTTTTGGTGGGGTTGGGCCCTGTCTGCGCCGCCCAAGCACAAAGCCTGCCCTGGCAGCTCGATCCGCAGCACACGCAGGTCTGGTGGGAGGTGAAACACTTCGGCACGTCCACCCACCGCGGACGCTTCGACGCCGTCGAGGGGCAACTGCGGTACGACCGGGCGACGGGCGCCGGCGAACTGTCGGTCACGGTGAACACCGCCTCGGTCACGAGCGGGGTGGTGCCGCTCGACGGCATCCTGCGAGGTGAGTACTTCTTCGCGTCGAAGGACTACCCGAAGGCCTACTACGTGTCCCGGAAGTTCCGCACCGAGGGCGGCCGCCTCGTGGCCCTGGACGGCGAGCTGACGCTGCGCGACAAGTCGACGTCCTTCACCCTCCACGCCGTCCGCTTCGGCTGCTACACCCCGCCGGAGTCCACCCGCGAGGTGTGCGGGGGCGACTTCGAGGGGGAACTGCGCCGCAGCGAATTCGGCATGACCTACGGCTGGCCCTTCGTGGAGGACCGGGTGAAGCTCGTCGTCCAAGTCGAGGCCGCAGCCCCCTGATTCCCCGTCGGCCCCTTGTTTTTGGGACAATGCGGGGATGACCTCCACCGATCTCCAGGCCACCATCGCCCACATGGGTGCGGCGGCCCGCGCCGCCGCCACGAAGATGGCCGCCGCCTCCACGGCCTCGAAGAACGAGGCGCTGCGGGCACTCGCCCGCCTGCTGCGCGGCGATTCCGCCCCGCTCGCCGAGGCCAACGCCCGTGACATCGCCGCCGCCGAGGCCGCCGGCCTGGCCGCGCCGCTGGTGGACCGGCTGCGCCTCACGCCGAAGGTGCTGGCCACCGTCGCCGAGGGCTGCGACCAGATCGCCGCCATGCCCGACCCGGTGGGCGAGATCACGAACCTGCGCCGCCGCCCCACGGGCATCAGCGTGGGCCAGATGCGCGTGCCGCTCGGCGTGTTCGGCATGATCTACGAGAGCCGCCCGAACGTCACCATCGAGGCCGCGTCGCTCGCCATCAAGAGCGGCAACGCCTGCATCCTGCGCGGCGGCTCGGAGGCCATCCATTCGAACCTCGCGCTGTGGAAACTCGTGCAGGCCGCGCTCGACGAGGCGGGCCTGCCGCGCGACGGCGTGCAGCTGGTGCAGACCACCGACCGCGCCGCGGTGGGTTTCCTGATCCAGTCGCCCGAGTCGGTCGACGTGATCATCCCGCGCGGCGGCAAGAGCCTGATCGAACGCATCAGCCGCGAGGCCAAGGTGCCGGTCATCAAGCACCTCGACGGCAACTGCCACACCTTCGTCGACGCCACGGCCGACCTCGACCTCGCGGTCAGGGTCACCGACAACGCGAAGACGCAGAAGTACAGCCCCTGCAACGCCACCGAGTCGCTGCTCGTGCACGAGGCCGTCGCGGCCGCGTTCCTGCCGCGCATCGGGGCCGTGTTCGCGGCCAAGGGCGTGGAGATGCGCGGTGACGCCGCGTCCGTCGCGCTGCTGTCGAAGGTGCCGGGCGCGAACGTCGTGGCCGCCACCGAGCAGGACTGGTCCGAGGAGTACCTTGCCGCCATCATCAGCGTGAAGGTGGTGTCGGGCATCGACGAGGCCATCGCCCACGTCAACCGCTACGGCTCGCACCACACCGACGCCATCCTCACCGAACACCACTCGAACGCGATGCGCTTCCTGCGCGAGGTGGACTCGGCGAGCGTGATGGTCAACGCCAGCACCCGGTTCGCCGACGGCTTCGAGTACGGCCTGGGCGCCGAGATCGGCATCAGCACCGACAAGTTCCACGCCCGCGGCCCGGTGGGCCTCGAAGGCCTCACGTCGATGAAGTGGGTGGTGCTGGGCCAGGGCGAAGTGCGGCAATGAAACCCTCGCGCCGGGCGCTCGTGCTCTTCTCGGGCGGACAGGACTCCACGGCCTGCCTCGCGTGGGCGCTCGAACACCACGACCACGTCGAGACCATCGGCTTCGACTACGGCCAGCGGCACTCGGTCGAACTCCAGTGCCGCACCGCGGTGCGCGCGCAGATCGTGGCGAACTTCCCGCGCTGGGCGCCCCGCCTGGGTGACGACCACCTGCTCGACCTGTCCCTGCTGGGCCAGATCTCCGACACCGCGCTCACGTCCGAGCGCGAACTCGAGATGACGAACAGCGGGCTGCCCAACACCTTCGTGCCGGGCCGCAACCTGCTGTTCTTCACGTTCGCAGCCACGGTGGCCTACCGCCGCGGCCTGAACGTGCTCGTGGGCGGCATGTGCGAGACCGACTTCTCCGGCTACCCGGACTGCCGCGACAACACGCTCAAGGCGCTGCAGGTGGCCATCAGCCTCGGCATGGACACGAAGATGACCGTCGAGACGCCGCTGATGTGGCTCGACAAGGCCCAGACCTGGGCCTTCAGCGCCGACCTGGGCGGGGAAGCCCTCAACGACCTGATCGTCGAACACACCCACACCTGCTACCTCGGCGATCGCCAGCAGCGGCACGAATGGGGCTACGGCTGCGGGCAGTGCCCGGCCTGCGCGCTGCGCCGGCGCGGCTACAAGGGCTGGCGCGAGAGCGGCCAGCCCGAGTTCGCCGACACCGACCGCCTGGGCCTGATGCCATGACCTCCTCGGGGATCGCGGCGGCCATCGTCGCGGCGGTGCTGGTGTTCTGGGCGGTCGGGGCCTACAACCGGCTGATGTCGCTGCGCAACGTGATGCGCACGGCCTTCTCGCAGCTGGAAGCCCAGCTGCGCCGCCGCCACGAACTGATTCCCCAGCTGGCCGACGCGGCGCGCGCCGACACGGAGATCGACCCGGACGTGGCCGATGCCGCCGTGGCCGCGCGCCACCAGGCCCATGCGGCACTCGACCTCGCGCGGGCGCACCCCGGCGTGTCCGGCCCGATGGTGAGCCTCGCGATGGCCGAGCAGGTGCTCGAGGACGCGTGCCGCCGCCTCCAGCAGGCCATCGACGGCCGACCCGAACTCAAGCTCGCGCCCGCGATGGCAGCCGCGCGCGACGACCTGCTCGGCGCCGAAGGCCGCCTCGGGTTCGCGCGCCAGATGTTCAACGACGCGGTGGCCGACTACAACGCCGCCGTCCAGCAGTTCCCCACCCGGGTGCTGTCGAGCCTCTTCGGTTTCCGGGACGCCGCCGTGCTGCCTGCGCCGGTGAGCGGCACGCCTCGCACGTCCTGACCGCCCATGGCCGACACGTCCCTCCACCTTCCCCGCGCCGTGATCGGCGACGACGAACGCGAGGCGTTCGCCACGCTGTCGCGCGTGCACGGCCCGGGTGAGCTGCGCGCCACGGTGCTCGCGCTGCTGCTGACCCCCGGCAGCCAGCGGGAACGCCGCGCTTGGCAGGACGAGACCCGCGGCCTCAGCACCGCCAAGGCGCTGCGCGAAACCACGAAACACCTCTCGCGCGCCTCGCGGCTGCCGTGGCTCGAACGCCTGCTGCAGCGTCTGGCCGGCGGCCCGCTGGGCGACCGCCAGTCGCTCGTCGAGGCCGCGCGGCGCGTGATGGCCGCCGACGGCCAGATCCGCCCCATCGACCGGCTGCACTGGCTCGCGCTGCGGCAGGTGCTGGGCGAGGTGATGCCGCGCACCTCGGCGCCGGCCGCGCACAACGACATGGCCGACCTGTCGCTGCACACGTTGCGCGAGGTGGGCCGTGTGACGGCCTTCCTGTCGCGCCTCGTGCCCGCCGGCGACCCGGCCACGGGGCAGGGCTGGTACCTCGCGGTGATGTCGCCGTGGATCTCCGCGCACGAGCTGCCGCCCTGCGTGCCGCCCGACGCCGACGGCTTCGTCAACGCGCTGGCCGAGGTGCAGGCCGTGCCGTGGATGCTGCGCCCGGCCATCGTGCGCGCCTGGATCGACCAGGCCCTGGCACTGAGCCCGTCGCGCCGTCTCGACCCCGACGCCGCGGACGCACTGCGCCTGACCGGCAGCCTGCTCGACTGCCCGATGCCGCCGGAGCTGGCCCGGCACTTCGTGGAGCCGCCGGACGAGCCGATCTAACCCTGGCCCACGATCGAGGCCGTGGCCACCAGCTCGTCGAACAGCGCCATCGAGGCCTTCGCCGACACCGCGTACGGGTCGAGCGTCGCCGTCTCCGAGTACTTCAGCAGCAGCGCCGGGTTCAGGCGCTGCATGTTCACCTGGCCCATCGACCACACCGCGAAGCGGCGTTCGTCGATCTCCTCGTAGCTGAGCAGCACCACGTCGCGGTGCCGCGTGTCGGCGACGATGCGGTTGTAGAGCGTGTTCACCGCCGCGCGCCCGCCCTCCAGCACCTGCAGGAAGACCCCCGACGCCGGGCACAGCATCAGCGCGCCCGTGACGCCCACGGTCGGGTTGTGGGCCTTGGACTTCTTCAGGATCGCGGCGAGCGTGTCCTGGTCGATGGCGCCGCTCGCGCGGCTCGCGTACATCAGACGTACCAGCATGGCGTTCGGTCCTTTCGGTGAAGGGGGCGTCAGTTCCGCTGGCCGATCAGCGAGAGGAACTCGCGGCGCAGGTTCGCGTCCTTCAGGAACGCGCCGCGCATGACGCTGTTGATCATCTTGGAGTCGATGTCCTTGACGCCGCGCCACTGCATGCAGAAGTGATCGGCCTCCATCACGATCGCCAGGCCGTCGGGCTTGACCCGCTCCTGCAGTTCGTTCGCGAGCATCGTCACCGCCTCCTCCTGGATCTGCGGGCGGCTCATGATCCAGTCGCAGATGCGGGCGTACTTCGACAGGCCGATCAGGTTCGAGTGTTCGTTCGGCAGGATGCCGATCCACACCTTGCCCATGATCGGGCACAGGTGGTGCGAGCAGGCGCTGCGCACGGTGACCGGGCCCACGATCATCAGCTCGTTCAGGCGCTCGGCGTTCGGGAACTCGGTGACGAGCGGCATGGGCACGTAGCGGCCGGCGAACACCTCGGTCAGGAACATCTTCGCGACGCGGCGGGCGGTCTCGTTCGTGTTGTGGTCGCTCTCGGTGTCGATCACGAGGGCCTTGAGCACCTCCTGCATCTTCGCCTCGACCTCGGTGCGCAGCTCGTCCATCTCGCCCGGGCGGATGAACGCCGCGATGTTGTCGTTCGCGTGGTAGCGGCAGTCGGCGCCGACCAGGCGGTAGCGGATGCGCTCGGACGCGCTGAGCGACGCCAGCTCGGCCTCGCTGCGGAAGATGGGGGCGGTGGGTTCGCCGGACATGGCTCGTTCCTCGGGCTTCTGAGCCCCGGATTGTGACCGCCCCGCCCACTTCCTGCCCCCGCGGGGTCTCGGGCGGGCCGATAGACTCGGCGGGTGAACACCCCTTCCTTGCCCCTTTCCACCCTGCTCGGGCACACCGCCACCGCGCTGCAGGCGGTGCGCGCCGGCCGTTCGCTGAACGACGTGCTGGACCGCTGCCCCCCTGCGGCCCGCCCGGGCACCCAGGCGCTGACCTTCCAGGTGCTGCGCCGCCTGGGCAGCGCCCAGGCCGCGCGCCGCTTCCTCGCGCCGAAGGCGCCGCCGCCCGCCGTCGACGCGCTGCTGACCACCGCCCTCGCGCTGCTGTGGCCCGGCGACAGCACCGGCGCCCAGTACGCCCCGCACACCCTCGTGAACCAGGCCGTCGAGGCCGCGAAACAGTCCGCCAAAGCCAGCGCGCCGTTCGTCAACGCGGTGCTGCGCCGCTTCCTGCGCGACATGGCGGCCGTGGTCGAGGCCGTCGAGAGGGACCCCGTCGCCGCGCTGAACCACCCGCAGTGGTGGATCGAGCGGCTGCGCGCCGACTGGCCCGCGGCCTGGCGCGACGTGCTGGCCGCCGACAACGATCACCCGCCGATGACCCTGCGGGTGAACGCCCGCCGGTCGACCGCCGCCGCCTACGTCGAGCGGCTGGCCGCGGCCGGTCTCGCGGGCACCGTGGTGGGCCCGCACGCCGTGCGGCTGGCCCGGCCCGCGCCCGTGAACGAGCTGCCGGGATTCACCGACGGCGACGTCTCCGTGCAGGACGCGGCCGCCCAGCTGGCAGCGCCCCTCGTGATCGGCGACGGCCTGCCGCCCGGGGCCCGGGTGCTCGACGCCTGCGCCGCGCCGGGCGGCAAGACGGCCCACCTGCTGGAGCTGGCCGACCTGGACGTGCTGGCCCTCGACAGCGACCCCGAGCGCCTGCGCCGGGTCGACGACACCCTCGGCCGCCTGGGTCTGTCGGCCCGCACGGCGGCCGCCGACGCCCGCACGCCCGACACCTGGTGGGACGGCCGGCCATTCGATGCCATCCTGCTCGACGCCCCGTGCAGCGCCTCGGGCATCGTGCGCCGCCACCCCGACGTGCGCTGGCTGCGCCGCCCGACCGACATCCCGGCGCTGGCCGGGACCCAGGCGGCCATCCTGGACGCCCTGTGGCCGCTGCTCAAGCCGGGGGGCCGGCTCGTCTACTGCACCTGTTCGGTGTTCAAGGCCGAGGGCGAGGCCGGAATCGACGCTTTTTTGCAACGCCAGGGCGGCCTCAGCCTTGTGGGCCGGCCACCTTCTCCCGGCCACCTGCTGCCACGGCCCGACAATCACGGAGACGGTGCGGCGCCCGAATCCGGTGCGTCACCCGACGGCTTCTACTACGCCCTGCTGACCAAACCCTTGCCCTGACCCGCTCGCGTGCACCGGATCCTCTGGCCCTTCCTCTCACGGTGGTTCCGCCACGGCGCCTCGCGCCGGCCGGGCGGCCTGCGCGTTGCCGCAGCGACCGCCCTGTGGGCGCTGGTGCTGCTGGTGGGCGCCGGTGCGGCCCGGGCGGAAGGCGGGGTCAACCTGACCACCTTCGAGCTGGCCCGGAACGACGACGGCCTGCAACTCACGTTCTCGGCCAAGTTCGAGCTGCCCAAGAGCGTGGAGGACGCGCTCCAGAAGGGCGTGCCCCTCGTGTTCGTCGCCGAGGCCAACGTCTTCCGGGACCGCTGGTACTGGCGTGACAAGCGCGTCAACGACGCCACCCGCACCTGGCGGCTGGCCTACCAGCCGCTCACGCGGAAGTACCGGGTCACGTTCGGCGGCCTGAACCAGAACCACGACAACCTGGCCGACGCGCTCGCGTCGCTCAGCAGCTCCGTCAACTGGAAGATCGCCGAGCCGTCCCAGCTCGAGGGCGACGGGTACTACGTCGAGTTCCGCTACGAACTCGACACGAGCCAGATGCCCCGGCCGATGCAGATCGGCATCGGCGGGCAGGCCGACTGGTCCCTGCGTGCCGATCGCATGCGCCGGCTGAATTGACGGCCTCGCCCGAACCCATGAGCAAGGCATCCCGGTGGGCGTGGATCATCTCGCTGGTCGCCGTGATCGGGACCGGCCTCGTGCTGGTGTTCCTGCTGTCGATCGCCACGAACAGCCGCGGCCTCTACGAGCAGCACTACGTCTGGCTGTTCTGGGTGAACGTGGTCGTGGCGGGCCTGCTCACCCTCGTGATCCTGATCGCCGGCGTGCGCCTGCTGCTGCGCGTGCGGCGCGGCAAGTTCGGCAGCCGGCTGCTGATGCGGCTCGCGCTCGTGTTCGCGATGGTGGGTGTGCTGCCGGGGCTGCTGATCTACACGGTGTCGTACCAGTTCGTGGCGCGCAGCATCGAGTCCTGGTTCGACCTGAAGGTGGAAGGTGCGCTCGAGGCCGGCCTGAGCCTCGGCCGCGGCACGCTCGACACGCAGGTCAACGACCTGGCCACCAAGACCCGCCTCGCCGCCGAGCGGCTCACCGACACGTCGCAGACGGTTCAGCCCATCGCGCTGGAGCGGCTGCGCGAGCAGCTGTCGGCGCAGGAGGTGACGCTGCTCGGGTCCAGCGGCCAGGTGCTGGCCACCACGGGCCGCACCGCCCGTTTCGCGCCCGAGCGGCCCACGACCGCGCAGCTGCGCGCGGCCCGCACCTCGCGCGTGGTGGGCCAGCTCGAGGGGCTCGACGAGGACAACCCGTCGACCACGTCGGAGGCCCGCATCCGCGCGCTGGCCTACATGCCCAACAGCAGCTTCTCGCTGAACGCGCAGGACCGCTTCCTGATGGTGACGCAGCTGCTGCCGAGCCAGGTGGTGGCCAACGCGCTGTCGGTGCAGGCCGCGTACCGCGAGTACCAGGCCCGCGCACTCGCGCGCAACGGGCTGCGGCGCATGTACATCGGCACGCTCACGCTCACGCTGATCCTCGCCGTGTTCGGCGCGCTGCTGCTCGCCGTCACGCTCGGCAACCAGCTCGCGCGGCCGCTGCTCGTGCTGGCCGACGGTGTGCGGCAGGTGTCCCGCGGCGACCTGACGCCGAAGCAGGTGCTGGCTGCCAGCGACGAACTGAGCGGCCTCACGCGCTCGTTCGCGGACATGACGGGGCAGTTGTCGGACGCGCGCTCGCTCGTGCAGCGCAGCCTGTCGCAGCTGGAGTCCGCCCGCACGAACCTGCAGACCATCCTGGACAACCTGACCGCCGGCGTGATCGTGTTCGACCGCGAGGGCCGCATCGACACGGTGAACCCCGGCGCCACGCGCATCCTGCGCCTGCCGCTGTCGGCCTACCGCGGTCGGCCGCTGGGCGAGGTGCCAGGCCTCGAGGACTTCGCCGCGGCGGTCCAGCAGCGCTTCGACCTGCACCGCACGAGCCCGGAGGCCGGAGAACGCGACCACTGGCAGGACGCGTTCGACCTGCAGACCCCCACCGTCCACGGCATGGAGCGCGACAAGGTCACGCTGCTCGTGCGCGGCGCGGCCATGCCGCACGCGGGCCGGCTGATGGTGTTCGACGACATCACCGAGGTGGTCTCCGCGCAGCGCGCCGAGGCCTGGAGCGAGGTGGCGCGCCGCCTCGCCCACGAGATCAAGAACCCGCTCACGCCCATCCAGCTGTCGGCCGAGCGCCTGCAGCACAAGCTGGAGTCGAAGCTCGAGGGCACCGACCAGGCGATGCTCGTGCGGTCCGTGGGCACCATCGTCAACCAGGTGCAGGCGATGAAGACGCTGGTCAACGAGTTCCGCGACTACGCGCGGCTGCCGTCGGCCCGGCTGCAGTCGCTCGACCTGAACGCGCTCGCGAGCGAGGTGCTGGGCCTCTACGCCACCGCGCAGGAGTCGGGCCGGCTGAAGGCCGAGCTGATGCCGGGCCTGCCCCTCATCGTGGGCGACACCACGCAGCTGCGGCAGGTGATCCACAACCTCGTGCAGAACGCGCTCGACGCCGTCAACGACCGGGCCGACGGCCATGTGCGCCTCCGCACCGAGGTCGCGCGCAACGAGCAGGGCGAAGTGCGCGCCGTGCGCCTCCAGGTGCTGGACAATGGCGCCGGTTTCCCGGAGAAGGTGCTCAAACGGGCCTTCGAACCGTACGTCACCACGAAGAGCAAGGGCACGGGCCTCGGGCTCGCGGTGGTGAAGAAGATCGTCGACGAACACGGGGCACGGATCCGGCTCGCGAACCTCCCGGGCGAGGCGGAGGCAGGGCAGGGTATTGCCGGTGCCCAAGTTTCGATATCATTTTCAAAATTGGCGCCGGCAGACAGCCCCCCCGCTGTGCTTGCAACCGCTTGACGCCGGGCGCATCGAGGACCCATGGCCACCATTCTTGTTGTTGATGACGAACTGGGCATCCGCGCCCTGCTTTCGGAGATCCTGACCGACGAGGGTCACAGCGTCGAGTTGGCTGAAAACGCAGCGCAGGCCCGGGCCTGCCGCGAGCGCGTTCGCCCCGACCTCGTGCTGCTCGACATCTGGATGCCCGACGTCGACGGCATCACGCTGCTGAAGGAATGGGGCGCCACGTCCCAGCTCACCATGCCCGTCATCATGATGTCGGGCCACGGCACCATCGACACCGCCGTCGAGGCCACGAAGGTGGGCGCCATCGCCTTCCTGGAAAAGCCCATCACGCTGCAGAAACTGCTGCGGGCCGTCGAACAGGCGCTGGCCAAGCCCGCGCCGCGGCCGCAACCGGGCCCCGCGAGCCCGCAGCCCGTGGCCCTGCGCCCGGACGGCCTCATGACCATCGAGACCACGATGATCCCCGCGAACTCGCTGCCGCTCGCCGCGATGCCGCTCGGCCCGCAGAGCGAACAGCTGTTCGAGCTCGACCGCCCGCTGCGCGAGGCCCGCGACGCCTTCGAGAAAAGCTACTTCGAATTCCACCTCTCGAAGGAAAACGGCAGCATGACCCGCGTGGCCGAGAAGACCGGCCTCGAGCGCACCCACCTCTACCGCAAGCTCAAGCAACTGGGGGTCGACCTGACCCGCAACAAGCGAAACGGCACGCTCTGAAACGAGCCTCTTCCGCCACGACCATTTTTCAGGCTATACTCTCAGGCTCGCGGCCAAGTAGCTCAGTTGGTAGAGCAGCGGATTGAAAATCCGCGTGTCGGTGGTTCGATTCCGCCCTTGGCCACCAGGATCGTCATAGGAAGCCCCGTGCACTCACGTGCCCGGGGCTTTTCTACAATCCGCGCCCGATTCCTGCGAATCTGGCGCCCCTGCCAGGGGGAACTCCCTCCCCGCAGAGAACGCCCCCCGGGCGGCCCGGCGCTACAGGTATTCGTCCTTGATCTTGACCGCGTCACTGGCCAGCTTCGTCAGCCTGACCGCCTGGCCAAGCACGAAGTCCCGAAGCTGTTCGGCGAACGCGCGCTCACCGTCGTCCACATAGTCGGGCATCAACGCCTGCGCCGGGGCGTGCGTCGTCGTCAACTTGGCCAGTCGCGAGGCCTCTCGCTGGAGCAGGCGCCTGTCGACGCCGCAGCGCCTGGCGAAGTCGGCCAGCTGAAACGCCGCCACCTCCTCCAGCTTGAACGCGTCGCCCCAGGCCATGGCCAGCTCGTGGTCGATGCCCGGGTACTGCGCCACGCTCACCAGGTCGTACCAAGGTGCGGGTTCCAGCCCTTCGCGGCGCACGAAGAACGAGAAGTTCTTGCCGTGCGCGTCGCAGTTGCCAATCAAGAACTGGAACAGCGCCCACCGGAGCAGGGTCAGGCGCGCGGCGGCCTTGTTGACGGTTTGCCCCACACGGTCGAAGAGCACCTCGAAGCTCACGCCTTCACGGACGTTGCGCACGTGCTCCCCGCTCCCGAGGTTGCGCTCGTACTTGTAGGTGGCGGGCAGGTCCGAGGCCTGGCAGGCGTCGATGATGTGCAGACGCCTGACCTTGACCCCTTGGTCATCTTGCACCACTTCTCGGTCAAAGCGACGGACCACCAGGACCGGCCTGGGCGTTCTGTAGATGGCGACATCGGCCACCGGCAGCTTCATGCGGTGGGCCAAGGACATGCAGAAGTGCTCGTTGACCACCAGATGCGGTGTCACGGGTCGCCCGGGCTCGGGCTCGGGCTCGGGCTTGAGGATGTGTGTCGACGCCAAAGGAGGCTCGACCAGGTACAGGCGGCCGCCGTCGTCCAAGGCACGATCCACATAGACCATCAGCTTGTCCTGGACGCCAGCGATGGACATGCGAACCTTGCCGTCCCAGACCGCCAGCGGAATGTCGTCGCGCTCGTCCAGTCGCTTGTTCAACTCCTCGCGGGTCACCTCTCGCGGCGGCGTGGCGGCGACGGCGGGCTGAACCTCGCCGGGCTGCAGGAAACGGAACGCGCCCGTGGTCTCCGTGCCCAGCGCACTGATAAGCGCATAGATGTTCGATTTGGAGACCTTGTAGGTCGTCGCCGTGATGTCGAGCGCGCGTCCTTCGGGCAGCAGGTTCTCAACGAAACGCTTGACGGCGCCGGCGGCGTAGCCGTCGGCCGGTGGCTCGATCGGCAGCGCGGGCGACAGCGGGAACGAAGCCGGCACCTTGACCCAGTCGGGGGCGTAGTCGAGCGACCAACGGTCGTCCAACGGGGCGTAGCCCAGCGTCGCGACCTGCCGGCCGTCGGCCCACAGGGTCAGCGCATGCGGCGCGGCGGGGGCCTCGACGTGCGTCATGGCTGCTCAGAAGAGGTGGCCTGCGGACGCGCCACCGCCTGCATCCACGGGTGATCCTTCGGGCCGAGCACGAGTGTCAGCCCCAGTCCGTCGAGGACAGTCAGCAGCTTGTCGAGCCGGACCGAGCCCTTGCCGTTTTCCAAGCGGGACAGCAGGTCGACGGAGACGCCGCTCAGAGAAGCGGCATCATCAATTCGAAGTGACTGCGCTCGGCGTCGTGCACGGATGGCGGGACCCACGTCGGCCGGAGCCGTGATGCGCAGGAGCTCGGAGGAAGTGCTGGCGTTCATTTCGGAATTCCCGGGATGTCGGTGGCCATGGCCGTCCGTGGGGGACAATTTCTTGAATTCCGAAATGATGCCACATCATGGCCTTTGGGTCGAATAATTCATCAAACTCCGAAACTGTGTCCATTCGAGTGTGGTGAGGCGCGAAATCACTTGAAATCCGAAACGGCCTCGGGATGGCAAATCCTGCCCGGGCTTTTCCGATTCTTTTCTATCGCACCCTCGGCCCCAGCCGGACGCAGGTCCTCGCGATCGCATGATCGAGGTCCCCGGCCTCGGCATGTCCCGCCGAGATCAGGCGGTCGATTCCCCGGTACTGCTTGCCGAGCGCCTGCTCCTGGCTCGTGGGCAGCGCGTACAGGTGGATCCGGCGCCAGGCCTCCCGGGTGTCCTGGATCAACTCCTGGCCATGGGCGACACTCGTCCCGTCCCGGACCAGGTCCCAGAGCCACAGCCCCAGCATCGCGGGAAGAACCTCGTTCCATTGGCGGAAGTGGATCGGCTTCGGCTGGCCCGATCGGAAGAAGCCGGAGTTCCGGTATTCCTCCCACATCGGCGCATCGAAGGCTTCGCCGTGTTCGTCCTGCAGCGCCTGCTGGATGGCCACCCGCAGGTAGTCCAGGGCCTGATCGATCTCCGCGGGCGCGCGGTGCAGGTCGATGCGCAGCTGAAGGGCCCGCCCTCCCGATGGCGCCTCCACGCGCCGGGGATTCACTTCCTTCAACGTGATGCTGGGTGAGAAGTCGTGGATCGCCGTCCGCGCGCCGAGCAGGGCGCAGGCGACATCCAGGTCCGCGGGCTGGTACATCGGACTCAGGAGGCGATGGATGCGGAGCCTGTCCTCGGGAACCTCGCTCCCCGGGGGCCAGGGCTGGAAATCCGCCCTGGCCCCCGGCTCCGGCAGACCGATGACACCGGACATCGCCCGGTCCAGCTCCAGGCACAGCAACTCCCCGTGGCAGAAGCCGGTCATCGGGAGCAGGCCGAAGAAGTCGAAGTAGTTGAAGCGGTCGAGCAGGTCCTCGACGAGGTCCAGGTGCGCGGCCAATGCCGACAGGGCACGCATCAGAGACTCCCGCACCCGGGGCGGCGAGCCGGCATGCCCCATCTGGTCGAGCGCCACGTCGAACCGGCCCGACCGGAGGGCCTCCCGGCCGCTCCGCCTGTCCACCAGCCAGAACAGATCGGACAGCCAGGCTTCGGGACGAAGGGATGTTCCCAGCGCCTCGACCAGCCCCTTGCGCAACGCGCGCAGCCCCTCGAGCGCCGCCGGATGCTCCTGCCGGAACCGCCGGATCGCACACTGCAACAGGAGGAGGCGGTCGAACTCGGATTGCCGCTGCTGGATGATCGGGTGGTTCGCCATGAGGGACAAGGTCGGCAGGTGAAGTCCAGGTAGACCCGGAACGGCCCGGGTGTACGTGGACGCCGGGGGTGCCCGACGATACCTTCGCTGCCGTCTTCCCACTCAACGAAAGGACCTCCCCATGCAACCCGACGACGTCAAGGGCACCGCCAACCTGGCCCGCCAGACCTCCGCCTATGCGGGCCTCCGGGAGGAATACGGCGCCGCCGCCGCCGAGGCGCTGGTGTCGCGGGGCCTGTCCCGGCGCGGAATCGACGTGCCTGCCGCCGGGGTGAGGCACTGGGACACGGTGAACCGCGCGATCCTGGCCGGCCGCATCGACATCGCCACCGTCCGGGCCGAGGCGGAAGAACGGGCCGCCAGCGCCGTCGCCGCGCTGATCGGGACGGTGTCGGGCACCACGCGCACCACCCCCGAAGCGCAGTAGGCGGCCGCTTGCGGGCAGGCATGTGGCGCGCCTCCGACACCCGACCGACAACCCGGCCGCCACTCCCTATAATGAGAAACGTTCTCATTACTGTAGTTCGCCATGCCGGCCGTCGAGCTCGCCCCGCCACACGAAATCCATTCGCTCTACAGCCATCACCATGGCTGGCTGTACGGGTGGTTGCGCAAGCGGCTGGGGTGTTCCGACAACGCGGCCGACCTGGCGCACGACACCTACCTGCGCGTGCTGGTGTCCGGGCGCACGCCGCCGCCGGACCAGTCCCGCGCGCACCTGATGCAGATCGCCAAGGGCCTGGTCGTGGACCAGCACCGCCGGCGCGTCATCGAACAGGCCTACCTCGAGATGCTCGTGCACCAGCCGCCCGCGCTCGCACCGTCGGTCGAGGAGCGCGCACTCGTGCTGGAGGCGCTGACCCGCATCGACGCAGCCCTCGACGCCCTCGCGCCCAAGGTGCGTGAGACCTTCCTGCTCTCGCAGTTCGACGGCCTCACCTACAGCGCCATCGCCGAGCAGTTGGGCATCGCCGTCGCCACCGTGCGCAAGCACATGCTCAAGGCCGTGACGGCCTGCTTCGCGGTGCTCGGGGGCGACACGCATTGAAGACCGCCCCCTCGGCGGCCGACGCGGCCGCGCTCGAGTGGCAGGTCACGCTCTGGTCCGGCGAGGTCACGCCGCAGGAGCAGGACGCCTTCGAGCGCTGGCGCACCGCCAAGCCCGAACACGAGCGTGCCTGGCAGCAAGTGCAGCAGATGAGCCAGCGCTTGCATGCCGCGCCCGGTGTGGTCGCGAGTTCGGTGCTGCGCCGCGGCGCGGGGCCCGACCGCGTGCCGGCCCGCCGCAAGGTGCTGGGCGGCCTCGGGCTGCTGGCGGCCACCAGCGGGCTCGCGAGCCTGACGATGGACACGCCGCCGTGGCGCACGGCCCTCGCCGACCTGCGCACCGGCCCTGGTGAACGCCGGCACCTGTCCCTGCCCGACGGCACCCGGGTCGCGATGAACTCCGGCACCGCCGCCGACGTGCACTTCGACGCCCGCGAACGCCGCCTGCGGCTGCACGCGGGCGAGTTGCTCGTCACCACGGCGCACGACACGTCGCGCCCCTTCGTCGTCGAGACCCGCGAAGGCCGCGTGGGCGCGCTGGGCACCCGCTTCAGCGTGCGCCGCACGGCCGAGGGCGCCATCGCCCAGGTGTTCGAGGGGGCGGTCGAGGTCACGCCGGACGGCCTGCCCGCCGCCGTGCTGCGGCTGACCGCCGGACAGCAGGCACGGTTCACCGCCGGCCACGTCGACGCCCCCCACGCCGCCGACCCGTTGTCCACCGCGTGGGAACGCGGGCTGCTCGTGGTGCAGCGGTGGCGGCTTGCCGACGTGATCGCGGAGCTGTCCCGTCACCGCGGTGGCGTGCTGCGCTGCGACCCGGCCGTCGCCGACCTCGTCGTCTCCGGCGTGTACCCCCTCGACGACACCGACGGCGTGCTCGCCTCGCTGGCCCGGGTGCTGCCGATCCACGTGCGGCACACGTCGCGCTACTGGGTGACGGTCGGGGCGCGCTGAGCCGCACTTTTTTCGCGCGGACCGTAGCACTTTTCCTTTCTCGTCCGGGAAACAGGAAGAGGCCGCCAGCGGCCACCTGATCCACATCCCCGAGGAAGTTCCCATGCCCACCCCGAGTGCCCCCGTGGCCCCGACGTTTTCCCCTTCACGCCTCAGCCGGGCCGTGCTGCTCGCCTGCCTGTCGCTGGGCCTCGGCGCCACGGCGACCGTCGCCCGCGCCCAGGCGAGTGCCCAGGCCCCGGCGCACCACGAGATCCCGGCCGGCCCGCTCGACGACGTGCTGACCCGCTTCGCCGCCGCCGCGGGCGTGCCGCTGACCATCGACGGCCAGCTCACGGCTGGCAAGCGGAGTGCGGGGCTGTCGGGCAGCTACGGCGTGCGCGAAGGCCTGGACCGCATCCTCGCCGGCTCCGGCCTCACGGTCACGGCGCAGCCGGGCGGCGGCTACGTCCTCGTGAAGTCCCCCGCCGCCACGGACACCAGCGGCGAAGCCGCCCTGCCGGTCATCAAGGTGCGAAGCCAGGCCATGCTGGAGGCCACCACGGAAGGCACCGGCTCGTACACCACCGGCGCCACGAGCGCCTCCACCGGCCTCAACCTGTCGCTGCGCGAGACGCCCCAGTCCGTCACCGTGGTCACCCGCCAGCGCATCGAGGACCAGGGGCTCACGCAGATGATGGACCTGGTGCAGAACGTGGCCGGCCTGTCCGTCAGCCAGGGCGGCAACGCCGGCTCCGACTCGAGCACCATCTACTCGCGCGGGTTCGCAGTGGAGAACTACCTGATCGACGGGGTCGGGCAGAACTACAGCAACTACAGCAGCATCTTCCAGACCAACGACCTCGTGATCTTCGACCGCGTCGAAGTCGTGCGCGGCGCGTCGGGCCTGATGAACGGCGTGGGTTCGCCCGGCGCCTCCATCAACCTCGTCCGCAAGAAGCCCACCGCGGAGTTCCAGGCGTCCGGCCGTGTCGAGGTCGGCTCGTGGAACTACTACCGGGGCGAAGCGGACGTGTCGGGCGCGCTCAACGAGGCCGGCACGCTGCGCGGCCGCGCCGTGGCCGCGGTGCAGGACAACGACTCGTACATCGACCGCCTGAACGAGAAGCGGAAGGTGCTCTACGGCATCCTCGAGGCGGACCTGACCCCGAACACGCTGGCCACCGCCGGCGTGTCGATCCAGCACCACGACGCCACCGGCCACGCCCGCGGCGGACGCCCCCTCTTCGCGAAGGACGGCTCGCTGGTCAACTGGGCCCGCTCCGATTCGGCCGCCGCGAACTGGGGCTACTCCGAGCGCCACAACAGCTCCCTCTTCGCCTCGCTCGAACACCGCTTCGATTCGGGCTGGTCGGTGAAGGGCACGGCCATCCGGTCCGAGAGCGACTACGACGAACGCCTCGGCTACGCCGCCGGCGGCAACCTCACACCCGGCACCGGCAGCGGCATCTCCCTGTACGGCTCCGGCTGGGAAGGCACCCCGGTGCAGGAGACGTTCGACGTGCGTGCCACCGGCCCGTTCGAGGCCTTCGGCCGCAAGCACGAACTGGTCGTGGGTGCGAGCACGTCGCGCACCAGGGACGTCGCGCCGGACTTCCCCGGCTGGGCCGTGACCCCCATCCCCGACATCTACAACTGGGACGGCAACACGCCCGAGGCACCGGTCTACGCACCGCGCGGCACGCAGAGCTTCAGCGAACGCCTCACGAGTGCCTTCGCCGCGGCACGCCTGAAGCCGACCGACGAGCTGTCGGTCATCCTCGGCGCCCGCGTCACCGACTGGCGCAACAGCGTCTCGTACGTGGACAACGCCGGCGTGATGTACGACAGTTCCTCGCGCGCCGAAAGCGGCGAGATCACGCCGTTCGCGGGCGTGACCTACGACTTCAGTCCGCACTGGTCGGCCTATGCGAGCTACACCAGCATCTTCAAGCCGCAGAACAACCAGTCGGTCGACGGCAGCTACCTCGACCCGGTGCTGGGGAACACGTGGGAGACCGGCGTCAAGGGCGCCTTCTTCGACAACCAGCTGAACGTGTCGGCAGCCATCTACCGCATCCAGCTCGACAACTTCGGCGTGGTGATCCCGGGCGAGTTCGTCGGTGGCGACCTGAACAAGCCGGCGTACCGGGCCGAGTCGGGCACGCTGTCGCGCGGCTTCGAGCTGGAAGTGTCCGGCGCGCTGACCCCGGCGTGGCAGCTGTCCGCGGCCTTCGCGCGCAACCTCGCGCAGACGCGTGAAGGCGGCCCGCTCGACACCTCCATCCCCGCCAACACCTTCAAGCTGTTCTCCACCTACAAGCTGGCCTCGGTGGGCAACGGCCTGACGCTCGGCGGCGGCGTGCGCTGGCAGAGCGAGATCTACAGCGAACGCTCGATCTTCCCGGGCGGCGGCGCCGCGCCGATTCCCGTGCGCTTCACGCAGGAAGCCTATGCGGTGGTCGACCTGATGGCGCGCTACCAGATCACCCGCAACCTGGGCGCATCGGTGAACCTGAACAACGCGTTCGACAAGTCGTACCACATGTCCACGTGGAACTCGTACTACGGCACGCCGCGCGAAGTGCGCGCCGCGCTCGACGTGAAGTTCTGACCGTGTCGCCCGTGCCGCCCTTCAGCGGCACGGCACCGACCACGGTGCATCGGGCCCCACCTCGTGGACCTCTCCGGCGAACCACACCACCAGCGGTGGTGCGCCGGGCGACGTCCGCAGCGTGAGGCGGCGGCCCTCGAGCCGCGCGTTCACCCAGTGCCCCGCCAGCACGACCCGTACCGCGACCTCGTCGAGGGCCTCGGGCGGATGCGGGTCCAGCCGCAGCCCGTCCCGCACGGGCCACAGGCCCAGGTAGTGCCGCTGCAGCACGTCCCACACCCCGCCCATCGCACCGAACGACAGGCCGTCCTCGACCGTCGCCGCACCGCGCAGCGGCGCATGCACGGCCCCCTCGAACGCCGCCCACGACGCGGCCCGGTCGACCGCCGCGAGGGCACCCGCCCGCGACACGCCCTCCAGCCGGCCCGGGCCTGCTGCCAGGGCCGCGTGGTGCCGCACGGTGCTCGGGTACCAGCCCGCCACGGCCACGCCGCCCAGGTGGGCGACGAGGTCGGCGGCCTCGTCGGGGCCGAGCAGGTGCAGCAGCGTCAGCGTGTCGATGCCGTCGCCCTCCGGCAGCGTCAGCACGTCCCCGGACCACACCACGGGCACGTGCCGGCTCGCCTCGTCCCACGCGGCCACCTCGGCATCGGAGAGGGCCGTGCGTTCGCGCAGCCGCATCCACGCCGCCGCGTCGAGATGCTCGCGCAGCCGCGCGGCGCACCGCAACGTCCATGCGGCCGGCAGCGACCGCGCCTGCGCATCGATCCCCAACCAGCGCCGGGCGCAGGCGACGAGCAGCTCCCCCGACGCCCCGCCGAGCAGGGCCGTGTCGCGGGTTGAAAGGTGATGCCGCCACAGACCGAACGCGGCCGCCGACCACCACGCCCGCGGCGCCTCCGCCGTGAGCCGCCGCGCGCGGTGGTGGATCACTTCGCGCGCGAGGGCCGGCAGGTGCAGGCTGTAGAACGGCAGCGCGAGCGCCTCGTCCCAGGCCTCGTGGCCCGGCTCGCGGCCCGATGCCGACCACACCGGCAGTCCCACGTCGCGCCCCACCGACCGTGGCGACACGGCCTGCAGCAGATGGAACGCGTTGAACCGCAGCGCGCGCTGCAGTGCCGCATCCGTCGTGCCGAGGAAAACCCGCTCCCACACCGATTGCCACGCCGCGCGGTGGCGTTCCAGCTCGGGCTCGAAGCCGGGCGGGGACACCGGCGCGGCGCCGTCGTCGACGGTCACCGTCATCGCGACGTCGATGCACACCGAGGCCTGCTCGGCGAGTTCGACATGGTGCTGCTGGTCGCTGCCCCCGATCTCGTGCGACCGCCCCGCCTGGCGGCCCGGCGCGCCCGACGTGCGCAGCGTGACGTCGACCCGCCACGGCGTGCCGTCCGGCGTCCGTCGCACCCGCACCGCGAGCCCGTCGGACGGCATCAGGTTCTCCACCTGCTCCGGCTCGCCCCCCTGCGCCCACGCGGGGTGCGCCACCGGGTGCTTGCGCAGGTCGAGCACGGACCGCACGACGATCGCGCCCGACCAGTTCAGCGGCGTCAGCTCCCAGCGCAGCTGCACGACGTGCGCGTGCGCCAGGCTCACGAAACGGGTCTCGCGCCACCGGGTCTGGCGGCCCTCGGCGTCCTCGAGCACCGCCTCGCGTTCGGCGACGCCGTCGGCCAGGTCCAGGCGATGGGTGCGTCCGTGCTGCAGCAGCGGGCGTTCGCCGAACCATTCGGCCTCGCCATCGTGGCGCCAGCTCAGCGCGAGTCCGTTCGGCAGGTCGATGAGCCGTCCGCCGGAGAAGAAGCACACGGGGTCGGCCACGCCGTCGCGGCCGAACGAGACCTCGGGGTCGACGGCCAGCACGAACAGCACGCCGTTGCCGAGCGCGAAGGACAGCACGCGGGAGGCCCTGGCCTCCAGGTCGTCGGGATCCAGGATGACGTCGTTGGCATCGGGCATGTCGTCATTCTCGGCAATCGATGTGCCCAGGACGAAAAAGGGGTGGGCAGCCGCGCCCCAACCACGGAAAATGCGGGTCATGAACACCGCGCCCGCTTCCGATCCCGTCGCCTTCCTCCGCTCCCTGTACGACGCTGCGGTGTCGCGCGCCCTGCCGGCCGACGTCACCGCGCCGCACCTGCCCGCGCCGCCGAAGGGCCGCACGCTGGTGCTCGGCGCCGGCAAGGCGGGTGGCGCGATGGCGGCCGCAGTCGATGCGCTGTGGCCGGCCGGCGCGCCGCTGTCGGGCCTCGTCGTCACGCGCTACGACCACGTGCCGCCGGCCTACCGCGCGAACCCCGGCCGCATCGAGGTCGTCGAGGCCGCCCACCCGGTGCCCGACGCCGCGGGCCGTGACGCGGCCGCGCGCATCGTCGAACTCGCGAAGGGCCTCACCGCCGACGACCTCGTGCTGTGCCTGATCTCCGGCGGCGGCTCCGCGCTGCTGTCGCTGCCGGCCGAGGGGGTCACGCTCGAGGACAAGCAAGCCATCAACAAGGCGCTGCTCAAGAGTGGCGCGGCCATCGACGAGATGAACTGCGTGCGCAAGCACCTGTCGGCCATCAAGGGCGGCCGGCTCGCCGCCCTGTGCCAGCCGGCGCGCGTGGTCACGCTGCTGATCAGCGACGTGCCGGGCGACTCGCCCGAGGTGATCGCCAGCGGCCCCACCGTGCCCGACTCCACCACGTGCGCCGACGCGCTCGCGATCCTCGACCGCTACGGCATCGATGTGCCGGCCGCCGCGCGCGCCGGCCTCGAGTCGGGTGCGTTCGAGACGCCGAAGCCGGGCGACGCCTGCTTCGACGGCAACGTGGTCCACATGATCGCCACGCCGCAGCAGTCGCTCGAGGCCGCCGCAGCGCTCGCGCGCTCCGCCGGGCTCGACGCGCACATCCTGTCCGACGAGATCGAGGGCGAGTCCCGCGAGGTCGGCAAGGTGCACGCGGCCCTCGCCCGCGCCGTCGCACGCCGCGGCCAGCCGTTCGCGAAACCGTGCGTGGTGCTGAGCGGCGGCGAGACCACCGTCACCGTGAAGGCCAAGGGCGGCCGCGGTGGGCGCGCCACCGAGTTCCTGCTCGGCTGCGCCATCGCGCTGCAGGGCGAACCCGGCGTGTACGTGCTGGCGGCCGACACCGACGGCATCGACGGCATCGAGGACAACGCCGGTGCCGTCGTCACGCCGGACACGCTGGCCCGCGCCGTGGCACTCGGCGTGAAGGCCGACGACCACCTCGACCGCAACGACGCCTACAACTTCTTCAAACCCCTCGGCGACCTCGTGGTGCCGGGGCCCACGTTCACGAACGTGAACGACTTCCGGGCGTTGCTGATCCTCTGACCGAAATGTCATCCCGGCGAAAGCCGGGACCCACCGCCCCGAGTGGCCCCCGGCTTTCGCCGGGGTGACAGGCAGAAAAAAAGCCCGCTCGCAGCGGGCTTTTTCCATGGGGACGAACCGATCAGTGCAGGATGAGGTTCGGCAGCCACATCGAGAAGCCGGGGACATAGGTCACCAGCATCAGCGCCAGGATCAGCGCCCCGTAGAACGGCCAGATCGTGCGCATCACCGTGCCCACCGACACACCGCCGATCGCGCAGCCGATGAACTGCGTGGTGCCCACCGGCGGGGTGTTCAGGCCCAGCGCGCAGTTGATCAGCATCACGATGCCGAACTGCTCCGTGCTCATGCCGAACTGCTGGCAGATGGGCAGGAAGATCGGCGTGCAGATCAGGATCGTCGCGGCCATGTCCAGGAACGTGCCCAGCAGGAACAGGATCACGTTCACGCAGAGGAAGATCACCCAGGGCTTGTCCGACAGGTGCGACAGCGCGTTGCCGGTCATCTCCGCCACGCCGTACAGACCGATCAGGTACCCGAACATCGACGAGATGCCGATCAGCAGCAGCACGACACCGGTCGTCTTCACGGCCTTCGCGGCCGAGCGGATGAACTGGTCGAGCGTCAGCGTGCGGTACGCGAAGACGGTCAGCAGCAGCGCCCACAGCACGGCGACGGCGGCCGACTCGGTGGCGGTGAACGCGCCCGACAGGATGCCCGCGATGATGATCACGACGACGAAGAGGCCCGGCAGTGCCTGCGCGAACGACTTGGCGACGATGTCCCAGCCCGGGAACTCACCCGCCGGGTAGCCGCGCTTGACGGCGACCCAGTAGGCCGCGCCGAGGTTGCACAGCGTCAGCAGGATGGCGGGGATGATGCCCGCGAGGATCAGCGTCGAGATGCTCGCCTTGCCGCTGGCGGCCAGCGCGAAGATGATCAGGTTGTGGCTGGTCGGCATCAGCGCGCCCACGAGGGACGCGTGCGTCGTCACGTTGACCGCGTAGTCGGCGTGGTAACCCTCCTTCTTCATCTGGGGGATCAGCACCGCGCCCATCGCCGAGACGTCGGCCACCGGCGAACCGGAGACACCGCCGAACAGCGTGCAAGCCACGACGTTGCTCATGCCCAGGCCGCCGCGCACGTGGCCCATCAGGCTCTTGGCCAGCGCGATGATGCGGTCGGCGATGCCGCCGTACATCATGATCTCGCCGGCGAAGATGAAGAACGGGATCGCCAGGAACGAGAACGGGTTCATCCCGGAGATCATCTGCTGGAAGCCCACCGCGAGCGGCAGGCCTTCGTACAGGATCGCCGCGAGCGAGGAAAGACCGATCGAGAAGGCGACCGGAACGCCCAGCAGCAGCAGCAGGGCGAACGTCACGCAGAGAATTGTCAGTGCCATGCCGGCTCTACCTCGGTGCCACGCACGAGCGCAACAATGTGTTCAAAGGAGAAAAGCGCGATCAGGATCCCGGCCATGACGGCAGGGATGTACCGGAACGCTTCGGAGATGCCGAGGGTGGGGAGCTTGTACTCCCACACCGACTCGGACAGGATGCCGCACTGCCACGCCATCGTGAGGCCGAAGAGCAGCACCAGCGCGTGGATCAGGATCTCGAGCTTCAGGCGCAGCCATTCGGGCGCCAGCACCAGGAAGGACTCGAGGCCGATGTGGCCGGCGTCATGGACGCCGACGGCCACACCGAGCATCGTCACGTACAGCACGAGCAGGATCGCGCTCGTTTCGGCCCAGGTCGGCGTGTCGTTCATGATGTACCGACCGAAGACCTGGTACAGCACCGCAATCACCAGCAGCACCATGCCGACCACGCCGATGTTCAGACACGCTTTCGCGATGAACGTGCAGGTTCGCGTAAAGAGGTTCGGCGGCGAGGACGCGGTCACAGGAGCTGCCGGGGAATGCGATGCAACGCTCATTTCGTGGCCTGCACCCGTGCGACGAGGGCCTTCAGCTTCGGATCCTGAAGGTACTTGTCATAGACCGGCTTCATCGCGGCCTGGAACGATGCCTTGTCCACTTCCACGATCTGGGCGCCAGCGGCCTTGACAGTGGCGAGCGACTTCTCTTCACGCTCGTCCCACAGCTTGCGCATGTAGACGACGGATTCCTTGGCGGCTTCGCGGATGATCTTCTGGTCTTCCGGGCTCAGCGTGTCCCAGGTCTTCTTCGAGAAGAGCAGGATTTCCGGGGCCATCGAGTGCTCGGTCTTCGAGAAGTACTTCGCCACTTCGAAGTGACGCGACGACTCGTAGCTCGGGTAGTTGTTCTCGGCGGCGTCGATCAGGCCGGTCTTGAGCGCGGTGTAGACCTCGCCGAAGGGCATCGGCGTGGCGTTGGCGCCCATGGCTTCCAGCAGCGAGACCCACAGGTCCGACTGCTGCACGCGCACCTTCAGGCCCTTGGCGTCGGCCAGGGTCTTGATGGGCTTCTTGACCGTGTAGATCGAGCGGGCGCCGCTGTCGTACCAGGCCAGGCCGATGAAGCCCTGGGCCGCGCAGGCCTTCAGGATGTCGTCGCCGACGGCACCGTCCAGTACCTTGCGCATGTGTTCCTTGCTGTTGAACAGGAACGGCATGGTGACGACGGTGGTTTCCTGGCACACGTTGTTCATGGCCGACGAGTTCACGCGGGTCATGGCCAGCGCGCCGAGCTTGGTCTGCTCGATCGTGTCCTTCTCGATGCCGAGGGCGGACTTGGCGTACACCTTGATGCTGTGGCGGCCGTTCGTGCGCTGGGAGACCAGCTCACCCATGTGGCGCACGGCCAGCACGGTGGGGTAGTCCTCGGGGTGGATGTCGGACGAGCGGAATTCCGTGGCCATGGCCACCGAACCGACGCAGGCCATGACGGCGGCGAGGACGCCGGTGCGCAAGCGGAGAGTGATGTTTTTCATTCAAGGACTCCAGTTCAACGTGAGCGGAAAGGAACTTCAGCGATACCGCGCCCACCCGGCCGCGTGACAAACAGCGCGCCATCGAGGGCGGCATCGAAACCATCGACCGGCTTGCCGGGCCGGATCGAGGCAATGAACAGCTGGTCGAGTTCGGGGCCGCCGAACGCGCACATGGACGGCTTGGACACCGGCACGGCGATCGATCGATCGAGCTTGCCGTCGGGCGTGAAGCGGTGGACCACACCACCGTCGTTGCCGCAGATCCAGTAGCCACCGTCCTCGTCGACGGCCGCGCCGTCGGGACGGCCCTGCATCGGCTTCATGTCGACGAACACCTCGCGCGGGGCCATGTGGCCTTCGGCGTCGAGGCGGGCGCGCCAGACAGTCTGCACGTTCGGGTGCGAGTCCGAGAAGTAGACGTATCGGCGGTCGGCCGTGAAGGCCAGGCCGTTGCCGGTGATCAGGCCCTCGACGAGCGGCTCGCCGATGCCGGCGGCCGTCACGCAGTAGAGCTTGCCGGCAGGCGAGGCGAGCGACATGTCGCGCACCATGGTGCTGACCCAGTAGCGCCCGTCGCGGTCGCAGCGGCCGTCGTTGAAGCGCATGCCGGGTTCGGCGAACGTGATGGGGAACAGCAGCTGCTCGGCCGCGTGCGGGTTGCCGGCCGGCAGGTCGATCTCGAACACACCCGTTTCCATGCCGGCCACGAGGCCGCCGCCCTCGCGCAGCACGATGCTGCCGATGCGTTCGTGCGTGGCCCAGCTCTGCACGGTGCGGGTGGCCCAGTCGAAGCGGCGGATCTGGCGGGACTCGATGTCGATCCAGTAGAGCGCCTGTTCGGCCACGGACCAGACCGGGCTTTCGCCCACCTGGTCGCGGATGTCGGAGACGGCTTGCATGTCGGTCACTCCGGTCACTCGAAGGGGCCGGTGCGGACGAACGGGCCGCCCTGGTACAGCACGGCGGGGTCGTTGAAGTCGAGCGTCTGCTGGCGGGCCTCGACCTCGGCCCGGAAGGGCTCGGAGCTGTCCTGCGGCACGTAGCCGATGTGGGCGGCCTTCGTGTTGTCCCACCACTTGGTGCGGTTGTCCGACATGCCGTAGATCACCGAGTAGCCGACGACCGGGGCGGTCAGCGAGGCGACCACGAGGCGCTCGAGGTCGTCGTAGCTCATGAACGTGGCGAGCATGCGGCGGTCGCGCGGGGCGGTGAACGACGAGCCGATGCGCAGCGCCACGGTCTCGATGCCGTAGCGGTCGAAGTAGAAGCGGGCCAGGCTTTCGCCGAAGGCCTTGCTGACACCGTAGAGGCCGTCGGGGCGCATCGGATCGTCCGCGTCGATGACCTCGTTCTGGCGGTAGAAGCCGGTCACATGGTTCGAGCTGGCGAACACCACCCGACGCACGCCCTGCTTGCGGGCGGCTTCGTACAGGTTGTACGTGCCGACGATGTTGGCTTGCAGGATGGGGTCCCAGGGGGTCTCGACCGAGACGCCGCCCAGGTGCACGACGGCGCTGACGCCCTCGAGCAGGTTCAGCACGGCGGCGCGGTCCTCGAGCGGCGTGATGGCCAGCTCTTCACCGGGGGCGGCGGTGCCCAGGTCGGCGATGTCGGAGAGGCGGAGGACATCGCAGTGCGGCTTCAGGCGCGAGCGCAGTTCGCGGCCGAGGCCACCGGCGGCGCCCGTCAGCAGCAGGCGAGGGAAGCGGATGGAGCAGGTGGTGGCAGGCATGTGGATCCGGATTCAGCAGAAGACACGGGACACAACGCAACCACGGCACTCGCCGCCTACAGCGCAAATGCCGTGTTGTAGGTTGTCGTACAACGGATCGTATCGTCGCCCACCGATCCCCTCGCGTCAAGGCAACAGACTGCGGGGATTACCCTAATGACCCTCCCTGTGCGCCCCTCGGGTTTGTCCGAATTTGTGAACGAATTCACGCCACCTACGCTGGTCGTACGATGACCGACAACAAGAGTCGTCGTGTGCCGACCCGGCAAACCCCATCCCACAGAGGAGCTCTTCAACATGAAACGCAGAATGTTCGTGATGTCCAGTCTGGCCCCGATCGCACTCGCCGCGTGCGGCGGTGACGATGACGTGACCCCCACCCCGGCGCCCCCGGCCGAGACCGGCGTGCGGGGCTCGGCCCTCGACGCCCTGAAGCGCGCCGCCGAGCACATGGACGAGAACGTCTCGTACCGCGGCGGCTACGTGTGGCAGTACCTCCCCGACCTGTCGGTCAGCTGGGGCGAGATGGAAGCCAAGCGCAGCATGTGCTGGATCCAGCCGCCGGGCACCCCCACCGCGGGCCATGCCTTCCTCGACGCGTACCACGCGACCGGCGACGAGCGGTACTACGAAGCCGCCGTGCGCACCGCGCAGGCCCTGATGGCAGCCCAGCATCCGGCCGGCGGCTGGAACTACATCCACGACTTCGCGGGCGAGGACTCGCTCAAGCACTGGTACGACACGGTGGGCGCCAACGGCTGGCGCCTCGAGGAGTTCCAGCACTACTACGGCAACGCGACGTTCGACGACGCCGGCACCGCCGTGTCCTCGCAGTTCCTGCTGCGCACGTACCTCGAAAAGAAGGATGCGCAGTTCAAGCCCGCCGTCGACAAGGCGATCGACTTCGTGCTGAAGGCGCAGTTCACCGGCGGCGTGGCCGATGGCGGCTGGCCGCAGCGCTGGCCCGTGCAGCCGGCGGCCATCTCGTCGATGCCACCCAAGAACCCAGGCCAGCTTCCCGTGGGCGCCCATTTCGACATGGAGGACGGGGACTACACGACGATGGTCACGTTCAACGACGACGTCGCCGGCGAGAACATCAAGTTCCTGCTGATGTGCGTGATCGGACTCGGCGAGACCCGCCTCGTCGACCCCATCAAGCGCGCGATGGAATGCCTGCGCACGCTGCAGCAACCCGCGCCGCAGGCCGGCTGGGGCCTGCAGCACCTGGCGGCCGATCGCAACGGCCGCACCGCCGGCTCGCCCGCCGGCGCGCGCAGCTACGAGCCGCGGTCGCTCGCGACGCACACCACGCAGACGAACGTGCAGCAACTCTTCAACTACTTCCGCGTGACCGGCGACCGCAAGTACCTGGCCGGTGTGCCGGCTGCGCTCACGTGGCTCGAGAGCTGCAAGCTCACGCCCACGCAGATCGCAGAGAACCCGCTGCTCGGCGGCGGCCGCACGCACCCGACGTTCATCGAGCTCGGCACGAACGTCGGCCGCTTCGTGCACCGCTACGGCTCCAACATCCACAACGGCGCGTACTACTCCGACAACAACCACAAGGACACACCGAGCCACTACTCCGCCGGCCGCAACATCAACATCACCGCCCTGCGGACGACGTACGACCAGCTCAACGCGATGACGGACGCGCAGATCGCCGAGATGGTCGCGAACTCGCCGCTCAACGTCACCACGCCGCGCGCGCTGCCGAAGTACTTCTCGATCCGCGAGGTGGACTTCCCCGACCTGTTCACCGGCGCCGTGATGAAGACGCCCGACGTGACGGAGGCCGCGGCCAAGGCCGTGATCGACGACCTCGGCACGAAGAACCACTGGCTCACGCCGCTGACGCTGGTGACCAATCCGTACCGCGGCGACGGCCCCACCACGCCGTACACGGGCACCGCGTACCAGAGCAAGCACGTGGGCGATGTGTACGACACCTCGCCGTACGACTCGCTCGACGCTCCGGTGATCGCGCCGTACACCAACAAGGACCGCCCGCTCGGCATCTCGACGAGCAATTGGGTGGCCAACATGGGCAAGCTGATCGCGTTCATCGCGCCCGTGAAGTAAGCCCCCGAAGCCCGTGCGAGACGGCAGGTTGCGCCGCATTTCGCACGGGCTTTGCTACAGTCCGGGGTAGCGAGGGTCGTCATACAACCCGTCGCACCGGGAAAGAACACAAGAGGGAATCGATGAACACGCCCACGACGGCCACCAGACGCACCAAGCCCCGCAACCTCGCACTCGACGTGGTCGACGTGCTGATCGAGCGGGTCCGAGCCGGTTCGCTGGCCGTGGGTGCGAAGCTGCCGACCGAGGCCGCGATCATGGACGAGTTCGGCGTCAGCCGCACCGTCGTGCGCGAGGCGCTGTCGAAGCTGCAGGCCTCCGGCGTCGTGCAGACGCGTCACGGCGTGGGCACCTTCGTCGTCGGCCTCGGCGAGGCGAGTGCCTTCCGCATCGGGCCCGAACAACTCGCCACGCTGCGCGACGTGATCGCGGTGCTCGAACTGCGCATCGGCCTCGAGACCGAATCGGCAGGCCTCGCGGCCGTGCGCCGCTCCGACGCCAACCTCGTCGCGATGCGCCAGGCACTCGACGAGTTCGCCGCGGCCGTCACCGCCGGCCTGGACGCGGTCACCGCCGACTTCGCGTTCCACTCCGAGATCGCCCGCGCCACGCAGAACCCGCACTTCACCGACCTCATCAGCGCCCTCGGCATGGCCGCCATCCCGCGCGCCAGGCTGGACCCGGCCCACACCGACGATGCGGAGCGCCTCGCGTACCTGCGGCGCGTGAACGGCGAACACGAAAGCATCTACGACGCCATCGCGGCGCAGGACCCGGAAGCGGCACGTGCCGCGATGCGCACGCACCTCGCGAACAGCCGCGAACGCCGCCGGCGCGCGGCGGCGTTGGCGGGCGACGCCTGACAGCCGGCCCGCTCCGCTTTCGAAACACGAGTCATCCCGGCGCAGGCCGGGCCCCTGGGCGCCTCGAGGAAGGCACAGGGTCCCGGCCTGCGCCGGGATGACTTGCTTTTGGGGACGACTTGTTTTTGGCGGCGGCCAGGTCCAGGATCGGGTTCACCCGGGTTGCACCTCTTGATTTGCGGTTGTACGATGACCGACAACGGGTTTGTCTGCCCGCGTTTTTGAAGGTCCCGCCATGCCCACCACCCCGTATTCCAGCTTCCCGAACCGGCTTCGCGCCGACCTGCTCGCGGGGAAGCGCCTGATCGGCTGCTGGTGCTCGCTGGCGAACCCCATCACCACCGAGGTGCTGGGTGTCGCCGGCTTCGACTGGCTCCTGCTCGACGGCGAACACTCGCCGAACGACGTCATCAGCTTCATCCCGCAGCTGATGGCGCTGAAGGACAGCCCGAGCGCCCCCGTGGTGCGCCCCTCGCAGAACGACACCGTCGAGATCAAGCGCCTGCTCGACGCCGGCTTCTACAACTTCCTCGTGCCCTTCGTCGAAAGCGCCGACGACGCCCGCCGCGCCGTGGCCGCCACCCGCTACCCGCCGCAAGGCGTGCGCGGCGTCTCCGTGTCCCAGCGCAGCAACCGCTATGGCACGGTGCCCGGCTACTTCACCGGCATCAACGACCAGGTCTGCGTGATCGTGCAGATCGAGAGCCGCGCCGGCTTGGCCGCCGCCGCCGAGATCGCCGCGGTGGACGGCATCGACTGCCTGTTCGTGGGCCCGTCCGACCTCGCCGCCGGCCTCGGTCACCTCGGCAACGCGAACCATCCGGACGTGCAGGCCGCCATCGCCACCATCTTCGATGCGGCCCGCCAGCACGGCAAACCCATCGGCATCCTCGCGCCGGTGGAAGCCGACGCGCGCCGCTACCTCGAGCAGGGGGCCACCTTCGTCGCCGTCGGCAGCGACCTGGGCATCTTCCGCAGCGCCACGCAGGCGCTGCACGACAAGTACCGCCCCTGATCCTTCCCACCCCTATTTCCAGGACACACACATGAGCAAGCTGGGTTTCATCGGTCTGGGCATCATGGGCACGCCCATGGCCGCCAACCTCCTCAAGGGCGGCCACGAGCTGTTCGTCAACACGCGCCGTTCGGTGCCCGCCGAACTGACCGCCGCCGGCGCCACCGCCTGCGCGAGCGCGAAGGAAGTGGCCGAGAAGGCCGACGTGATCTTCCTGATGCTGCCGGACACGCCGGACGTCGCGAAGGTCCTCTTCGGCGACAACGGCGTCGCCTCGGGCCTGTCGAAGGGCAAGACCGTGGTCGACATGAGCTCCATCTCGCCGATGGAAACGAAGGCCTTCGCGAAGAAGATCAACGACCTCGGCTGCGACTACGTCGACGCGCCGGTGTCCGGCGGTGAAGTGGGCGCCAAGGCGGCCTCGCTGACCATCATGGTGGGCGCCTCCGACGCCGCGTTCGAGCGCGTCAAGCCGCTGTTCGAGCTGATGGGCAAGAACATCACGCTCGTGGGCGGCAACGGCGACGGCCAGACCTGCAAGGTCGCCAACCAGATCATCGTCGCGCTGAACATCGCCGCCGTGGGCGAGGCCCTCGTGTTCGCCAGCAAGGCCGGCGCCGACCCGGCGAAGGTGCGCCAGGCGCTGATGGGCGGCTTCGCCTCGTCGCGCATCCTCGAAGTGCACGGCGAGCGCATGATCAAGCGCACGTTCAACCCGGGCTTCCGCATCAACCTGCACCAGAAGGACCTGGCCCTCGCGCTGGCCGGTGCTCGCGAGCTGGGCGTGGGCCTGCCGCAGACGGCCGGCGCCGCGCAGCTGATGCAGGTCGTGGCCGCCAACGGCGGCAAGGACCTGGACCACTCGGCCCTGGTCAAGGCGCTCGAGCTGATGGCGCAGCACCCCGTCGCGCCCGACGCCGCCTGACCCTGAACTTCTCCGGTTCAAACGCCTCCACCCGGAGGCGTTTTCGTTTCTGCCGATAAACTGGTCCGCACCCAGCCAGACGCCCCTTCCACCCCGCCCGAGGAGTCCGCATGCCGCATGACGTCAGCCTGATCTCCACCATCGCCGTCGGGCTGGGTCTCGCCATGGTGCTCGGCTACCTGGCGGCGCAGGTGAAGCTGCCTCCGCTCGTGGGCTACCTGCTCGCCGGCATCGTGATCGGCCCGTCCACGCCGGGTTTCGTCGCCGACGTGGCCCTGGCCGGCCAGCTGGCCGAGATCGGCGTGATGCTGCTGATGCTGGGGGTGGGCCTGCACTTCTCGGTGTCCGACCTGCTGGCGGTCAAGCGCATCGCCATCCCCGGCGCACTGCTGCAGATCACGGTGGCCACGCTGCTCGGCGTGGGCGTGTCCTCGTACTGGGGCTGGAACCTCGGGGCGGGGCTCGTGTTCGGCCTCGCGCTGTCGGTGGCCAGCACGGTGGTGCTGCTGCGGGCGCTGGAGGCCCGCGGCGTGCTGGAATCGGTGAACGGCCGCATCGCGGTGGGCTGGCTCGTCGTCGAGGACCTGGTGATGGTCCTCGTGCTCGTGCTGCTGCCCCCCATCGCCGGCCTGCTCGGCGGCGACCCCGCACCCGGTGTCCTCGCCGAACCGGGCCGCGGCATCGGCGTGACGCTGGGCCTCACGCTCGCGAAGGTCTCGGCCTTCATGGCGTTGATGCTGGTGGTGGGCCGCTGGGCCTTCCCGAAGATCCTGTGGCTCGTGGCCCGCACCGGCTCGCGCGAGTTGTTCACGCTGTGCGTGATCGCCGCCGCGCTGGGCGTGGCCTATGCGTCGGCCAAGCTGTTCGACGTGTCGTTCGCGCTGGGCGCCTTCTTCGCCGGCATGATGATGCGCGAGTCCGAGTTCAGCCACCGCGCGGCCGAGGAATCGCTGCCGCTGCGCGACGCCTTCTCGGTGCTGTTCTTCGTCTCCGTGGGCATGCTGTTCAACCCGGCCGTGCTGCTCAACGAGCCCGTGAAGCTGCTGGTGGTCGTGCTGATCATCATGGTGGGCAAGACCCTCGCGGCCTTCGCCCTCGTGCTCGCGTTCCGCTACCCGCTGAACACGGCCCTCACGGTGGGCGTGAGCCTCGCCCAGATCGGCGAGTTCTCGTTCATCCTCGCGGGACTCGGTGTCCAGATGAAACTGCTGCCCGAGGCCGGACAGAGCCTGATCCTGGCCGGCGCGCTCGTGTCCATCGCGCTCAACTCGGCGCTCTTCGCCGCCATCGACCCCGCCCTGCGATGGATCCGCGACCACTCGTCGTTCGCCCGCCGCCTGGAGGCCCGCGACGACCCGCTGGCCGAGCTGCCGATGAGCGTGGACGCCTCGCTGCTGCACGGCCAGGTGGTGCTCGTGGGCTACGGCCGGGTGGGCCGGCGCATCGCGCGCACGCTCACCGAACACCGCATCCCGTTCGTCGTGGCCGACGAACACCGCGAGCTCGTCGAGCAGCTGCGCGAGCGCGGCATCCCCGCGGTGGCGGGCGACGCGGCCGACCCGGCGGTGCTGATCCAGGCCCACGTCGCACGCGCCGGCATGCTCGTCATCGCGGTGCCCGACGTCTTCAACGTGCGCAAGATGGTCGAGACCGCCCGGCTGCTGAACCCGAACATCGAGGTCATCGTGCGCAGCCACAACGAAAGCGAGGCCGACCTGCTGGCCCGCGACATCGTCGGCAAGGTGTTCGTGGGCGAACACGAGCTGGCGCGTGGCATGTCCGACCACGTGCTCGGCCGCATGGCCGTGCCCTGAGCCGCCATCCGCCGCCGTCCTCCACTGACATTCCGTCACATCCCCCGGCACCCTTCCTGCTGCAATGCCCCCCAGGCCGCGCGCGCGGTCCGGAGGTGACCTGCCTGGTCCCTCACTGACACGCTGCGCCACATTTGCAAGCAGATACGGGTGATCCATGGTCGCTGAACCCCATTCCGAGACGTCCTCCACGCCGCGCCGGCGGCGCTGGCGCACCACCGCCGCCGTGACCCTGTTCACGGCCGTCCTCGCCGCGTGCGGCGGAGGCGGAGGCAGCGGGGGCGGCAGCGCCCCCACCGGCGACGTCCCGTCGAACGAGCCGCCGCCGCCCGTGCCGTCAGCGCCCACCGCACAGCCCACCACCGCCGCCGACGCGGTGCGCCTGGCCGACCAGGCCAGCTTCGGCCCCACCGAGGCGCTCGTCACCACCATCAAGGCCCAAGGCGCCGCCGCCTGGGTGGCCGCCCAGATGTCGCTGCCCGCCACCTCCCGCTATTCGAGCGGCCAGGGCGATGCGATCCACACGTACACCGGCACCGCGGACTTCTGCACCGGCCGCGGCGACGACTGCTGGCGCGACTGGTACTCCACCATGCCGCTCGTCTGGGACTTCTACCGCAACGCCGTCGGCCAGCCCGACCAGCTGCGCCAGCGCACGGCCTTCGCGCTGCAGCAGATCCTGGTCGTGAACAACCTCGACGTCAGCGGCACCTACGGCTTCCGCAACTACCACAATGCCCTGTTGGCCGGCGCGTTCGGCAACTACCGCGACCTGCTGCGCAAGGTCACGCTGTCCCCCGTGATGGGCGACTTCCTGAACAACGCCAACAACGACAAGGACGCACCGAACGAGAACTACGCGCGCGAGCTGCTGCAGCTGTTCTCCATCGGCACCTGCGAGCTCGAGTCCGACGGTTCGCTCAAGGGCGGCAAGTGTTCGCCCACGTACACGAACGACACCGTGCGCGCCTACGCCTACGCCCTGACGGGCTGGACGTACCCGGCCGGCGGCGCCTCGCGCTACGGCTGCTGGCCCAAGGGGGCCAACTGCACGTACTACGGCGGCGACATGGTCAAGGTCGACCAGTACCACGACACGAAGGAACGCCAGCTCCTCGGCGGCGTGAAGCTGGCCTCCGGCCATACGGCCGACACCGCGCTCGAGACCGTGCTCGACAGCGTGATGAACCATCCCAACACGCCGCCGTTCATCGGCAAGCAGCTGATCCAGCAGCTCGTGTCCAGCAACCCGTCCAGTGCCTACGTGGCCCGGGTGGCCACCGCGTTCGCGTCGGGGAAGTACAACGGCTTCGGCACCGGCCAGCGCGGCGACCTCGCCGCCACGGTGGCCGCCGTGCTGCTCGACACGGAGGCCCGCGGCGAGACGGTCACCCGCTCCGCCGGCAAGCTGCGCGAACCGGTGCTGATGTTCACCGGCGTGGTACGCGCGCTCGACGGCACCACGGACGGGGACGCCTTCGGCTGGTGGTGGGGCGACACGATGCAGCAGCACGTGTTCCGCGCGCCGTCGGTCTTCAACTTCTACCCGCCCGACTACCCGGTGCCCGGCACCACGCTCGTGGGCCCCACGTTCGGCATCCACAACGCCAACACCGCGCTCAACCGGCTGAACTTCCTCGTGTACCTGCTCGACTGGAACGGCAGCACGCCCAGCACCACCGTGCCCAACGCCGTCGGCACGAAGGTCAACCTCACCGCGATGTCCGCCGACGCCGCCGATGCCAGCAAGCTCGTGACCCGGCTCTCGATGTTGGCCCTCGGCCGCGAACTGCCGGCCACGGCCCGCGCCGAGGTCGTCAAGGCCGTCGAGGCCTCCGGCTCGAACGCCGCCAACCGGGTCAAGACCGCCGCCTACCTGGTGTTCGGCGCCCCGCAATACCACGTGCACCGCTGAGATCGCCCCATGTCGCACCACCACCACGCCACCCCCGCCACGGCACTCACACGCCGCGAATGGCTCGCCCGCTCGGGCCTCGGCCTCGCCGGCGCCCTCGGCGCCGGCACGCTCGCCAACCTGACGCTCGCCACGAAGTCCGCCCACGCGGCCGACTACAAGGCGCTCGTCTGCATCTTCCTGTACGGCGGTAACGACGGTCTCAACACCATCGTCCCCACCGACACGGCCCGCCACAACCAGTACAAGGGCGTGCGCGGCGGCATCCACGTGCCGGTCGCGAGCCTGCTGCCGCTCGGCGGCACCTCGTACGGCCTGCACCCGGCGCTGTCGGGGTTGTCGAAGGCCTGGAGCGACGGCCAGCTCGCGCCGGTGTTCAACGTGGGCACGCTCTACAAGCCCCTCACGAAGGCGCAGTTCCGCGCCGAGCCGGCCAGCTCCGACCTGCTGCCCGACAACCTCTACTCGCACTCCGACCAGCAGAACCTGTGGCAGACCGCCACGGCCGACGCGCTGACCCGCACCGGCTGGGGCGGCCGCGCCTCGGTGACGCTCGCCGCCGGCAACCCGGTGATCTCGGTGGGCGGCAACGCGCGCTTCGGCCTGTCGGAGACGCAGTCGCCCCTCGTGCTGCCGGAAACCCCGGGCGACACGTTCGGCGCGCAGAACCTCGCCGCGAACTCCGCCCGCAAGAAGGCCATCGACGCGTTGTACGCCGAGGCGCAGTCGCAGGACCTGGGCACCGCGTTCACCGCGGCACAGCGCAACGCGTTCAGCGTGTCCGACCGGCTCGGCGCCATCGTCGCCACCAAGCCCGGCCAGAACACCGCCTTCGCGGCCATCGACACGGCGTTCGCGCCGGTGCTCGACGCGAACAAGCGCCCCACCACCGCCATCGCGCGCCAGCTGTACCAGATCGCCAAGCTGGTGGTCTCCAATGCCACGGCCACCGGCCCGCGCCAGATCTTCTTCGCGCAGATGGACGGCTTCGACACCCACGGTGGCCAGGCCGTCGCCGACACCCCGATGGACGGCGCCCACCCGCGCCTGCTGAAGGCCCTGGGCGATGCCCTCGGCGCCTTCCAGGCCGCGATGGTGGCCACGGGCTACGGCAACGCGGTCACCAGCTTCACGCAGAGCGACTTCGGCCGCACCTTCACGCCGAACAACAGCAGCGGCACCGACCACGCGTGGGGCAACCAGCACCTCGTGGTGGGCGGCGCGGTCAAGGGCGGCACCACCTACGGCACCTACCCGAGCCTCACGCTGGGTGGCCCCGACGACGTGGGCGTGGACTCGTGGGAACTGCAGGGCCGCTGGATCCCCACCACGTCGGTGGACCAGTACGCGGCCACGCTGCTGGGCTGGTTCGGGGCCACGGACGCGCAGCTGCTGCAGCTGCTGCCGAACCTGCAGAACTTCGCGACGAAGAAGCTCGGGTTCGTCTGACGAGGCTTGTCATCCCGGCGAAGGCCGGGATCTTCGGCGCAGGCCCAGGGTCCCGGCCTTCGCCGGGATGACACCGTTGTTGGTGCTTCCCGCTTCCGTCAAGCCGTCTCCGGCTCCTCCGGCTTCGCGATCGACGCCCGCGCCGCCGCCGCGGCGCGCAGCGCCTTGAGCTTCTCGCGCGGGTCCACCTGTTCCTTCACCTCGTCGAGCTTCATCTCGGCGATGAAGCGGCTCGGCACGCCGGGCACGAACTCGCGGCCCTTCTTGCGCCGGCGCAGCACGTCGACCGCCAGCGTGCGGCGCGCGCGGGTGATGCCCACGTACATCAGCCGGCGCTCTTCCTCGATGTGCTGCGGCGTGGTCTCCTCGTCCTCGCTGCGGAACGGCAGCAGGCCTTCGTTCACGCCGGCCAGCACCACGTGCGGCCACTCGAGGCCCTTCGACGCGTGCAGCGTCGAGAGCGTCACCTGGTCCTGCTCGTCGCTGCGTTCGGCCAGGCTGATGATCACCGAGATGGTCTGCGCCACGTCGAGCACCGTCTGGCGCTCCGTCTCGAAGCTCATGCCCCCGTCGTTCTCGATCTCGCCGCCGCACCGCCGGGCGATCCAGTCGACGAAGTCCATCACGTTCGACCAGCGGCCGGCCGCGACCTTCTCGCTGTCGTCGCCCTCGTAGAGGTGCTTCTCGTAGTCGATGTCCTTGAGCCAGCCCATCAGCAACGCCTTCGCGTCCTCGGACCCCGACGTGTGCCGCGCGCGGTACTCGAGGTCGTTGACCATGCGGCCGAACTCGTGGAGCGAGGCCACGGCCGCGGGCTTCATCGCCGTGCCGAGGCTCTCGGCGAACAGCGCCTCGAACAGGCTCACCTTCCACTTGCCCGAGAACTCGCCGAGGGCGCCGAGCGTGGTGTGGCCGATGCCGCGCTTGGGCGTGGTCACCGCGCGCAGGAACGCCGGGTCGTCGTCGTTGTTGACGAGCAGCCGCAGCCACGCGCACAGGTCGCGGATCTCGGTGCGCTCGAAGAAGCTCTGTCCGCCCGAGACCTTGTACGGGATGTTCGCCTTGCGCAGCGCCTTCTCGAACACACGCGCCTGGTGGTTGGCCCGGTACAGGATCGCGAAGTCCTTGTAGGCCGCGTCGGGGTACTGGGAGCGGATGCTGTTGATGCGGGCCACGGCGCGCTCGGCCTCGTGTTCCTCGTTGTCGCATTCGACGAGGGCCACGGGGTCGCCGTCCCCGAACGCGCTCCACAGCTTCTTGTCGAAGAGCTTCGGGTTGTTGCCGATCACGCAGTTGGCCGCGCGCAGGATGAAACCGGTGGAGCGGTAGTTCTGCTCGAGCGGGATCACCTTCAGCGCCGGGTACTCCTGGGGCAGTCGGCGCAGGTTCTCGATGGTGGCGCCGCGCCAGCCGTAGATGCTCTGGTCGTCGTCGCCCACCGCGGTGAACATCGCGCGTTCGCCCACGAGCGACTTGAGCAGCTCGTACTGGATCGCGTTGGTGTCCTGGTACTCGTCGACCAACACGTAGCGCAGCGTGTTCTGCCACTTCGTGCGGCATTCCTCGTCGCGCTGCAGCAGCCGGTGCGGCATGCCGATCAGGTCATCGAAGTCCACCGCCTGGTAGGCCGCCAGACGCTCCTCGTAGCGCTTCATCACCACGGCGGCCACGCGTTCGTCGTCGTCGAGCGCGGCGGTGGCGGCCTGGTCGCTGTCGAGGCCCTGGTTCTTCCAGAGGCTGATGGTCCATTGCCAGCGGCGCGCCATGTTCACGTCGGTGGTGCCGCCCGCGTCCTTCAGGATGCCCACCACGTCGTCGCCGCCGAGGATGCTGAACTTGTCCTTCAGGCCCAGGCGCGCGCCCTCCGCCCGCAGCAGGCGCACGCCCAGCGAGTGGAACGTGCTGATCACGAGGTTCTTCGCGGCCTTGCCCCCGATCAGTTCCTTCGCGCGCTCGCGCATTTCCTGAGCGGCCTTGTTCGTGAAGGTGATGGCGGCGATCTGGCCCGGCGCGTAGCCCGCCTCCAGCAGCCGGCCGATCTTGTGCGTGATCACCCGCGTCTTGCCGGAGCCGGCACCCGCGAGCACGAGGCAGGGGCCGTCGAGGTGGTGCACGGCCGCCATCTGGGCGGGGTTCAGCGAGGGGGCTTCAGACATGGAAAAAGCGGTCCGGGCGAGGGGGGCGACGGATCATAACGAGGCCGGCCGATGACCTTGCATCGCAGTCTGTGCTAGCGTGAAACCTTCCCGATGACTGCCGACCTGAACCGCCGCCACCTGTTGGCCGCCGCCCTCGCCGCGGGCGCCGCGCCCAGCCTCGTCGCCTGCGCGAACCTCGGTTCGCCCGAGCCCTGCTTCACGCTCGGCGTGGCCTCGGGCACACCCCGGCCCGACAGCATCGTGCTGTGGACCCGCCTGTCCCCCGAAGCTCACCCCGCCCGGGTCGTCGAGGTGCGCTGGGAACTCGCCACCGACGAATCCTTCCGCCACGTCGTGCGGTCCGGCGTCGACCACGCCGAGGCGGACTGGGGCCACAGCGTGCACGTGCAGGTGGGTGGACTGGAACCCGCCCGCTGGTACTGGTACCGCTTCACGGCGCTGGGCCAGGTGTCGCCCGTCGGGCGCACGCGCACCGCGCCGGCCGCCGGCAGTCTCGACCCGGTCGCGTTCGCCATCGCGTCGTGCCAGCGCTGGGACCACGGCCACTACGCCGCGTGGCGCCACCTCGCCGACGAATCGCCCGACCTCGTGCTGTTCCTCGGCGACTACATCTACGAATACGCGCCGGTGCCCGGCGGCGTGCGTTTGCACCAGGGTCTCACCGACACCCGCACGCTCGCTCAGTACCGTGCCCGCTACGCGCAGTACAAGGGCGACCCCGACCTGCAGCGGGCCCACGCCAGCGCACCCTGGATCGTCACATGGGACGACCACGAAGTGCAGAACGACTACGCCGCCGACCAGGGCCCGTTCTTCGCGCCGGCCTTCCTCGAGCGCCGCGCACGGGCGTACCAGGCGTGGTGGGAGCACATGCCGCTGCCGCCGTCCACGCGCCCCACGGGTCCCGGCCTGCAGGTGTTCGACCGCTGCGACTGGGGCGCGCTCGCCCGCTTCCACGTGCTCGACAACCGGCAGTACCGCGACCCGCAGGCCTGCCCGCCGCCGGGACGGGGCGGCGGCAACACGGTCGACGTCGCCCGCTGCCCCGACCTGGCCCGTCCCGAACGCACCTACCTCGGCGCCACGCAGGAGCGCTGGCTCGGCGAGGGGCTCGCCCGCGGCGGCGTCCGCTGGAACTTCATCGCCCAGCAGACGCTCGTGGCCCCGTTCACATGGCGGCCCGACGGCAACCGCGTGTGGACCGACGGCTGGTCGGGCTACCCCGGCGCGCGGGCCCGGCTGCTCGGGCAACTCGCCCGGCCCGGGGTCGAGAACCCGGTGGTGCTGGGCGGCGACACCCACACCCACTACGTCTGCGACCTGCACCAGCGCGGCGACCCCACCGCCCCCGTGATCGCCACCGAGTTCTGCGGCACATCCATCAGCAGCCGCGGCCGCTCCCAGGCCCAACTCGACGCCGCACTGCCATGGAACCCGCACGTGCACTACGGCCGCCGCGACGAACGGGGCTACGTGGCCTTCCGGCTCGCGCCCGGACGGCTCGACGCCCGCCTGCGCGCCCTCAGCGACGGGGCCGATCCCGCGGCCACCGTGCGCACCGCGGCCACGTTCCACGTCGAATCGGGCCGGGCCGGCGCACAACGCGGTTAGGCTCCATCCCCATGTCCTCGATCCTCGCCGTCACCTTCCCGTTCTTCGCGCTGGTGCTCTGCGGCTACCTCGCCGCCCACCGCCGCTACCTGCCCGAGTCGGCCATCCCCGGCCTCAACGGCTTCGTGCTCTTCTTCGCGCTGCCGTGCATGCTGTTCCGCTTCGGCTCCAGCATGCCGTTCGCGCAGCTGATCGACCCGTGGCTGGCGGCGATCTACGCGGTGTGCGCCCTCGTGATCGTGGGCGGCACCATCGCGGCCACGCGCCACCAGGTGGTGTTGAAGGACGCCGCGTTCGGCGCGCTGGTGGCTGCGTTCCCCAACACCGGCTTCATGGGCGTGCCGCTGCTCGTCGCGGTGCTCGGCCAGGCCGCCGCCGGGCCCGTCATCACCACCATCCTGGTCGACCTCGTGCTCACCAGCTCGCTGTGCATCGCCGTGGCCGAGTCGCACGCGCCCCACGGCCCGGGACCGTCGCCGCTCGCCCGGGCGCTGCGCGGTGCGTTCAGCAACCCGCTGCCCTGGGCCATCGGGCTCGGTGCGGCGAAGGCCGCGAGCGGCATCGTGTTCCCCGGCCCGGTCGACCAGGTGATCAAGATGCTGGCCGACGCGGCCTCGCCGGTGGCCCTCTTCACCATCGGCGCGGTGCTGTGGCGCGCGGGGCAGCACACCCACACGCGCACGCCGGTCGCGCACTACCTGCCCGTGTCGCTCGTGAAGCTGTTCGTGCACCCGCTGCTCGTGCTGGGCCTCGGTTTCGGCGCCCGCGCCGCCGGGGCCGACGTGCCGCTGTTCGGGCTCACCGTGCTGGCCCTCGCGGCGGCGCTGCCCAGCGCCAGCAACGTGTCGATGCTGGCCGAGCGGCACGGCGCCGACAACGGACGCGTGGCCCGCATCATCATGGCGAGCACCGTGCTGTCGTTCCTGACCTTCTCCGGGTTCGCCTCGCTGACCCGCCCGCTGCTGGCTCAGTAGGCGGTGCAGAGGCAGTGGGCCAGCGACGCGAACGGGTTGCGCCCGTCCGCCAGCTGCACCAGCCACGCCATCTCGTCTCGCGCCTGCTGCGCCACCGCCGGCGGCTGCACCCACGGCAGCCGCGCGTCGAGCTGTTCACCCACCACGGTGGCGGTCGCACCACCCACCAGGCTCAGCACGCGGTCGAGCCGGCTGCGTTCCGGTTCGATGTAGGTGATGCGCGGATCGCCTTCGAGCTTCGCGCGTTTCGCCGCCGACTTCAGCGCCACGTCGAACCCGCCGATCGTGTCGACCAGGCCGCGTTCCAGCGCCTGCGAACCGGTCCACACCCGGCCCTGCGCCACGGCGTCGATCTTCTCGGGCGTGGTCTTGCGGGCGCCCGCGGCGAGGGTGGTGAACTGCTGGTACACATGGCCGATGCTCGATTGCAGCAGCTCGGCGAAGCGCGGGTCGAGCGGCTTGCGCGGGTCGCCGGCGCCCACCAGCCACGTGGTGCGCACGCCGTCGGTGTGCACGCCGAGTTTCTCGAGCGCCTTGTCGGCGCGCGGCAGCAGCGCGAACACCCCGATCGAGCCCGTGATGGTCGCCGTGTCGGCCACCACCTCGTCGGCCGCCATCGAGATCCAGTAGCCCCCGGACGCGGCCACGTCGCCCATCGAGATCACCACCGGCTTGCCGGCGGCCTTCGTCAACTCCAGCTCGCGGCGGATCAGTTCCGAGCCGTACGGGCTGCCCCCCGGGGAGTTCACGCGCAGCACCACGGCCTTGACCTTGTCGTCGAGCCGCGCCTGGCGGATCAGGTCCGCGGTGGAGAGCCCGCCCACCGCGCCGGCCGGCGCCGCACCGTCGACGATGGCGCCCTCGGCCACCACCACGCCGATGGCGTCGCCGGTGAACTTCGGCACCTGGCGCGCGAGGTAGGGCGCGAACGCGACCTGGCGGAACGACTTGCCGTCCTCGGACTTCGCGCCACGCTCGACCATCAGGTCGCGCACCTGGTCGAGGGTCATCAGCTTGTCGACGAGCTTCGCGTCGAGCGCCGTCTTCGCGGCGTCGCCCCCGGCCGCGGCGAGGCGCTGCGGCAGGTCGTCGATCAGCGCACCGATGGTGCCGGCCGGCAGCTTGCGGGCCTTCTCGACGTCCTGGGTGTAGGTGGCCCACAGGCCGTCGTACACCGCGCGGCTGGCGGCCTGGGACTCGGGCGACGGACCGTCGGCGATGAAGGCCTCGCCCGCGTCCTTGAACTCGCCCACGCGCAGCAGGCTGACCGTCACGCCGACCCGGTCGAGCGCCTCGCGGTAGTAATTGCGGTAGCCGCCGAAGCCCTGGATCAGCAGCGTGCCCATCGGGTGCAAAAACACCTCGTCGGCCTGCGCGGCGAGGTAGTACTGGCGCTGGTCGTAGCCGCCGCCCCACGCCGTCACCTTCTTGCCGCTGGCGCGGAAGCGCTGGATCGCGGCCGCTGCCTCGCGCAGCGCGGGCAGGCCGCCGCCCTCGAACTCGTCCAGCACCAGCAGCGCGTTGTGCACCTTCGGGTCGGCCGCGGCGGCGTCGAGCACGGTGCGCACGTCGCGCAGCTGCGTGTCGGCATCGGCCCGGCCGGCGCCGAACTGCGCGAGCGCCGCGTCCCGCGGGCGCGTGGACCGCTGCTCGACGAGCTTCCCCCGAAGGTTCAGCACGAGCGTCGTCCGTTCGGCCATGGGTGCCGCGCCGCCGCGCACCATCGACACGACCAGCACGACCAGCAGCACGAGGAACAGCAGGTTGAACACCAGGCGCCGGGTACCGTCGAGAACGGACCAGAGGCGGCCGAAGAACCGGCCGGTGGCGGCGAGGCGGGGGTAGGGCATGGGGATCCTTCCGGGGGATGTCGACGCGGGAACCGCGTCCGACACTTTAAGGGCACGGGCGATGGCCTTGCCTATCGCCGCGTTCGAGCCTTTCAACTTCCCTCTCCTCCCGCCCCGCCCCAGACTGCGAAGCATCGACACGAGGACGCACCCATGACCGACACCACCCGCCTGACCACCGCCTCCGGCATCCCCGTCGCGGACAACCAGAACTCCGTCACCGCCGGCCCGCGCGGTGCCGTGCTGCTGCAGGACTTCCACCTGATCGAGAAGCTCCAGCACTTCAACCGCGAGCGCATCCCCGAGCGGGTCGTGCACGCGAAGGGCTCCGGCGCCTACGGCACCTTCACGGTCACGCACGACATCACGAAGTACACGAAGGCCAAGCTGTTCGGCGCGGTGGGCAAGACCACCGAGACCTTCCTGCGCTTCTCCACCGTGGGCGGCGAGAAGGGCTCGGCCGACACCGAACGCGACCCGCGCGGCTTCGCGCTGCGTTTCTACACGGAAGAGGGCAACTGGGACCTCGTCGGCAACAACACGCCCACCTTCTTCCTGAAGGACGGCATCAAGTTCCCCGACTTCATCCACACCCAGAAGCGCGACCCGCAGACGAACCTCAAGTCGCCCACGGCCGTGTGGGACTTCTGGAGCCGCACGCCCGAGTCGCTGCACCAGGTCACCATCCTGTTCTCGGACCGCGGCACGCCCGACGGCTACCGCCACATGGACGGCTTCGGCAGCCACACCTTCAGCCTGATCAACGCCGCCGGTGAGCGCGTGTGGTGCAAGTGGCACCTGAAGACGCGCCAGGGCATCCGCAACCTCGACGCCGCCGAGGCGCAGCGCCTGGCCGGCACCGACCCCGACTACGCCCAGCGCGACCTCTTCAACGCCATCGCGAACGGCGACTTCCCGCAGTGGGACGTCTACGTGCAGGTGATGCGCGAGGACCAGGTGGCCGCCTGGGAAGCCCGCACCGGCTGGAGCGCGTTCGACCTGACGAAGGTGTGGCCGCACGCCGACTTCCCGCGCATCCCCGTGGGCGTGCTGGAACTCAACCGCAACCCCGACAACTACCACGCCGAGGTGGAGCAGGCCGCGCTGTCGCCGTCCCACATCGTGCCGGGCCTCGGCTTCAGCCCCGACAAGATGCTGCAGAGCCGCCTGTTCGGCTACCACGACGCGCAGCTCTACCGCGTGGGCACGAACCACCAGCAGCTGCCGGTGAACCGGCCGCGCTGCCCCGTGCACCACCAGCAGCGCGACGGCTACATGGCCGTGGACAACGGCGGCGCCGCCCGCAACTACGACCCGGTGCAGGCCGGCGGCTCGAACCCCTCGGGCCTCGGCCACGGCGAACCGGGATGGGTGCTGGAGGGCGTGGCCGGCCGGTACGACGACCGGGCCACTGCCGACGACTTCACCCAGGCCGGCAACCTGTTCCGCCTGATGACGCCCGACGCGAAGGACCGCCTCGTCACCAACATCGCGAACGCGATGCAGAGCGTGCCCGACGAGATCCGCCAGCGGCAGCTCGCCCACTTCACGAAGGCCGATCCGGCCTACGGTCAGGGGGTGGCGGCGAAGCTCGCCACGCTGATCCAGCGCTGACCCGGAGGGCCGGGAAAGACCTCGGCCCTTTGGTTCATGTCCGCTTCCCTCCGGGCCGCTGGCGTACTACGCTTGCCGGTCCCAGCCAACCCGCGAGGAGAAGCCGCATGAACGCCGAATCGAAGTGTCCCGTCGCGCACACGCCCGCACGAGCCCGCACCAACGTCCAGTGGTGGCCCGACGCGCTGAACCTGGCCCTGCTGCACCAGCATTCCACGCTGGCCGACCCGATGGTCGAGGACTTCGACTACCGCAAGGAGTTCCTGACCCTCGACCTGAAGGCGGTGACCGCCGACCTGCATGCGCTGATGACCGACTCGCAGGACTGGTGGCCCGCCGACTACGGACACTACGGACCGCTGTTCATCCGCATGGCCTGGCACGCCGCCGGCACCTACCGCATCTTCGACGGCCGGGGCGGCGCCCGCTCCGGCGAACAGCGCTTCGCGCCCCTCAACAGCTGGCCCGACAACGGCAACCTCGACAAGGCGCGCCGGCTGCTGTGGCCCATCAAGCAGAAGTACGGCCGCAAGCTCTCGTGGGCCGACCTGATGATCCTGACCGGCAACGTCGCGCTCGAGTCGATGGGCTTCAAGACCTTCGGCTTCGGCGGCGGCCGCGAGGACATCTGGGAACCGCCCGCGATCGACTGGGGCCCCGAATCCACGTGGCTCGGCGACGAACGCTACAGCGGTGAGCGCGAACTCGCGAACCCGCTCGCGGCCGTGCAGATGGGCCTCATCTACGTGAACCCGGAAGGCCCGAACGGCAACCCCGATCCCGCCGGCTCCGGCCGCGACGTGCGCGAGACCTTCGCGCGCATGGCGATGAACGACGAGGAGACGGTGGCGCTCACCGCCGGCGGCCACACCTTCGGCAAGTGCCACGGCGCGGGCGACGCGAGCCTCGTGGGCAAGGAGCCCGAAGGGGCGAACGTCGAGGAACTGGGGCTCGGGTGGAAGAGCACCTTCGAGAGCGGCATCGGCGCCCACGCGATCACCAGCGGCCTGGAAGGCGCGTGGACCCCGAACCCGATCCAGTGGGACAACGGCTACTTCGAGACCCTGTTCGGCCACGAATGGGAGCTGACGAAGAGCCCCGCCGGCGCGAACCAGTGGAAGCCGAAGGGCACCACCGGCGACGGCAAGGTGCCCGACGCGCACATCCCCGGCAAGCGCCACGCCCCGATGATGACCACCGCCGACATGGCGATGCGCGTCGACCCCGCCTACGAGAAGATCTCACGCCGCTACATGGCCGACCCGGCCCTGTTCGCCGACGCCTTCGCCCGCGCGTGGTTCAAGCTCACCCACCGCGACATGGGCCCGAAGAGTCGCTACCTCGGCGCACTCGTCCCGAAGGAAGACCTGATCTGGCAGGACCCGATCCCCGCGGTGGATCACCCGCTGGTCGACGCGGCCGACGTGGCCGCGCTGAAGGCGAAGCTGCTGGCCACGGGCATCGCCCCGCGGCAGCTGATCAAGACGGCGTGGGCCTCGGCCACCACGTTCCGCGGCACCGACATGCGCGGCGGCGCGAACGGGGCGCGCCTGCGCCTCGCACCGCAGAAGGACTGGGACGCCAACGAACCCGCGGAACTCGCGAAGGTGCTGGCGGCGCTGGCCACGGTGCAGCAGGACTTCGCCAAGTCGGCGAAGGGCGGCAGGAAGGTGTCCCTCGCCGACCTGATCGTGCTGGGCGGCTGCGCGGCCGTGGAGGCCGCCGCGAAGCAGGCGGGGTTCGCCGTCACCGTGCCGTTCACGCCGGGCCGCATGGACGCCACGGCGGCGCAGACCGATGCCAACTCGTTCGATGTGCTCGAACCCGCGGCCGACGGCTTCCGCAACTACACGCGCAAGGGCAGTGCGCTCTCCGCGGCCACCGCCCTGGTCGACCGCGCCGCGCTGCTGACGCTGACGGCGCCGGAGATGACCGCCCTCGTCGGCGGCCTGCGCGTGCTCGACGCCAACACGGGCCACACGCCCCACGGCGTCTTCACGAAGCGCCCCGGTCAGCTGACCCCGGACTTCTTCGTCAACCTGCTCGACATGCGCACCGCCTGGCAGCCGTCCTCGACGCAGGCGGGGGTCTTCGAAGGGCGCGACCGCAAGACGGGCGAAGCCCGCTGGACGGCCACCCTGGCCGACCTCGTCTTCGGCTCGAACGCGCAGCTGCGCGCACTGTCGGAGGTCTACGCGTCGAGCGACGGCGCGAAGGCCTTCGTCGACGACTTCGTGGCGGCGTGGGACAAGGTGATGAACCTGGACCGGTTCGACGTGCCGGGGCACAAGGTGGGTTGAGGGTCCGGGCGGAGCGCTAGAACGTGGTCACCGCGAACGTGTTCCGCCCGTTCCGCTTGGCCCGGTAGAGCGCCCCGTCCGCCTTCGCCATGATGTCGACGGCCTGGATGCGCGGGTCGTCGACGTAGGCGACGCCGATGCTCGTCGTGACGCGGCGGATCTCGTCGCCGACGTGGAACGGCAGACGCATCAGCAGGCCGATCTTCTCGGCGATGGCCACGGCCTCCTCGACGTCCTTCAGGCCCTCGAGGACGATGACGAACTCGTCGCCGGCCAGCCGCGCCACGGTGTCGGTCTGTCGCACGCACGTCAGCAGCCGCCGCGCGAACTCGCACAGCACCTCGTCGCCCGTGCCGTGGCCGCGGCTGTCGTTGATCTCCTTGAAGTGGTCCACGTCGAGGAACAGCAGCGCGAGGCGCTGCCGCGTGCGGCGGTGGCGGGCCACGCTCGACTGCAGCCGCTCGTCGAACGCACGGCGGTTGGGCAGGCCGGTGAGCGGGTCCACGCGGGCCTGCTCGTTCAGCTTCGCCTCCACCTCCTTCAGCGCGGTGACGTCGGTGCTGAGCGCGTAGAGGCCGTCCACGCGGCCGTCCTCGCGCACGTCGGGCACGTACACCGTGTGCAGGTGGCGCCGGGTGCCCCGGGTCGTCGACACCAGGTCGAACTCCACGCGCTGGCCCGACAGCGCGGTTCGCAGCGCCTCGCGGCGTTGCTCGTACAGCTCGGGGCTCACGACGTCGCGGATGCGGCGGCCGATGGCGGCCACCGGGTCCACGTCGGACCACGCGCGGTAGGTCTCGTTGGCGAACTGCATGCGCTCGTCGGCATCCACGTACGAGATCAGCACCGGCAGGTTGTCGGCGATGGTGCGCAGGCGCTGCTCGCTGTGCTGCACCGCCGCGCGGGCCTCGTGCGTGTGGGCCATCAGTGTGTTGTAGGCCTGGACCACCTCGTAGACCTCGCGCGTCTCGTCGCGCAGGTCCACGACCACCGGCTCGGAACGGTCGAGCGATTGCACCATCGCCGCGCGCAGGTGGTCGATGGGTGCGAGCAGGCGCTCCACCAGCACCCAGATGCCGATGCCGGCCAGCACCATCAGCCCGAGGCCGAGGGCGATCACCTGCCGCTCGGAGTCGCGAAGCTGTTCGCGGGCCTCGGCGAGCGGGTAGGCCGTGGTCAAGAGCCACGGCACGTTCTTGAGCAGGCGGAAGCTGAAGAGGGCCTCGAGCCCGACCGAGTTCACGCCCTCGAAGGTGCCCTCCTCGCCGGCGAGCGCGCGGTACACGAGCGGGCTGCGGTCCGGTGGCGGCACCGGGGTCATGACGCGGTCGCGGTGGCCGTGCATCATGATCATCGGTGTCTCGCCCTTGACGATCACCGACACGTACCCGGTCTTGCCCACCTTCACGTTCGACAGTTCGGTGAGGAAGTTGGGCCGCGTGAGGTAGAGGATGCCGCCGAGCGCACCCACGGTCTCGCCGGAGGCCGTGCGGATGGGCGCCGCGAACACGATGTTGGGCTCGGCCGTCGCGCGGCCCGCCAGCGGTTCGGACACCACGAGGCGGCCCGTCGCCATCACCTCCTTGAAATAGGCGCGGTCGGCCACCGAGCGGCCCACGCGGCCGGCGAACTCGGGCGTGTCGAACGTGATGCGGCCCTCGCGGTCGATCACGATCAGCGTGTCGAACAGGCCCAGCACCACCGGGCGCGAGGCGAAATGCTCGCGCAGCAGGTCGGGGCGGGCGATCAGTTCCGGGTCGATCACCGAGGCGGCCTGCTGCAGCGCCTGGCGCCGGTCGGCGACGCGGGCGTCGAGTTCGCGGGCGATGCTGTCGGACAAGGTCGTCTGCACGTCGGCCGCGTTGCGTGTCATGTCCGAGCGCAACATCCACAGCGTGAAGGACGTGACCGCGATCACCACCACCACCATGGCAGCCGCCGACCAGAAGGCCAGCTTGGCTTTCAGGCTGCGTCGCTTGTAGTGTTTGAGCATCGCGGGCGGTCGAAGGGACGGGCAGACGCGAGCCTAGCCGTCCGCAGCCACCCCCGGTCCGCGGATGAGCGGGCCGATCCGCCCGCAGTTGCGACGATCACCAGCTGCCCGGATCGATGCGGTAGAGCGCAGTGAACTCGCGGTACAGCAGCGGGTGCTCGGCCGCCAGCCGTTCGGGCTGCTCGAAGAACACCTCCGACGCCACGGCGAAGAACTCGGCGGGGTTCGTGGCGCCGTAGGTGCTGAACAGGGACGGCTCGCCCGTGGCCGCCCGGGCCTGCAGCTCCGCGAAGGCGTCGCCCATCACCTGCGCCCAGCGCGCGCGCCGCTGGGTGGGGCCGAGGGCGGGGGCGCCGTTGGCCGGACCGTTCTCCTGGTCGAGCTGGTGCGCGAACTCGTGGATCACGACGTTCTGGCCGTCGCCCGGCGTGGCCGCGCCCGAGACGGTGTCGTCCCACGAAAGGATCACCTGCCCCTGCGACCACGATTCGCCGGACAGCGCCTGGCGCTCGTCGCGCACGATGCCGCCGCCCTCGGCGTGCACCTTGTCGACGAGGAAGGCGCCCGGGTAGACGAGGATCTGGCGCAGCTTCGGGTAGTAGCTCGACGGCCGGTTGAGCAGCAGCAGGCAGGCCTGCGCGGCGATGGTGACCCGCACCTCGTCGGTCACCTGGAAGCCGGCGCAGCCGATGAAGGCCTTCTCGCGCAGGAACACCTGCATGTGCGCCTTGAGCTGCAGCTGCAGGTCGGCGGGCAGGCCGCGCACGTACGGCACGCGGCGGCGCAGGATGGTGCGCCAGTCGGCGGGGAAGGGCAGCGCGCGCCAGCGGGCGCGGCGGCGTTCGGTGAACCAGGGTTCGGTCACCAGCCAGCCGATCCACAGCAGGGCCAGGGCCGAGACGATCAGCAGGGTGAGCACGGACGGGTCCCCGGGGTGTTCTGGAAGTACCCTGCAGATGGGCGCGGGCGGGCGGATTTCAATGGCGGCGGGTGCGTTAGGCTACGCGCTTCGCTTCTCCATCACGCCATGTCCCATCCCGTCGTCATCCTCGGCACCGGCCTCGCCGGCTTCACGCTCGCCCGCGAGTTCCGCAAACTCGACAAGGAAACGCCCCTTGTCCTCGTCAGCCGCGACCACGGCGGCTTCTATTCGAAGCCCATGCTGTCGAACGCGCTGGCCGGCAACAAGACGCCCGCGAGCCTCGTGATGAAGGACAGCGACAAGATGAGCGCCGAACTCGGCGCGGCCACGATCCACAAGGGCCGCACCGTGGCCGGCATCGACACGGCCGCCCGGGTGATCGAGCTGGACGGCGGCGAGCGCATCGCCTACCGCGACCTCGTCTTCGCCGTCGGCGCCGACCCGATCCGCCTGCCCATCGAGGGCGACGCGGCCGACACGGTGCTGTCCGTCAACGACCTCGACGACTACGGCCGCTTCTCGGAACGCCTGGACGGCGTCACCTCGGTCGCCGTGCTGGGGGCCGGCCTGATCGGCTGCGAGTTCGCGAACGACCTGCTGTCGCGCGGCATCTCGCCCACCGTGATCGACCTGGCGCCGCGCGTGCTGCCGCGCCTGCTGCCCGACGCGGCCAGCGAACGGCTGCGCTCGAAGCTCGCCGAGGCCGGGGCGTCGTTCCGCTTCAACGTGTCCGTGTCCCGCGTGGACCGCGCCGGCGCGGGCCTGAAGCTCACGCTGAGCGACGGCAGCGTGCTCGACGCGGGCCTCGTGCTCTCGGCCGTGGGCCTGCGCCCGCGCACCGGCCTCGCCGCCGAGGCCGGCGTGCGCGTGAACCGCGGCATCGTCACCGACCGGCTGCTGTCGGCCAGCGCCCCGCACACGCACGCGCTGGGCGACTGCGCCGAGGTGGACGGCCACACCCTGCCCTACGTGATGCCCATCATGCAGCAGGCCCGGGCGCTGGCGGCCACCCTGGCCGGCAACGCCACCCCGGTGGTCTACCCGCCGATGCCGGTCATCGTGAAGACGCCGGCGTGCCCCACGGTCGTGTGCCCGCCGGCGCTCGACGCCTCGGGCGCCTGGACGGTGGAGCTGACCGACGACGGCTGCGATGCCCGCTTCCACAGTGGCGACGGGCAGCTGCTCGGCTTCGCGCTGCTGGGCGCGGCCACGAAGCAGCGGCAGGCGCTGGTGTCGCAGGTGCCCGGCCTGCTCGTGTGACAGCGACGGAAGAGTTTCACGTGAGCGTGCGTTTTCTTGCGCTTTTTTACGCCTCACACTGAAACGATCGGCGCACACTGGGGCTCATCGAACGATCCTCTCGATGCCCGCCATGCGCCACTTCCTCCGCCAACGTTCCGCCCGCCTCTACCTCCTCGGCCACGGCCTGATCTTCATCGGCGCCTGGTCCATCGAGGCCACCGGGTCGTACGTGCCCATGGCGCTCGCGGCCTCGGCCGGGCTGATGCTGTCGATGCCGCTGTTCTGCGAGCGGCTCGCCCGCGCCAAGGCGGCGCGCCAGCGCTGAACGCCCTGTAGGAGCGTGCCCACCGCCGGGCACGCTGCCGTCCGCTGCCCTCGGGCCGCGGGCCCCGGCATCCTCTGGAACTCACTCTTCCAGGAGATCGCCATGAGCAACACCGGACCCCTCGTCACGGGCCTCTTCCGTGACCGCGACAGCGCCGAACAGGCCTACCAGTCCGTCCAGGACCGGGGCTACGGCAGGAACGATGTCAACCTCGTGATGTCCGACGACACCCGCCAGCGCTACTTCGCCGACGACGTGCGCGTCACCGAACTGGGCACCAAGGCCGCCGAAGGCGCCGGCGTGGGTGGCGCGATCGGCGGCACCGTGGGTGCCATCGCCGCGGCCATCGCCGCCGTGGGCACCACCCTCGCCATTCCCGGCCTCGGCCTCGTGATCGCCGGCCCGCTGGCCGCGGCCGTCGCCGGCGCGGGTGCGGGCGCCGCCACCGGCGGCCTCGTGGGCGCGCTGATCGGCTGGGGCATTCCGGAGGAACGCCTCAAGACGTACGACGCGGGCATCCGCGACGGCGCCATCCTGATGGCGGTGAAGCCGCGGTCGGACGCCGACGCGGCGCACTTCGAGAACCAGTGGCGCGTGACCAAGGGGCAGGACGTCTACCGCTGATCCTGCGGATCAGATCGCCAGCGGGTCCACGTCCAGCGCCCAGCGCAGCACGCCCTTGTGCGTGGCCCGCAGCGACGGCAGCGCCGCCATCCATGGCGACAGCACCCGCTGCAGCTGCGGTCGAGACGACGCCTCGACCAGCATCTGCATGCGCTCGACCCCCGCCACCCGCGCGATCGTCGTGGGCACCGGCGGGTACAGCAGCAGCTCGTTCGCCCCCGGCAGCTCCGCCGCGAGGTCGGCCGCCGCCTGCAGGAAATCGCGCGCGGCCTCGGGCGTGCGGGCCTCGGCCCGCATCAGCGCGAGGTGCACGTAGGGCGGCAGCCCGGCGATCTCCCGCTCCTTCAGCTGGCTGGCCGCGAAGGCCTTGAAGTCGTGCTGGCGCAGTGCGGTGTAGACCGGGTGCGTCGGGTGCCAGGTCTGCACCCACATCTCGCTGCGGTCGGCCTGCGCCGCGTCGCGCCCCGCGCGGCCGGCGGCCTGCATCAGCAGCGAGAACAGCCGCTCCGGCGCGCGGAAGTCGCTGCTGAAGAGGGCGCTGTCGGGGTTCACCGCGGCCACGAGCGTGATGCGGCGGAAGTCGTGACCCTTCGTGACCATCTGCGTGCCGACGAGGATGTCGACCTCGCCGGCGTGCACGGCCGACAGGCTCGCCTCCAGCGCGCCCTTGTGTTTCGTGGTGTCGGCGTCGATGCGGGCCACGCGGGCGCCGGGCAGTGCGGCGGCGAGCTGCTCCTCGAGCTTCTCGGTGCCCTGGCCCAGCGGGGCGATGTCGAGGTTGCCGCAGTCCGGGCACGCGCGCGGCACCGGCTGCGTGAAGCCGCAGTGGTGGCAGCGCAGCGTGCGGTCGCCCTTGTGGAACACCCGCCAGGCGCTGCAGTGCGGGCACCCGCTCTTCCAGCCGCAGTCGGTGCAGTGGAGCACCGGGGCGTACCCGCGGCGGTTCAGGAACACGAGGCTCTGCTCGCCGCGTTCGAGGCGCTTGGCGAGCGCGGCCACCAGCGCCGGTGCGAGGGCCGTGGTGGCGCCACGCACCTTGGGCAGCAGGTTCATGTCGGCGAGCCGCACCTTCGGCAGCACGCCGCCTCCCACCCGGTTCGCGAGCGTCAGCCGCAGGTAGCGCCCCTGCTCGGCCCGCTGCCAGCTCTCGAGCGACGGCGTGGCCGACCCGAGCAGCACGCACGACCCCTCGAGCTTGCCGCGGTAGACGGCCAGGTCCCGGGCCGAGTAGCGCGCGCCCTCCTGCTGCTTGAACGACGGGTCGTGTTCCTCGTCCACGACGATCAGGCCGAGGCGGGGCAGCGGGGCGAACACCGCGAGGCGCGTGCCCAGCACGAGGTCGGCAAGGCCCAAGTGCGCCGCGAGCCAGTTCTTCAGACGCTGCGCCGGGGTCAGCCCGCTGTGCAGCGAGACGATGCGCCGGGGCGTGTCGCCCCCGCCGAACCGTTCGGCGAACCGGGCTTCGAGCTGCGGCGTCAGGTTGATCTCGGGCACCAGCACCAGCACCTGGCGGCCGGCAGCCAGCGCCGCCTCGGCGGCGCGCAGGTACACCTCGGTCTTGCCGCTGCCGGTCAGCCCGTGCAGCAGCACCACCGGCGCGGCGCCGGGCAGGTTCACCTCGGCCAGCTTCGCGAGAGCGTCGGCCTGGTCCGACGTGAGTTCGGGACGGACGGGCGCGGGCGCCGCGGGCACCGGCTTGTCGTACGCCTTGCGCAGTTTCGCGATGCGGCTGGCCAACCCGGCGTTGTCCAGCTTGCGGAGTTCGGGCGGCAGCACCGCCATCGCCACCTCGCCAAGACCCCGCTGGTAGTAGGTGGACGTGAACTTCACCAGGTCGCACCAGCGGGCCGACAGCGGCGGCAGCGCGTCGACCACCTCGGTGACGGCCTTCAACGCGTGCCCCTCGTCGTCGCCCGGGGCGGTGGTCCACACGACCCCGGGCACGTCCCGCCGCCCCAGCGGCACACGCACCAAGGCGCCGGGCGAGAGCGGCCGCTCGCTCAGGTAGTCGAGCGGACCGTGCAATCCGCTGTGCAGCGGCGCCTCGACCGCGACCGCCAGCCGGACCGGATCCGCCCCTGGCGAAGTCAGCGAGTTAGCCGTCAAAGTTCAGGCCTTTTTGAGACATTGCGCTTAAGGCCATGATTTGAATGAACTTTTGGAGCTTTCCACCGGATCTGTGGATAACTTTGTGGGTAAGCTGCCCACAGGCGCGCTAAGACGTTGATCTGTTTGGCTTCCGCTTGGAATGCCCACTTTCGTGGCAATCAGCGAACCTAATGAAATCAACAACTTAGCAAGCACATTCGAGAAATGTCTGCTGCGCTGCAGCACCCCTTCAGTGGGGTTGCCGCACGCAGCATTTTGGGGATAAGTCAAGCCTTGACGAACGATTAACGAGTTTGTACGGGCGTTCAGGCACGCAGATGGCCCGTTTCCACGTCAGCGGGCGCCCGCTCGCTGCGCCCGGGAGTGTTCGTGCACCGTGTCGACCAGCACCTTCACGATCTCGGGCGGGGTGAACTGGCTGATGCCGTGCCCGAGGTTGAAGACGTGCCCGGCCGTGGTGCCGTCGGCATTGGCTGGCGCACCGAAACTGTCGAGCGTGCGGATCACCTCGGCGCGCACCTGCTCCGGCGGCGCGAACAGCACGTTCGGATCCAGGTTGCCCTGCAGCGCCACGCGGCCGCCCACGCGGCGGCGGGCCTCGCCCAGGTTCATCGTCCAGTCGAGGCCCACCACGTCGGTGCCGCTGGCCGCGATCTCGTCGAGCCACAGGCCCCCGCCCTTCGTGAAGACGATGTGGGGGATGCGCCGGCCGCCCTTCTCGCGCTGCAGCTTCGCGAGCACGCGCCGGGTGTAAGCGAGGCTGAACTGCTGGAACGCGCCGTCGGCCAGCACGCCGCCCCAGCTGTCGAAGATCATCACGGCCTGGGCGCCCGCGTCGATCTGGGCGTTCAGGTACACCGCCACCGCGTCGGCGTTGACCTCCAGCATGCGGTGCATCAGGTCGGGTCGGGCGTACATCATCGACTTGACGAGGCGGTAGTCGTCCGACCCCTGGCCTTCGACCATGTAGCAGGCGAGCGTCCACGGGCTGCCGGAGAACCCGATCAGCGGCACGCGGCCGTTCAGGGCCTTGCGGATCGACGTGACGGCGTCGAACACGTAGCGCAGCTTGTCGAGGTCGGGCACCGCGAGGCGGGCCACCGCGGCCTCGTCACGCACCGGCGACGCGAACTTCGGGCCCTCGCCGATGGCGAAGCTCAGGCCGAGGCCCATGGCGTCGGGCACCGTGAGGATGTCGCTGAACAGGATGGCGGCATCGAGGTCGTAGCGCTCCAGCGGCTGGAGGGTGACGTCGGTGGCGTACTGCGTGTTGGTGGCGAGCCCCATGAAACTGCCCGCTTGCGCCCGCGTCTCCCGGTACTCCGGCAGGTAGCGGCCCGCCTGGCGCATGAGCCAGACCGGGGTGTGCGGGGTGGGCTCGCGCAGGCACGCGCGCAGGAAGGTGTCGTTCTGGAGGGGTGCAAACATGTCCGGGATTATCGTTGCACCCATAATTTGCCACCACGACCGGAGGAACCCCAATGCTCGCCCAGAACGTTCTGCAGACCATCGGCAACACCCCGCACATCCGCATCAACCGGTTGTTCGGGTCCAGCCACAACGTCTATGTGAAGAGCGAGCGGTCGAATCCGGGGGGCTCCATCAAGGACCGCATCGCCCTCGCGATGGTCGAGGCCGCCGAGCAGGACGGCCGCCTGAAGCCCGGCGGCACCATCGTCGAACCCACCTCGGGGAACACCGGTGTGGGCCTCGCGATGGTGGCGGCCGTGAAGGGCTACCGCCTCGTGCTGGTGATGCCCGAGAGCATGAGCGTCGAGCGCCGCCGGCTGATGCTGGCCTACGGAGCCCGCTTCGAACTCACCCCGCGCGAGAAGGGCATGAACGGCGCCATCGCCCGTGCCCACGAGATCGTCGCCGAGACGCCCGGGGCCTGGATGCCCCAGCAGTTCGACAACCCGGCCAACGTGGAGGTGCACGAGCGCACCACGGCCGCGGAGATCGCCGCGTCGTTCCCGAGCGGCCTCGATGCGCTGATCACCGGCGTCGGCACCGGCGGGCACATCACCGGCTGCGCCCGGCAGCTCAAGGCCCTGTGGCCCAAGCTCAAGGTGTACGCGGTCGAGCCCAGCGCGTCGCCCGTGATCAGCGGCGGCAAGCCGTCGCCGCACCCCATCCAGGGCATCGGCGCCGGCTTCATCCCGCGCAACCTGAACACCGAACTGCTCGACGGCGTGATCCAGGTCGAGGCGGACGCCGCGAAGGACATGGCCCGCCGCTCCGCGCGCGAGGAAGGCCTGCTCGTCGGCATCTCGTCGGGCGCCACGCTCGCGGCCATCGCGCAGAAGCTGCCCGACCTGCCGCACGGCGCCACCATTCTCGGCTTCAACTACGACACCGGCGAACGCTACCTGTCGATCGAAGGTTTCCTGCCCACCGAATGAAACCGAAGATCCTCATCGTCGAAGACGAACCCGGCATCGCCGACACGCTGCAGTACGCGCTGCGCACCGACGGCTTCGATCCGGCCTGGGTGGCCACCGGCGCGGAGGCCGTGGCCCACGTGACCGCGGAGGCCCCCGCCCTCGTGATCCTCGACGTGGGCCTGCCCGACACCAGCGGCTTCGAGGTGTTCAAGCGCGTGCGCGCCGTGGCCGACGTGCCGGTGATCTTCCTCACCGCGCGCAGCGACGAGATCGACCGCGTGGTGGGCCTCGAACTGGGCGCCGACGACTACGTGGCCAAGCCGTTCTCGCCGCGCGAGCTGGTGGCCCGCGTGCGCTCGATCCTGCGCCGCGCCGCGAAACCCCCGGCGGCTCCGGCCCCGGCGGCCATTGCGCACATTCCCGTGGCCGTCGACGACGGACGCCGCCAGATCCGCTACTACGGCCGCCTGCTCGAACTCTCGCGCTACGAGTTCGGCCTGCTGCAGACGCTGGCCTCGCGCCCGGGCCACGTGTTCACGCGCGACGCGCTGCTCGAGCGCGTGTGGGACGACGCGACCGAAAGCCTCGACCGCACCGTGGACGCGCACGTGAAGACGCTGCGCGCGAAGATGAAGCTCGTGGCCCCCGATCTCGACCCGATCCGCACGCACCGCGGCACGGGCTACGCGCTCGCGGAAGACCTGCCCGCATCGATCGGCGCCTGATCCGGGAATTTCCCACCCCTTTCGCGCTCAACGGGCGCGACGCGCGGCCGATAAGGCAACGATGCGGCCCGCTTCCCTTTGGAGCAGGCCGGCCTTCGACATGCGCGACCCGATCCTCTTCTTCACCCGCCTGCTGCTGAAATGCCTGCTGCCGGCGTTCGCCCTGCTGCTGGCGTTCAGCGCCCGCGCCGCGGCCCCACTGGCCCTCGTCGGCGACGACATCGACCTCTGGCCCGCCGTGACGTTGCTGGACGACCCCGGCCACACGCTGCGGCTGCCCGACGCGCTCGCCCGCCGGGCCGAGTTCAAGCCCACCGACGCCCCCTACGCCAACCTCGGCCTGAACCGCCACACGGTGTGGCTGCGCGTGCCGGTGGACGTGCCCGCGGACGCGCCCGCCCGCTGGTGGTTCACGATCGACTATGTCGCCCTCGACGACGTCGAGGTGTTCGTTCAGCGCGGCGCCGAAACGCTGCAGCGGGTCGAGATGGGTGACCACCTCACCGTCGCGGAACGCCCGTTCCCCGGCCGCACGCACCTCGCGCTGCTGAACCTGCCCGCGGGCGAATCCCTCGAACTCTTCGTGCGGGTGCGCACCACGAGCACGATGATCGTGCCGATGTCGCTGCGCCAGCCCGTGGTGGTGTCGCAGCGCGAGAACGCGTTCCAGATGTGGCACGGCATCGCGCTCGGCATCGGCCTGTGCGTGCTGGCCTATGCGCTCACCGGGGCCATCGCGAACCGCGAGTCGCTGTACGTGTGGCTCGCCTGGTCGAGCGTCACGGGCATCCTGTTCTTCTTCTCGTACTTCGGCCTCGCGCAGCAGTACCTCTGGCCGGAGAACCGGTGGCTCGTGCAGAACGGCGCGGTACTGCTGATGCTGCTCGTGCTGGTGGGCGGCTTCATGTTCGCCGAACGGGCGCTCGACGTGGGCAGCATGCACCCGCGCATCGGCCGCGCGATGCACGTGATGGCGGCCCTCATGCTGCTGGCGGCGGTGCTGTTCGCAACCGGGGTGATCGACTATCACCTCGCCACCGACATCAGTGCGTGGTTCGGCGCCTGGCCGATGCTGCTGTCGGTCACCGTGGCGATCAGGCGTGCCCGGTCGGGCGATCGTGCGGCGGCGTGGACCATCGGCGGCTGGGCCACCTACACCGTGGGCGCGATGACCGCGATGGCGCTGAGCCGCGGTCACGCACCGGCCACGCTCGCGATGCAGGAGACCTACATGGTCTGCGCCCTCGTGCAGATCTTCGCGTGGGTGATGGTCATCAACGTGCGCGTGGCCGAGTTCCGCGAGGAGGCCGCCGCGACCCGCCGCGAGCACGACCGCGTGCTGCTGATCTCGCAGACCGATCCGCTCACCGGCCTGCTGAACCGCCGCGGCCTGCAGCTCGGGCTGCAGCCCCTGATCGACCAGTCGGCCCCCGGCCGCCTCACCGCCGTGTACCTGCTGGACCTCGACGGTTTCAAACCCGTCAACGACCTGCACGGCCACGACGCGGGCGACGAGCTGCTGGTCCAGATGGGCGAACGCCTGAAAGGCGTGATGCGCGCGAACGACCTCGTGGCCCGCCTGGGCGGCGACGAGTTCGTGGTGGTCGCCACGCAGCTCGGCGGCGAGGCCGAGGCCGAGGTCGTGGGCCACAAGCTGCTCGCGTGTTCCGACGCGCCGTTCCAGCTCACCCACACCGAGTGTGCGGTGGGCATCACGGTGGGCTACGCGCTCGCGGCCGGCGACGGCGCCGACGCGGCCGAACTGCTGCGCCGCGCCGACGCCGCGATGTACGGCGGCAAGCAGGCGGGCAAGCGGCGCGTGCGCCGCGCCCACGTCGAGGTGACCCCCGCCTGACGTTCTCGTTCTGATAGGGTGCGCGCCATGAGCAAGCGCACCCGCATCTTCATCGGCATCCTCCTCGCGTACGCGCTGGGCGTGGGGTGGCTGATGTACCGCCAGCTGGAGGACATCGACCCGCGCTATCGCGAGAGCGCCGAGGAGTCGCTCGTCGAGACCGCACAACTGGTGGCGACGCTGGTGGAACGCCAGTCGGTCGACGGCACGCTGCAGGCCGAGGCCCTCGGGCCCGTGTTCCAGGCGCTGTATGCGCGCCGCTTCGAGGCCGACATCTTCGGCTTCCGCAAGACCCGCGTGGAGCTGCGCGCCGCCGTGACCGACCGCGACGGCCGCGTCGTGTTCGACTCGCTCGGCCGCGAGACCGGCAAGGACCATTCCCAGTGGCGCGACGTGCGACTGGCGCTGCAGGGCGAGTACGGCGCGCGCTCCACGCCCGACATCGCCGGAGACCACCGCACCACGGTGATGTACGTCGCCGCGCCCATCCGCGTGAACGACCGCATCATCGGTGTCGTGAGCGTGGGCAAGCCGGTGCAGAGCTTCGGCCAGTTCGTCGAGGCCGCGCGGCGCAAGACGGTGCTGGTCGGCGTGACGTCGGCCGCCGCGGTGCTGCTGCTCGCGGTGATCGTGTCGCTGTGGCTCGTGCGGCCGTTCGGCGTGATCGCCGACTACGTGCGCTACGTGCGCTCGCAGCGCTCGTTCAGCCTGCCGCGCCTCGGCCGCCGCGCGCTCGGCGCCATCGGCGCGGCCTACGACGAGATGCGCGACGCGCTCGCCGGCCACAGCTACGTCGCCGACTACGTGCAGACGCTGACCCACGAAGTGAAGAGCCCGCTGTCGGCCATCCGCGGCGCGGCCGAGCTGCTGCAGGAGCCCATGCCCGATGCCGACCGCGCGAGGTTCGCCGGCAACATCGCCCGCGAGGCGCTGCGCATCCAGGAACTGGTCGACCGCATGATGGAGCTGACCGCGCTCGAGTCCCGCCGCGGGCTCGACACCGTGGCCCCCGTGGCCCTCGGCCCGATGCTGCGCGACCTGGCCGCCGCCGCACGGCACGCGGGCGCGCCGCGCGGCGTGACGGTGGACCTGGACGTGCCGCCCGAGGAGGATGTGCCGTCGGTCGAGGGTGACGCCTTCCTGCTGCAGCGGGCGGTGGCCAACCTGCTGTCGAACGCGGTGGACTTCTCGCCGAACGGCGGCACGGTCACGCTCGCGGTGAAGCGGGCGCGGCACACGGTGGCGATCACGGTGCGCGACCGCGGCCCCGGCGTGCCGCAGTACGCCGAGGGCAAGGTCTTCGAGAAGTTCTACTCGCTCGCGCGGCCCGGCACGCAGAAGAAGAGCACCGGGCTCGGGCTGCCGTTCGTCAAGGAGATCGCCGAGCTGCACCAGGGCCGCGTGACGCTCACGAACGCACCGGACGGCGGAGCGGTGGCGACCCTCGCGCTGCCGTCGTTCGCCTGACCCGCACGCCGCCTAGAATCAGCCCTTCGCCCCTGGTACCGCCCCATGCAGTTGCTCGCCCGCCTCAGCCAATTCGTCGGCAAGACCTTCGCCCTCTGGGTGTTGCTGTTCGCCATCCTCGCGTTCTTCTTCCCCGCGCCGTTCAAGACCGTCGGCCCGTACATCGTGCCGCTGCTCGGCCTGATCATGTTCGGCATGGGCCTCACCCTGTCGAAGGACGACTTCAAGGAAGTGGCCAAGCGCCCGGTGGACGTCGCCATCGGCGTGGCCGGCCAGTTCGTCATCATGCCGGCCCTCGCCTGGCTGCTCTCCAAGGGCCTCGACCTGCCGCCCGAGGTGGCCGTGGGCGTGATCCTGGTGGGGTGCTGCCCCGGCGGCACCGCATCGAACGTGATGACCTTCCTCGCGCGCGGCGACGTCGCGCTGTCGGTCGCGGTGACCTCGGTGACGACGCTGCTCGCCCCGGTGGTGACCCCGGCGCTGATCTACCTGCTCGCGAGCCAGTGGCTCGAAGTGAGCGCCTCGGCGATGTTCTGGTCCATCGTGCAGGTGGTGGTGCTGCCCATCGCGTTCGGCGTGCTCGCCCAGTCGCTGCTGCGGGAGAAGGTCAAGGCCGCGGTCGCGGTGCTGCCCCTGGTGTCGGTGGTCTCGATCGTCGCGATCGTGGCCGCCGTCGTGGCCGGCAACCAGGCCCGCATCGCCACGAGCGGCCTGATGATCTTCGCGGTGGTGGTGCTGCACAACGGCCTCGGCCTGCTGCTGGGCTACTGGCTCGCGAAGGCCACGGGCATGGACGTGGCCAAGCGCAAGGCCATCTCGATCGAGGTGGGCATGCAGAACTCCGGTCTCGGCGTGGCCCTCGCCACGGCCCACTTCTCGCCGCTGTCGGCCGTGCCGAGCGCGATCTTCAGCGTCTGGCACAACATCTCGGGACCGCTCGTCGCGACCCTGTTCCAGCGGTTCCGGAACGGCCCGGCGGCCGGGCCGCGCTGAACGGTCAGGCGCGGATCCGCGGGCCGCGGGGCAGGCCGGCCGCGTCGTAGGCGCGGCGATGCGCCACCCAGCCCCAACCCCACAGCAGCAGCGGCACGGCGACCAGCGCCGAGAGCCACGGCCAGTGGTCGGCGGCGAAGCCGGCGGCCTCGTCGACGAACGACGGGCCCTCGTCGGCCAGGGGCGGCATCGGCATCAGTTGCGCCGTGTCCGTCTCCGGTTCGGGTGCGGGCTTCACGATGGGCCGCGGCTCGGGTTCGGGCTCCGGCTTCGGTTCAGGTTTCGGCGGGGGCGTCACCACGGCCACGGGCGCTGGCGCGGGTGCCGGCGGCGGAGGAGGTGGAACCTCGATCTTCTTCGGCGGCGGCACGGCGGGCGCCGGCGCAGGCGCCACCGCCACGACCTTCTCCACCGGCACCGGTTTCGGTGTCGGCGCGGCCGTGGCCGGGGGCGCACCCCGGATGAACAACATGCGGTAGGCCCCGCCGCTGCAGTTGCCGATGACCTTCGCGCCCTTCGGCACGGGTTCACCCGCCGGCAGCGATTCGAGGTGGTAGCTGCCCGCGGCGGGCAGGCGCGCGGCGAGGGAGGTCTTGAGTTGCTCGCAGGCGGGGGTCTGCGCCTGCGCGCCCGCCGCCAGCAGCACCGCCGCGGCGGTCACCGTCCATCGCACGGCCCGGCCCGGCGGCGCGGGGATCCGGTCGATCCTCTGTTCTTCCATCCTCGTTGACTCCGTCCTGCCCTGTTGCCGGTCGAATGGCGTGCCGGCGCACCCCGAAGTGTGGCCTGTTCCGGGCCGTTGCCGAAGCCCGGACGCCCCACCTTGTGGGGGATGGTGTGGCGTGCCGCACACGTGGATCCCCGGGGTTTCCCGGAGAACGCCCTGGCGCACATCTTTTTCACCCCATCGGCCCCCGCCGCGCGTACCAGCCTTCGTCCCCTCGAACGAAAGGCTCCCATGACCCCGTCCCTCCGCCCTCTCGCCCTGGCCCTGCTCGCGATCACCGCCACCGCCCACGCCCAGGACTCCCGCATCACCCAGGTCAAGGTCTACCCGGGCAGCGCCACCATCGAGCGGGTCGCCCGTGCGAAGGCTGGCGACCGCACCCTGACCTTCGCCTGCCTGCCCGCCGGCCTCGACGTGCAGAGCCTGCAGGTGACGGCGAACGCGTCGGTGCGCCTCGGCGAAACCACGGCGCTGACCGAGGCGCGCGACCTGTCGCCACGCTGCGCAGCCCACCCGCTCGACGGCCGCATCCGCGCGCTGGAGGAACAGAAGGACGCGCTGCTGGCCGAACACGAGTCGCTCGGCCTCGTGACCGGCTACCTGAAGGGCGTGGCCGGCGGCCGCGACACCCGCCCCGCCGTCGATGCGAAACAGCTGACCGGCATGGCCGACGCCGTGCGCCGCACCGGCCAGGACGCGCTGGCGAAGCAGCGCCAGCTCGTGCGGCAGCAGGCCGACCTCGACCGCCAGCTCGCCCCGCTGGTGGCTGAACGCGCCCGCGCGCGCGGCGCGAGCGGCCAGGTGGTGAGCGTCACGGTGACCCTGGCCACCCCGGCCGACGCCGACGTCACGCTGCGCTACCAGGTGGCCGGCCCCACGTGGTCGCCCGCGTACCGCGCGCTGCTCGACACACCGACGCGCCAGGTGCGCCTCGAACGCCAGGCCCTCGTCGCCCAGTCCACCGGCGAGGACTGGGCCGGCGTGAAGCTCGTGCTGTCCACCGGCCAGCCCCGCCGCGAGACGGCCGGGCGTGTGCCGACGCCGTGGCAGGTCGGCATCGCCCAACCTCCGCGGGAGGAGTTGATGAAGCGCCGATCGATGCCGATGGCGGCCATGGCCCCCGCCCCCGCGATCATGGCGGAGGCCGCCGCCGATCAGTCCTTCGAGGTCGCGACCGTCGACACCGCCTTCGCCACCGAGTTCGACGTGCCCCAGCCCATCGACGTGGCCTCCAGCGGCCAGCGGGTCGCGATCGCCCTCGGCCAGCACGTGGACACCGCCCGCCTCGCGGTGCGCACGAGCCCGCGGCTCGACCCGAGCGCCTTCCTGGTCGCCGACCTGCCCGTGCCCGCCGGCGTGTGGCCGGCCGGCCCGATGCAGCTGTACCGCGACGGCGCGTACGTGGGCCAGGGCCGCTGGAACACGGCCGAGGGCGAACGCCTGACGCTCTCGTTCGGGCGCGACGAGCGCGTGCGCGTCACCGCCGAACCGGAGCGCGACAGCCTGGGCACCGGCGGTTTCGCGGGCGGCCGCACGGAACGCCGCGTGTCGCGGGCGTACGTCGTCGAGAACCGCCACACGACCCCCATCGCGGTGCAGGTGCTCGACGCGGCGCCGGTCAGCGTCGACGACCAGGTGCGGATCACGTCCACCTTCTCGCCGCAACCGGCCGAGCTCGCCTGGAACAAGCTGCCCGGGGTGGCGATGTGGACGCTGGACCTGAACGCCGGCCAGTCGGTGCGCGTGGCGGCCGACCACGTCATCGGCCACCCGAAGGACACGCGCCTGAGCGACCGTTGAACCGGGGCGGCGCGGACTTCACATGCACTTCACACAACCGCGCCGCCGCTTCCAACTGCGTTCGCACACCCCGCCGATCCTTGATCCCGTCCCGCCAGTCCGGCGGCCCCTTCAAGGAGAAATGTCATGCGCCTGTTCCTTCACCCACCCGGCCCGCTCAGCCAGATCGGGCGGGTGTTGTGGTGCGCGGCGATCGCGGTGTTCGCCGCGGTGCTGTCGCTGGTCTGGTCCTCGCCCGCACGGGCGGACGACTCGGAGGCCCGCAAGGCCGAGAGCCCGTACTTCCACGTCAACAGCAGCCAGCCCGGCACCGACCGGCTGCCGCTGAAGTCGACGGCCGTGGACGTGCGCATCGCCGGCGTGATCGCCGACGTGACCGTGGTGCAGCACTACCGCAACGAAGGACAGCGCCCGATCGAGGCGCGCTACGTGTTCCCCGGCTCGACGCAGTCGGCCGTGTACGCGATGAACGTGCGCCTCGGCGACCGGCTGCTCACCGCCCGCATCAAGGAGAAGCAGGCCGCGCGCGTCGAGTACGAGGCCGCGAAGAAGGAAGGCCGCACCTCCGCGCTGCTGGAACAGCACCGACCGAACGTGTTCGAGATGAACGTCGCGAACATCCTGCCGGGTGACGACGTGCGCGTCGAACTCCACTACACCGAACTGCTGTCGCCCACCGACGCCCGCTACGGCTTCGTGTTCCCGACCGTCGTGGGCCCGCGCTACGCCGGCGCCCCGTCGGCCGGCGGTGCCATGCCCGCGATGCCGTACCTGAAGGAAGGCGAGGCCACCCCGGCCACGTTCGACATCCGCGTCGCCATCGATTCCCCGGTGCCCGTGAAGGAGGTGACCTCCAGCTCCCACGACGTGCGCGTCGACGACGTCGGCACGCCGCACGTGAAGGTCGCGCTCGCCCCGGCCGGCAACCGCCCGGCGAACAACCGCGACTTCCTGCTCGACTACCGCCTGGCCGGCGACCGCATCGAGTCGGGCCTGATGCTGTTCCGCGGTGGCGACGAGAACTACTTCCTCGGCCTGATCGAACCGCCGAAGGCCGCGCCGAGCCGCTCGATCAACCCGCGCGACTACGTGTTCGTGGTCGACATCTCGGGCTCGATGCACGGCTACCCGCTCGAGACCGCCAAGGTGCTGCTGCAGAACCTGATCGGCAGCCTGCGCCCGAGCGACACCTTCAACGTGCTGCTGTTCTCCGGCAGCAACCGCATGCTCGCCCCCGAATCGGTGCCGGCCACGCGCGCCAACATCGACCGTGCGATGGAGACCATCCGCGCGATGGGCGGCAACGGCAGCACCGAGATCGTGCCGGCCCTGAAGCGCCTGGCCGCGCTGCCGAAGGCCGAGGGGGTGTCGCGCAGCGTGATCGTGGTGACCGACGGCTACGTGAACGTCGAGTCGGAGGTGTTCCAGCTCGTGCGCCAGCACCTGTCCCACCAGAACGTGTTCGCGTTCGGCATCGGCAGCAGCGTGAACCGCCACCTGATCGAAGGTCTGGCCCGCGCCGGCATGGGCGAGGCGTTCATCGTGACGAAGCCGGCCGAGGCCGCCGCGCAGGCCGAACGCCTGCGCAAGATGATCGACTCGCCGGTGCTGACGAACGTGAAGCTGCGCTTCGAAGGCCTCGACGCGTACGACGTGGAACCCGCACGCCAGCCCGACGTGCTCGGCGGCCGCCCGGTCGTCGTGTTCGGCAAGTGGAAGGGCGACACCACGCACGCGAAGCTGATCGTCGAAGGCCGCTCGGGCGATGGCCCGTACCGCATCGAGATGGCCACCGCCGGCCATGAAGACAACACGTCGTCGGCCCTGCGCCTGTTGTGGGCCCGCCAGCGCATCGCCGCGCTGTCGGACCAGGAAGCGCTCGAAGGCGGCACCACGCAGAAGGAGGCCATCACGGCCCTGGGCCTGCAGCACGGCCTGCTGACGCAGTACACGAGCTTCATCGCCGTGGACAAGATCGTGCGCAACCCGAACCCGGCGCTGTCGCCGTCGGTGGACCAGCCGTCGCCGCTGCCCGAGGGCGTGAGCAACCTCGCCATCGGCGCGGAAGTGCCGAGCACGCCGGAACCGGCCGCCTGGCTCGCGCTGCTCGTCGTCGTGGGTGTGGTGGGCGCGACGCTCTTCACCCGCCGCCGCGCCTGAGGAGCCGCCGTGACCCGCATCGTTGTCCCCACGAGCGAGTCCGGCCGCTGGCTGGGCCGGCTCGACCGGCTGCCGCCGGCGGCCTGGCTCGGCCTGCAGGCCGCCGCGCTGTGGCCGCACTGGCGGTGGGCCGCGGCGCGGGTGGCCGACGGCTCCGACGACCCGCTGGGCCTGGCCGCGCTCGCCGCGTTCGCGCTGCTCGTGGCCCGTGAGGTGCCGCGCATGTCCGCCCGTCCGTCCGGCCGGTGGTGGGCGGCCGCGGCGGTCGCGACGGGTGCCGCCACCCTGGCGACGTTCTGGCTGCCCCCGCTGGTCGGCGCCGTGTTCGCGGCCCTCGCGGTGGCCTGCGGCGCACGCGCCTTCCTGCCGTCGGGCCATCCGTCGCTGCCGATGGCGGGGCTCGCGGTGCTCGCGCTGCCGGTCGTCTCGTCGCTGCAGTTCTACGCCGGCTTCCCGCTGCGCGTCGTGACGGCGCAGCTGAGCACGTGGATCCTGCAGCTGGCCGGCCTCGCCGCCGAACGCGCCGGCACGGCGATGGTGGTCGAAGGAAAGCTCGTGATCGTCGACGCGCCGTGTTCGGGCGTGCAGATGGTGTGGATGGCGTACTTCTGCGCGTGTGCGGTGGCCGGCTTCGGCCGGCTCGCCGACCGCGTGTTCCTGCGCCGGCTGCCGGCGGCCGGGCTGTTCGTGCTGGCCGGCAACGTGGTGCGCAACAGCGCGCTCGTCGCGATGGAGGCGACCGGCCGGCCGGTGTCCGAGGCCCTGCACCAGGGCATCGGTCTCGTGGTGCTCGCGGCGGTGTGCGCGGGTGTGGTGTGGGTGATCCGTGGAGGCCGTGATGGCACGCAGTGAGAAGGCGGTGATGCTCAAGGGGATGTTCGCGGCGGTGCTGGTCGCCTGCGCGCTGTCGCCGCTCGCGCGGCCGGCCGCGCCGGCCGCGCCCGTCACCGCGTCGCCCGAGTGGCCGATGCAATGGGACGGCAAGGGCCTGCGCCCGCTCGCGCTGAGCGCCGTGGAGCAGCGCTTCGCGTCGCGTTTCCCCGGCCACATCGCCCGCATGACCGACGGCGAGCAGGTGCTGGTGCTGCGCGCGGTGAACGAACCCACGCGCCAGCTCCACCCGGCGGCCGACTGCTACCGCGGCCTCGGCTACACCATCCGCAACGCCCAGCTGGAGGCCGACGCGAAGGACCAGCTGTGGCGCTGCTTCATCGCCGAACGCGCCGGCCAGTCCACCCGCGTGTGCGAACGCATCGTCGACGCGGCCGGCCACGCCTTCACCGACACGTCGAGCTGGTACTGGGCCGCCCAGACGGGCCGCTCCACCGGCCCGTGGCAGGCCGTCACCCTCGCGAGGGCGCTGTGAAGACCTGGGCCCTGCGGATCCTCGTGGCGATGGGCCTGCTGGCCACCACCGCGGCGCTGCTGCTCGCGATGGCCCTGCACGCGCTGCGCCCCGCCGAGGGCGAGTGGCGGCAGCGTGTGCGTGTGGGCCCCGTGTCGGCGGAGCTGAGCGTGCCCGCGCTGTGGCGCGTGGCCACCCATCCGATGGTGCTGGGCCTCGCGGCCGACCGCACCTGGGGCACCCCCGTGGGCCCGGTGCGGTGGCAGGCGTCGCCGAAGGCGGGCCAGTGGTTCGCGGTGTGTGCACCCTGTTCGCTGCGCCGGCCCGAATGGGGCGACGAGCCGCTGACCGTGTCGCGCGTGGAGTTCACGCTGGAACACGGCATCGACGGGCAGGTGCGGGGCGGTGTCGTGATCGGCGACGCGCCGAACGCCGTGATCGGCCGCTGGACCTTCGCGATGAACCGTGCCGACGCGGTGCTCGATTTCACCTTCACCGACGTGCCTCTCGCCGACGCCTACGGCGTGCTGGCCGCCGTGGTGCCCGAGACAGCGCAGGCGCAGATCGACGGCCGCCTCGACGTGAAGGGCGCGTTGCGCCTGCCGTCGCGGACCATGACGGTGACCCCGAAGGTCACGGGCTTCCGCGTCTCGGGCCTCGGCACCGAGCGCCTCGCCGCCGCCGAGCTCGCGTGTGGCGCGGCGCCGGCCGCGGGCTTCGGCCGCTGGCTGCCGCGCGCCGTGATCGCCGCGGAGGACCAGCGCTTCCACGAACACACCGGCTTCGACGCCACCGAGATGGCCGCGGCCTGGTCCACGAACCAGGCGCGTGGCGGTGTGGTACGCGGCGGCAGCACGCTGTCGCAGCAGCTCGCCAAGCTCGTCTACACGGGCGACGGCCGCAGCCCCGTGCGCAAGCTGCGCGAGCTGCTCTACGCGGTGGAGCTCGACCGCACGCTCGGCAAGGCGCGGGTGCTGAACCTGTACCTCGCGCTCGCGCCGTGGGGCGAGCGCCATTGCGGCGCCACCGCCGCGGCACGCCACTACCTGCACAAGGACCCGGCGCGGCTCACGCCCATCGAGGCGGCGTGGCTCGCGAGCCTGCTGCACAACCCCGACCGCGAGCGCGCGAAGCTGGCCTCTGAAGGCCGCGTCAACGTCGCCCGCGTGGACTGGGTGATGGACCAGATGCGGCCCGCGCCCCGCGCGCGCGACCGGGTGCCGGCCGGCGCGTGGCTGCCACCGTCCTGAAAACCTTGCGGGCGGTCCGGCTTCCGGCCGGGGTAGCATGCACCTCCCTGATCTGGAGGACCCGCTCATGAATCGCAGGCCGTGGCTCGTCGCCGTCTTGTTCGCTTCGCTCACCGCACTCACCGGCTGCGGCTACAACGACTTCCAGCGCCTCGACGAGGACGTCAAGGGCGCGTGGGCCGAAGTGCTCAACCAGTACCAGCGCCGCGCGGACCTGATCCCGAACATCGTCGCGAGCATCAAGGGCGAGACCCAGTTCGAGCAGGACACCCTCACGCGCGTGGTCGAGGCCCGCGCGAAGGCCACCAGCATCCAGGCCACGCCCGAACTCATCAACAACCCCGAGGCCTTCGACAAGTTCCAGAAGGCCCAGGGTGAACTGAGCGGCGCGCTGAGCCGCCTGATGGTCGTCAGCGAACGCTACCCGGACCTGAAGGCCAACAAGGGCTTCCAGGACCTGCGCGTGCAGCTCGAAGGCACCGAGAACCGCATCACCGTGGCCCGCAACCGCTACATCAAGTCCGTGGCCGACTACAACGTGCTGGCCCGCAGCTTCCCGACGAACCTGACCGCGATGGCGTTCAGCTACCAGATCAAGCCGAGCTTCACCGTGCAGAACGAGGCGCAGATCTCCACGCCGCCGTCCGTCAGCTTCGACAAGCCCGCCTCGAAGTGATCACCAAGGGGCTGCGCCGGCTCGGGCTCGCGCTGCTGCTCGCGGCGGTCGCGGGGCTGGCGCTCGCGCAAGACCTGGTGCCCGTGCCCGCGCTGTCGGCACGGGTGATCGACGAGACCGGCACGCTGTCGACGGAGCAGCGGCGCGCGCTGTCCGACAAGCTGCAGGCCATCGAGGCGCAGCACGGCTCGCAGGTGGTGGTGCTGATGGTGCCCACCACGAAACCCGAGGACATCGCCGACTACACGCAGCGTGTGGGCGACGCCTGGAAGATCGGCCGCCGTGACGTGGGCGACGGCCTGCTGGTGGTGGTGGCGAAGGGCGACCGGCGCATGCGCATCGCGCCGGCGAAAGCGCTCGAAGGGGCCGTGCCCGACCTCGCGGCCAAACGCATCATCGACGAACAGATGGTGCCGGCCTTCCGGCAGAACGACTACGCGGGCGGCCTCAACCTCGCCGTGGACGCCCTCGCGGCGCGCATCGCCGGCGAGGGCCTGCCCGAACCCACGGTGCGGCCGTCGCCGTCGTCGCGGCCGGGCTTCGATCTGGAAGACGGGCTGATCTTCCTGCTTGTCAGCGTGCCGCTGATGGGTGGCATCGCGGTCTCGGTGTTCGGCAAGCGCCTGGGCTCGCTGCTGACCGGCGGCGCGGTCGGCGGCATCGGCTGGTGGCTCACGGCGAGCGTGCTCGTCGGCGTGGGAGCCGGGTTCGTCGCGCTGCTGCTCGTGGGCACGCTGGGCGTGGGCAGCGGCCGGCGTGGCGGCGGGCCCGTCATCTGGGGCGGCGGCGGGGGTGACAGCGGCTTCGGTGGCGGTGGTGGAGGGGGCGGCTTCAGCTCCGGCGGCGGCGGCGATTTCGGAGGCGGTGGCGCCTCGGGAGACTGGTGATGGATGCATCCGGCAACCGCGTGATCCGCGTGCTGAAACACCGCTGGCGCGACGCCCGCGACTCGCGCCGCGCCCTCGGCGACGCGGGCCTGCAGGCGCTGCAGTCGCGCGTGGCCAAGAGCGAACGCGCCCACACCGGCGAGATCCGCATCTGCGTCGAGGCGGGCCTGCCGCTGTCGTACCTGTGGCGCCGCGCGAGCGCCCGCGAACGTGCGGTGATGCTGTTCGGCAAGCTGCGCGTCTGGGACACGCACCACAACAACGGCGTGCTGATCTACCTGCTGCTCGCCGACCACCGCATCGAGATCGTCGCGGACCGCGGGCTCAACGCCCTCGTGCCGCAGACGCAATGGGCCGAGGTGGCCGCGCGGATGGCGCAGGCGTTCGCGAAGAACCAGTTCGCCGAGGGGCTGTCCGCGGCCGTCGACGAGGTTCACGCCTTGCTGGCCGCGCATTTCCCGGCGAGCCCCGGCGCGCCCAACCCCAACGAACTGCCCGACACCGTTGTCCTGATCTGACGGGCGCCCCCGCCTTCAGGGAGGGGGGCGGAGGGGTTCGCCCGGTGCGAACATGGCGCGTCGCCATTTCCCGGGGAGCCTCGCCATGGCCTTGTCCGACGAAGTCGTTCCGCTGCAACCGGGGCCCGTGGAGGCCGCCGGCGGCGCGCCGTTCGTGCGCATCCGCCACGACCTGACTCGCACCGTGCTCTCCGTGCTCGTGATCGGGGTGCTCCTCCTGGGCTCGTTCTGGATCCTGCGGCCCTTCCTGCTGCCCGGCCTGTGGGCCATGACCCTCGTGGTGGCGACGTGGCCGCTGATGCTGAAGGTGCAGGCGCGCGTGAGGCGGCCCTCGGTCGCCGTGCTCGTCATGACGCTCGCGATGGTGGTCGTGTTCGTCGCGCCCATCGGCCTCGCGCTGCAGACCCTCGCCGAGAACACCGACACGCTGACGCGCTGGCTGCGCACGTTCGCGGAGACACCGTTCCCGCCGCCGCCGGACTGGGTCGCGCGGCTGCCGCTGGTGGGCGACAAGGTCGCCAACGCGTGGCTGGAGATCTCGCTCGCCGGCAAGGAAGGCCTCGCCGCGCGCATCGCGCCGTACGCGAGCCAGGCCGCTCACTGGATCGCCGCGGCCCTCGGCAGCGTGGGCCTGCTGCTCGTGCAATTGCTGCTCACCGTGATCATCTCGGCGATCCTGTTCGCCAACGGCGAGACGGCACGCAACGCGCTCGTGCGCTTCGGCCAGCGGCTCGCGGGCGAAGGGGGCGGGGAGGTCGTGGTGCTGGCCGGCCGCGCGATCCGCGCCGTGGCCATGGGCGTGGTGGTGACGGCGCTCGTGCAGACGGTGCTGGCGGGCCTCGGCCTCGCCATCGCCGGCGTGCCGTTCGCCGGGCTGCTCACCGCGGTCATCCTGGTGCTGTGCATCGCCCAGCTCGGCCCGGTGATCGTGCTGCTGCCCGCCGTGGGCTGGCTCTACTGGAGCGGCCAGCCGGGCTGGGGGACGACGCTGCTCGTGTGGACGGTGATCGTCGGCGGGCTCGACAACATCCTGCGCCCGCTGCTGATCCGCCGCGGCGGCGCCGACCTGCCGCTGCTGCTGATCTTCGGCGGCGTGATCGGCGGGCTGCTCGCCTTCGGCATCGTGGGCCTGTTCATCGGCCCGGTGATCCTCGCGGTGGCCTACACGCTGATGCAGCGCTGGATGGCGTCGCACCCGGCGGGCTGACGCCTCAGTCCGGCAGCGCCCCCAGCACGAAGGCCGCGCGCAGCATCGGCGTCGGCGAGACGTCGGGACCGAAGACGCCGCGCATCACCGCCTCCACCTCGCCGCTGCGGTAGACGCCGGCGAGCGCCTTGTTCACCGCGAGGCGCAGGTCCGGGTCGCGGCGCATCATCAGCCCGTAGGTCTCGAACGAGATGTACTCGTCGCCCAGGCGCAGCGTCTGGCCCTCGGGCCCCCCGAGGGTCTCGCCGATCAGGATCAGGCGGTCGGTCGCGTACGCATCGGCCCGGCCGTCGCGCACCGCGGCGATGCCGTCGGTGTGCGTGGCCACCGGCACGAACACCGGCGTGATGCCGCGCGTGGCGAGGTGCTTCAGCGCGGCCTCGGTCGTGGTGCCGGCCACCACGCCCACGCGCTTGCCGTTCAGGTCCTTGGCGAGGCGAAGGCCGGACGCCGGCAGCGCGACGAAGGACGCGCCCTCGACCCACGTGGGGTTGCTGAAGTCCACCTGCTGCTCGCGCCCGAAGGTGCGGCTGGTGCTGCCGCATTCGATGTCGACGCGGCCGTCGGTCACGGCCTGCATGCGGGTGGCGACCGTCACGGGCTGCCAGCGCACGTCGAGCTGGGTCAGCCCGAGCTGGCCCTTCAGCGCGTCGGCCACGCGGCGGCACAGCTCGACGGAGTAGCCGTCGGGCTTGCCGTCGCTGCCCTGGTACGAGAACGGGCGCGCGTCCTCGCGATAGCCGAAGGTCACCGCTTTCGTCTCGGCGATGCGGGCGAGCCCGCCCTGGGACGCGGGCGGTGTGGCGCAGCCGGCCAGCCACGCCGCGGCGGCCAGCACGGTGGCCACGGGAACGAACGACAGGCGCTTCATGGTCGGGTATCTCCCTGGTCGTGGTGTCGCGGCCAGTCTAGGAGCGCGCCGGGACAGGGCTGGCGCCGCGAAGGAGGGGGCGAAGGAGGGGTGCCGCCCGCGACCGCGTCGCCCCAGGCGGAACGCTGGACCGGAGAAGCCCTCATGTGCACGCCCGTGCACTTATGTCCCAATCCCGCGCATCGGCCGTCGGCCCCGCCGGAGATCCACCCTTGAACCCGCCCCGCCGGTCGCCCGGCTTCACGCTGCTCGAGCTGCTGGTGGTGATGGCCATCATCGGCCTGCTTGCGGCCTACGTCGGTCCGAAATACTTCTCCCAGCTGGGGCAGTCGGAACACAAGGTCGCGCGGGCGCAGGTCGAGGCGTTCGCGAAGGCGCTCGACACCTACCGGCTCGACAACGGCCACTATCCCAGTTCGGCCCAGGGCCTCGCGGCGCTCGTGTCGCGACCCGCCGCCGCGCCGCGCTGGAACGGACCGTACCTCGGCAAGGCCGTCCCGCTCGATCCGTGGGGCCGGCCGTACCACTACCGGCAACCGGGCACGCAGGGCCGCGAGGTCGACGTGGTCTCGTACGGCAACGACGGCCGGCCCGGCGGCAGCGGCCTCGGCGCCGACATCGTCAACTGAAGGCCGCCGATGCGATTCGCCGTGCGCGCGCTGCTGCCCGACCACCGCGTCGAGACCCGCGAGGTCGACGCAGCCGACGAGCCGGCCGCGCGCCGCGCCGTCGCCAGCGCCGGCGCACGGGCGCTGCACGTGACGCCCGTGACGGCGCCCCGTGCGGGACGGCCGCCGGCGTTTTCGCTCGTGCTGTTCTCGCAGGAACTGCAGTCGCTGCTCGACGCGGGCCTGTCGCTCGCCGAGTCCTTCGAGGCCCTGGCCGACCGGGCCCCCGCGGGACCCGCGCGCGACCTGCTCGGCGAACTGCTGCGCCGGCTGCAGGAGGGCCAGGCGCTGTCCGACGCGGCGGGCGCCCACCCGGCGCTCTTTCCCCCGCTCTACGTGGGCACGCTCAAGGCGGCCGAACGCACGGGCGACCTGCCCGCCGCCCTCGGCCGCTTCATCGACTACCAGCAGCGCGTGGACCAGCTGCGCGGCAAGCTGGTGGGCGCATGCATCTACCCCGCGATCCTGCTGATGGTGGGTAGCCTCGTGACGCTGTTCCTGCTGGGTCACGTCGTGCCGTCGTTCGCCGCGGTCTACCAGGACAGCGGCCGCGACATGCCGCTGCTGTCGCGGTGGCTGATGGCCTGGGGCGGATTCGCCTCCGCCCACGGAGGCGCGGTGACGGCCGCGGTGGCTGCGGCCGCGGCGGCGCTCGCGGGGTCCGTGCGCCAGGCCCTCCGCGGCGGCGGCCTCGCCGCGCTGCTGCGACGGCTGCCCGGCGTCGGCCCGCAGGTGGCCGCGATGGAGCTCTCGCGCCTGTACCTCACACTGGGCATGCTGCTCGGCGGCGGCATCCCCGTCCGCACGGCCCTGGGCATGGCCGCGGGCACGCTGTCGCCGGACACCCGCGCGCGCCTGGCCGCGGCGAGCGACTCGATCGGCGGAGGCGACGCGGTTTCCACCGCGTTCGAACGGCAGGGCCTCGTCACGCCGGTGGCACTGCGCCTGCTGCGCGTGGGCGAACGCACCGGCCGGCTCGGCGAGATGCTCGAACGCGCCGCCCGCTTCCACGAGGCCGAGAGCGCCCGCTGGATCGACCGCTTCACCAAGGCCTTCGAGCCGGCGCTGATGGCCGCCATCGGCCTCGTGATCGGCGGCATCGTCGTGCTGCTGTACCTGCCCATCTTCGACCTCGCGGGGTCCCTGCAATGAGCGCCGTCGCGGCCACCGGACGCGACTCTCTGCGGGCGCTCGCGGACCGGTGCGGCCTCGCCGTCATCGAGGTCGCGGAGATGCTGCGGTGTTCGCCCGCGTTCGACCTGCTGCCCCTGGCGCTCGCCACGCGCACCGGGTGTGTGCTGCTGCGCGACGGCGCCCGGCTCGTGGGCGTGCTGCCCGACCCGCTCGACGGCGACCGCCGCGTGTTCCTCGGCAGCCGTGTGCCGCGCCACATCGACGTGCGCCTCGCGCTGCCATCGGACATCCAGGCCTACCTGCAGCGGCAGGAGGCCGGCGTCCAGGCGATGGACAGCGCCCTCGACGGGGCCGATGCGGCCGGCACGCACCCGGCGCTCGAGTCGATCAGCCTGGAAGCCGCGAGCGGCGCCACGAGCCCGGCCGTCAAGATCGTCAACTCGGCGCTCTACGACGCGCTGCGGCTCGGCGCGAGCGACGTCCACCTCGAATCGACCCCGTCGGGCCTCGCGGGCAAGGTGCGTGTCGACGGCGTGCTGGAACCCCTGGCCGCGGTGCCCGGCACGGCGCTGGCCGAGCAGATCGTCTCGCGCATCAAGGTGCTGGCCGAGCTGGACATCGCCGAACGCCGGCTGCCGCAGGACGGCAGCTTCCGCGTGGCCTCCGGCGGCCGAGAGGTGGACCTGCGCGTCTCCGTGATGCCCAGCGTGCACGGCGAGGACGTGGTGATCCGCATCCTCGACAAGCGCGCGATGCTCGACGCCAGCGCGTCGCTGACCCTCGAGTCGCTCGGCTTCGGCGACACCACGCTCGCCACGCTGCGCCGGCTGGTGGACGCGCCGTACGGCATGGTGCTCGTCACCGGCCCCACGGGCTCCGGCAAGACCACCACGCTCTACGGCGCGCTCTCGGAGATCCACGATGGCCGCGACAAGATCATCACCATCGAGGACCCGGTGGAGTACCAGCTCGAGGGCATCCTGCAGATCCCCGTCAACGTCCGCAAGGGCCTGACCTTCGCGCGCGGCCTGCGCTCCATCCTCCGCCACGACCCGGACAAGATCATGGTGGGCGAGATCCGCGACCAGGAGACGGCCTCGATCGCGGTGCAATCGGCCCTGACCGGCCACCTGGTGCTGTCCACGGTCCACGCCAACAACGTGTGCGACGTCTTCGGCCGCTTCCACCACATGGGCGTGGACCTGCATGCCTTCGCGTCGGCGCTCATCGGCGTGACGGCGCAGCGGCTCGTGCGGCTCCTGTGCCCGCACTGCGCGCAGCCGCACGCGCCCGCGGCCGACGAACTCGCCCGCGCGGGCCTCGACGCCGCCACCGTCGCGGGCTGGGCGTTCCGCCGAGGCGGCGGCTGCGGCGACTGCCGCGGCACCGGATACCGCGGGCGCAAGGCCATCGCGGAAGTGCTGACGATGACGCCCGAACTCGCCGAGATGGTGGTCGAGCGCCGGTCCACGCGCCAGCTGATGGCCGCCGCGCGGCGCAACGGCACGCGCAGCCTGTTCGACGACGCGCTCGGGCTGGTCGCCCGCGGCGAGACCACGCTGGAGGAGGTGCATCGTGTCACGCTGGCGGCCTGAGGTCGTGGCCGTGCGGATCGAGGCCGACCGCATCGACGGCGCGGGGATCACCGAGCCCATCGGCAGCGACGCGGCCGAGGCGTGGCGGCGCTGGGCCGGTCGCACCTCGCTGCGGCGTGGCACCCGCCTGCGCGTGACCGTGTCGGACCACCGGACGCGGTACTGGCTGTGCTCGCCGCCAGCCGGGCTCGCCGGCTTCGCCGAGCTGCGGGCCGTGGCCGCCGCGCGCTTCGAGGACCTGTTCCACGTCCCGGCCGGCGACTGGGCCCTCGACGGCGACTGGCACGCGACCCAGCCTTTCCTGTGCGCCGCGATGCCGGCCGTGCTGCACGCCGCGGTCTGCGCGACGGCGGACGAACACGGCTGGCGGCTGAAGGCCCTGCAGCCCGCGTCCGTCGCGGACTTCAACGGCATGGACCTCGGCGGCCGGGCGCCCACCTGGGCGCTCAGCTTCCGCGACGACGGGTTCAACGCGCTGCTGCTCGACGGGGGCCGGCCGCGCGACGTGTGCCAGCACTGGACCGACGAACCGCCCGACACCGCGGGGGTGCTCACGCGCCTGCGCGCCCAGGCGCTCGTCGCCCGCGCCGAGATGCCCACGCGGTTCGTGACCGCCGGGCCGGCGCCCCGCCTGGGGACCTCGCCATGAAATCCATCGCGATCGATTTCGCCCCCGGGCCGCGCCACCTCGGGCGCACGCGTGCACTGCTCGCGTTCGCCGTGGTGTTGTGCGCGTCGGCCGCGTGGGGCCTGAGGGAAGACACCGGGCGCGAGGCCGCCGAGGCCGAGCGGCTCGTGGCCCTGTCGCCGGCCCCGGCCGTCGACGTGCCGCCGACCCGCCTCGCGGCCATCGAGGCCGCGGTGTCGCACCTCGACACGCCATGGGCCCGCTGGTTCGCCGACCTCGAGGCCCTGGTGCCACCGGAGGTGTCGCTGCTGGCCCTCGACGTGACGGCCGGCGGCGGGGAGGTGCGGTTGCTGTGGCGGGCCGACGGCGTCCCGGCCATGCTCGCCTTCCTCGCGTCGGTGAAGCGCCACCCGCGCCTCGCCCGGCTGGAGGTGGTGCACCAGGACCTCACGCCCGGCGAGGGCCTCGGCGTGCAGTTCGCCCTCGAAGGCCGGCTCGTGGACGAGGCACGGCCGTGAGCGCGTGGCGCGTGCGCCTCGGCATCGCCCGCCACCGCCAGGGTCCCGGCGCGGTGGCGGCCGCGGTGCTGCTCGCCCTCGGCCTGGCCGCCTGGACCTGGCTGTTGCCGCGCCACCTGGCCGCGCGGCAGGCGCCCGGGCTCGACACCGTGGCACCGGCCGTGGTGCGCGAGGCGGACGACCCGCAGGCGCGGCTGCGGGCCGTGCTGGTCGAGCCCGCGCAGGTGCAGGCCGTCCTGGCCCGGCTCGTCGAGGCGGCGCAGGTGGACGGGCTCGCATCGGGCCGCGTCGGCTACCACCGCGACGAGGCGGCCGCCACGCGCGTGCGCCTCGAACTGCCGGTGCGGGGCGGCTACCCCGCGCTGAAGCGGTTCCTCGGCGCCGCGCTCGCCAGCCACCCCGGCGTGTCCGTCGACCAGGTGGACGTGCGGCGCGACACCGGCGGAACCGGTCTCGAAGGCACCGTGTGGCTGTCGGTGTGGTCGACCGCCGTGCTCGACGGCGAGGACCCGCCATGAGGCCCCGGCAGCGGCACGCGCTGCTGGGCGCGGCGTTCGCGGGCGCCGCGTGGCTGGCCGTGTTCGGCGACACGACGCCGGACGACGCGATCGCGCCCGCGGTGGTGCGCGACGGCGTGTCCGAGGCCTTCGAGGCCACCGCACCGCGGCGCCTGCAGGGGCGGGACGCCGCGCCCTGGCCGGCCGCCACGGTCGACCTCTTCGTGTCGGCAGCGGCATCGGCGGTGTCGCCGGTCCCGCCCGGCCCCGCCTCCGAGGCCGCCGCGTTGCCCTTCACCGCGATCGGCCGCGAGGGCCAGGCCACGGTGCTGCTGCACGACGGCGAGGACGTCGTGCAGGCGCGTGTCGGCACGCGGTGGCACGGCTACCGTGTCGTGCGCGTGGAGACCGAGCGCGTGCGGGTGCGCGAGATCGCGACCGGCCACGAAGTGTCGCTCGCGACCGGCGGCCCCGACGGAGTGTTCGATGGCCCGCCGTGACCCGAAGCGGGCCCTGGTGGCCGTCGTCGCCGGCCTGCTGGCGGCCTGCGCCACGCCACCGCCGGAAGCCGACCTGGAACCCGCGAAGGCCGCCCTGGCCGAAGGCCGGCTGCGCGAAGGCTACCTCGACCTCGCGGCGCGCGCCGCGCGCCATCCCGCCGACGCGCCCACGCGCGTGTGGCTCGCCCGCGCGCGCGACCGCTACACCACGAGCCTCATCACGGGCGCCACGCAGGCGCTGCAGTCCGGTCAGCCCGACCAGGCCGAGCCGCTGTTCCGCGAGCTCGCCACCGTGCCGGGCTTCGAGGCGCGCGCGCGCGACGGCCTGCAGCGCGTGGCCGCCGCCCGCGCGCCGGCGGCGGAGCTGCGGCTGGACCATCGGCTGAGCGCGCCGGCCGCCGACCCCGCGATGCAGCGGCGCGTGTCGCTGCAGTTCCGCGATGCGCCGGTGCGATCGGTGTTCGACGTCATCGGCCGCACCGCGCAGGTGGCGATCGTCTTCGACCGCGACGTGCCGCCGGACCTGAAGGTGTCGGTGTCGCTGCGCGACACGACGGTGGCGGCGGCCCTCGACAAGGTGGCCCGCGGCGCGGGGCTCGCCCACCGGCTCGACGACGACGGCACGGTGCTCGTGTACCCCGACCTGCCGCGCAAGCAGGCCGACTACCAGGGCCTCGTGGTGCGCAGCTTCTACCTGACCCACGTCGACGCGCGGTTCATGGCGCAGAGCCTGAAGACGGTGCTGAGGTCGCGCGACATCGTCGTCGACCCGAAGATCAACATGATCGTGTTGCGGGATACGCCCGAAGGCCTGCGCCTGGCCGAACAGCTCGTGCGCATGCACGACGTGGCCGAGCCGGAGGTGATGCTGGAGGTGGAGGTGCTCGAGGTGAAGCGCACGCTGTTGCAGCAGCTGGGCATCGACTGGCCGTCGCAGCTGTCGCTGTCCCCGCTGCCCATGCAGCTGCAGGTACCCGGCATGCCGTTCGACCGCAACCTGCCGGTGACGCTGCGCGACGTGCTGAACCTGCGCTCGAGTTCGGTGGAGGCCGCGCTGGGATCGCTGACGGTGCACCTGCGGCGCGAGGACGGCGACGTGAACACGCTCGCCACACCACGGCTGCGCGCGCGCAACCGCGAGAAGGCCCGCATCATGATCGGCGAGCGGGTGCCCAACATCACGTCCACGTCAACGTCCACCGGGTTCGTCGCCGAGTCGGTGAACTACGTCGACGTGGGCCTCAAGCTCGAGATCGAGCCGCAGGTGTATGCCGGGGGCGAGGTCGTGATCAAGGTGGGGCTCGAGGTCAGCAGCCTGCTCGATCAGACCCAGACGCGCAGCGGGTCCACCGCGTACCGCATCAGCACGCGCAACGCGAACACCGTGCTGCGGCTGCGCGACGGCGAGAACCAGCTGCTGGCCGGCCTCATCCAGGACGAGGACCTGCGCCAGCAGGGCAAGGTGCCGGGACTCGGCGAGATGCCGGTGGTGGGCCGGCTGTTCACCGCACAGCGCGACCAGCACGCGAAGACCGAGATCGTGCTGTCGATCACCCCGCGGCTGATCCGCCCGCTGCCCGTGCCGTCGGCCGGCGACTCGTCGTTCCGCCTGGGCACGGCGAGCGGGATCCGCGGGCGCATGGAGGACGCGCCGCCGGACGACGCGCCGGAGGCCGTGGAAGCGCCCGCCGCGGACAAGGGTGGCGAACGCCCGCAGGTCACGCGATGACGGTGCGCCGCGGCTTCACGCTGATCGAGATGCTCGTGGTGCTGGCCGTGCTCGCGATGCTGCTGTCGCTCGCCCTGCCGAAGTACTTCGGCGGCCTCGAGCGCGCCCGCGAGACCCTGCTCGTCGAGAACCTGCAGCACACGCGCACCGCGCTGGACCAGTTCTACGCGGACCAGGGCCGCTACCCCGACTCGCTCGACGAACTGGTTTCGCGGCGCTACCTGCGCGCACTCCCGATCGACCCGCTCACGAACAGCACGCGCAGCTGGCGGCTCGTGCCGCCGGAGCCGCCGACCCCGGGGCGCGTGGCCGATCTGCGAAGCGGCGCACGCGGCAAGGGCCCGAGCGGTCTGGCGTACGCCACGCGCTGACGGGTTAGAACGGAGCCGCTCGGGAATGCCTTTGCCCTAGCCTTCCAAGGCCCGTCGGCGCGACCTTCGGGCGGTTCATAAAACACATTGGAGACTCGACATGAAAACCCTTCGCGCCCTCGCGGCGCTGGCTCTGTCCTGCGCGGCCCTCGGGGCCTCCGCCACCACCACCGTCACCGGCACCTTCGACGGGGGCGGCAAGAGCTACGGCACCTCGTGCGCCGGTTCCTCCGAGAGCCAGCAACCCGTCTTCCTGCTGAAGGACGGCGCCACGCTCCGCAACGTGGTCATCACCAAGAACGCCGCCGACGGCGTGCACTGCGAGGGCAACTGCAACATCGAGAACGTGGTGTGGCAGGACGTCTGCGAGGACGCGGCCACGATGAAGGGCGGCAGCGGCAAGATCATGCGCGTGCGCGGCGGGTCCGCGGCCAACGCGTCGGACAAGGTGTTCCAGCACAACGGCAAGGGCAGCACCATCAGCATCGACGGCTTCCAGACGAAGGGCTCCATCGGCAAGCTGTACCGCTCCTGCGGCAACTGCGAGAGCAACGGCGGCCCGCGCAGGCTCAACCTCGCGAACACGAAGATCGAGAAGGCCTCCGAGGTGGCCGGCGTCAACGCCAACTTCGGCGACGTCGCCACGATCCGCACGCTGCAGATCAAGGGCTACAAGGCCGGCTCGCCGAAAGTGTGCGTCGAGTACAAGGGCGTGCAGAAGGGCAGCGAGTCCACCAAGGTCGGTGAGAAGTGGGGGACCACCGCGTGCAACGTGCGCACCTCGGACGTCAAGGCGTACTGATGGCCCCAAGGTCCGGGCCGAGCCCGGCCCGCCCCCCGAGGGGAGCAGGGAAACTTGGGGCGGCCCGGCGTTTCCCTGGCACCCGGTGGCGCAGCACGGCAGGCTTCACCTTCATCGAGATGATGGTGAGCCTGGCCGTGCTCGCGCTGCTCGCGTCGGCCACGGTGCCGGTCGCGCGGGTCGCGGTGCAGCGGCAGAAGGAGCAGTCGCTGCGCCTCGCGCTGCGGGAGATCCGGCTCGCGCTCGACGCGCACCGCGACGCCGCGGCCCAGGGCGCCATCGCCGTGCCGGCGGGGGGCTCCGGCTACCCGCGCTCGCTCGACGTGCTGGTGGCCGGTGTGCCGGACCTTCGCCGCGCCGACGGCCAGCGCCTGTTCTTCCTGCGGCGCGTGCCACGCGACCCGTTCGCCGACGGCACGCTGCCGGCGGCGTCCACGTGGCGGTTGCGTGCGTACGCGAGCGATGCCGAGCACCCGCGCGAGGGCGACGACGTGTACGACGTGATGTCCACCGCACCGGGCGTCGGCCTCAACGGGGTGCCGTACCGCGCATGGTGATCCGGAACACCCGCGGTTTCTCGTACCTCGGCCTGTTGTTCGCCGTGGCGGTGCTGGGGCTCGCCGCCGCGGCGTCGGTGCGCGCGGGCGCGCTGGCCCAGCGCCGGGCCGCGGAGGACGAGCTGCTGTTCATCGGCCGCGAGTTCCGCGAGGCGCTGCGCCACTACCGCGAGGCCACGCCCGACGGCGGCCCGCCCGCGCCACACCGCCTCGAGGACCTGCTCGCCGATCCGCGCTTCGCCGATCGCCGCCGCCACCTGCGCCGCGTCTACACCGACCCGCTCACCGGCCGGGCCGAATGGGGCCTCGTGCGCGACCGGAACGGCGCGCTGCTCGCGGTGTTCAGCCTCGCCGAGGGCGAACCCATCCGGCGAGCGAACTTCCGTGCCGACTTCTTCCATTTCGGCGGCGCCCGGAGCTACCGCGACTGGGTGTTCGCCTACGGCGTCGCGTGTGTCGACACCGGCTGCCAGTGGCCCGCGGGGACCCGGTGGAGTCCGCCATGATCCTTCGCCTGCTGGCCGGCGTCGCTTTGCTGTGCGGCACCCTCGCGGGCTGCTCGCGGCCCGCCGACGCGGTGCCCGTTCGCGCAACCCCTTCGGCACCCGCCGCGCCGGCCTCCGCGGTGTTCCGGGCGACCGTGACCAACCCCGACCTGCGCCGGCTCTTCGTGCACCCCGCGGCGCGCGTGCTGCTCGCGCTGGGCACCGACGGCACGGTGTGGCGCTCCGAGGACGGGGGCCTCCAGTGGTCCGACACGTCACCGCCCACGAACGCGACCCTCGCCGCTGTCGCGCGGGTCTCCGCCTCGTCGCGGCTCGTGGCGGTGGGCAGCGGCGGCGTGGTGCTCGTGTCCGACGACGGCGGACGGCAGTGGCATCGGCGCGAGAGCGGCGTCGCGAACGACCTGCTCGCGGTGGCCGGCGACACGAAGGGTCGGCGCGTGGTGGCCGCGGGCCTGGGCGGTGCGCTGCTCGTGTCCGACGATGCCGGCGACCACTGGTCGGTGGCGGACACGGGGACGGCCGCCGGCTTCGGGGCCGCGGCGCACGACGAGGTGTCGGGTTCGCTGGTGGCGCTGGGCCAGCAGCGCCGCATCGCCGTGGCCATCGGTGATGCGTGGACGCTCGCCGGCGGGGACCGCCCGTACGCCTTCACGGCGGTGGCCGCCGACCCGGCCCGCGGCCGCCTGTTCGCCGCGACGTCGCACGGCTGGGTGCACCGGTCCGACGACGGTGGGCGACGCTGGACCCGCGTGGACACCGGCACGAGGGCTTACCTCGCGCACGTGCATGTCTCCGACGACGGGCGGGCGCTCACCGCGGTGGGCGATGGCGGCGCCATCGCGGTGTCGGCCGACGCGGGACGGTCCTGGCGCACCTCGTTCACCGCGGACCGGAACTACCTGTCGGCCGTCGCCGTCCATGCGCCCTCCGGCGCGAGGGTGGCGGTCGGGGACCACGGCGCGGTGTGGCGGTCGACGGACCATGGCCGGCGCTGGGCGCGGGTGGCCGATGTCGCCGCCGTCGACCTGGAATCCATCGCCTTCGATCCGGCATCGGGTCGCCTGGTGGCCGGCGGCAAGGGCGGGGTCGTGGTGGTGTCGGACGACGGGGGCCAGCGCTGGCGCACGGTGAGAGAAGGCCTGCCCCGTTACGTGCACGACCTGGTGCACGACCCGGCGAGCCGCCGGCTGATCGCGTTCGGCACGGACCGCACGGTGGGCACGTCGAACGACGGTGGGTTGACATGGTCGCCGCGCGTGCTCGCCGAACTGGCCGAGCCCGCCTACCTGTTCTCCGCGTCGTTCGAACCCACGACGGGTGCGTGGGTGGCCGCGGGCGGGCAGGCGACGGTGCTGGCGACGCGCGACGGCGGGGCCACGTGGGCCGCGAGCAGCGACGGCGCGGGCCCCGACCACGTGGCCTCGGCCGTGCACCCGCGCAACGGATCGGTCTTCCTCGTCGGGCAGGCCGGACGCATCGTGCGGGTGGGACCCGGCACCCAGGAACGGGTGGTCCTGCCCCCACCCGTTTCCTCGAACCTGCACGGGGTGATCTCCGACCCGACCTCCGGCGTGCTCGTCGCGTTCGGCGAGGCGGGCACCATCGTGCGCTCTGGTGACGGCGGCATCTCCTGGTCACCCGTCGCATCGCCGGACCGCGAGGACTTCCACGGGGGCGCGTTCGACCCCGCGAGCGGCGTCGCGCTGCTGGTGGGCGCGCACGGCAGCGTCGTCCGCTCGGACGACGGCGGGCGCCGCTGGCAGCTCGTGGACGCCGGCACGCCGCATGAGCTTCGCCGGGTGTCCGTGGTGCGCGGCGCGCTGTTCATCACCGGTGTGGGCGGCACCGTGCTGCGCTCGCGGGACACGGGACGGACCTGGCAGGCCATGGCCGCCCCCACCGACGCGCAATTGCGGGGCATCGTGACCGAGCCGGGAGGCGGCGCCCTGTGGGTGGCCGGCCGCGATGGCGTGGTGCTGCGCTCGACGGACGAGGGCGCCACATGGGCGCCGATCGACAGCCACACCCGGACCCGCTTCAAGGGGCTGGCCGTGGACCCGGTGCGTGGCGCGGTGATCGGCTACGGCGACCGGGTGGTGGTGTTCACACGGGCGCCGAGCCCATGAGAAAAGCCCGCGCGGGACGGACCCGGGCGGGCTTTGCGGGAGACACCAGCGGTGCACGAAGCACCGCGGCGTTTCACTTCTGCCGGAACTTGCGCAGCGCGGCGATCTGGGCGGCCATCGCGGCGAACTCGCTCTGGGCCGCGGCGAAGTCGATGTCGCTCTTCGCGTTTTTCATCGCTTCTTCCGCCAGGCGTTTGGCCTCGCCAGCCTTGGCTTCGTCGAGGTCCTTGCCGCGGATGGCGGTGTCGGCCAGCACGGTGACCGCACCCGGCTGCACCTCGAGGATGCCGCCGGCGACGAACACGAATTCTTCCGTGCCGTCGGTGCGTTCGATGCGAACGGCGCCCGGCTTGATGCGGGTGATCAGCGGCGTGTGGCGGGGCAGGATGCCCAGCTCGCCGCTTTCGCCCGGCAAGGCGACGAACTTGGCTTCGCCGGAGAAGATGCTTTCTTCGGCGGAGACGACGTCTACGTGCAGGGTAGCCATGGTGATTTCCTTCAATACAGAGTCAGTCAAGCGCGCGGGCCGGGCGCCGGCCCGCATCCCCTCGGGGGCTCGTCCGTTGTACCCAACGGACGAGGGGCACCCTCTTTACTGAATCTTCTTCGCCTTCTCGAAGGCTTCGTCGATGGTGCCGACCATGTAGAAGGCCTGCTCCGGGAGGCTGTCGCACTCGCCGGCCACGATCATCTTGAAGCCGCGGATGGTTTCCTTCAGCGGAACGTACTTGCCCGGCGAGCCCGTGAACACTTCGGCCACGTGGAACGGCTGCGACAGGAAACGCTGGATCTTCCGGGCGCGGGCCACGGCCAGCTTGTCTTCCGGCGACAGTTCGTCCATGCCCAGGATGGCGATGATGTCGCGCAGTTCCTTGTAGCGCTGCAGCGTGCCCTGCACGGCGCGGGCCGTGTTGTAGTGCTCTTCGCCGACGACGTTCGGGTCCAGCTGGCGCGAGGTCGAGTCGAGCGGGTCCACGGCCGGGTAGATGCCCAGCGAAGCGATGTCACGCGACAGCACCACGGTGGAGTCCAGGTGGGCGAAGGTGGTGGCCGGCGACGGGTCGGTCAGGTCGTCCGCAGGGACGTACACGGCCTGGATCGAGGTGATCGAGCCGACCTTGGTCGACGTGATGCGCTCTTGCAGGCGGCCCATTTCCTCGGCCAGCGTCGGCTGGTAGCCCACGGCGGAAGGCATCCGGCCCAGCAGGGCGGACACTTCGGTACCGGCCAGCGTGTAGCGGTAGATGTTGTCGACGAAGAAGAGAACGTCCTTGCCTTCGTCACGGAACGATTCGGCGATGGTCAGGCCGGTCAGCGCGACGCGCAGGCGGTTGCCCGGCGGCTCGTTCATCTGGCCGTACACCATGGCGACCTTGGACTCTTCGAGCTTCTCGAGGTTCACGACGCCGGAGTCGGCCATCTCGTGATAGAAGTCGTTGCCCTCACGGGTCCGCTCGCCCACACCCGCGAACACCGACAGACCGCTGTGGGCCTTGGCGATGTTGTTGATGAGTTCCATCATGTTCACGGTCTTGCCCACGCCGGCGCCACCGAACAGACCCACCTTGCCGCCCTTGGCGAACGGGCAGACCAGGTCGATCACCTTGATGCCCGTTTCGAGCAGGTCCTGCGACGGGCTCAGCTCGTCGAAGGCCGGGGGCAGGCGGTGGATGGAGGCGGTCAGGTCCTGGGCCACTTCACCACGTTCGTCGATGGGGTTGCCCAGCACGTCCATGATGCGGCCGAGGGTCGCGCGGCCCACGGGCACCGAGATCGCCTTGCCGGTGTTGGTCACGGTCAGGCCGCGGCGCAGGCCGTCGGACGAACCCAGCGCGATGGTGCGCACCACGCCGTCGCCCAGCTGCTGCTGGACTTCGAGCGTCAGGGCCGTGCCCTCGAGCTTCAGTGCGTCGTACACCTTCGGCATCGCATTGCGGGGGAACTCCACGTCCACCACCGCGCCGATGCACTGAACAATTTTGCCGTCAGCCATGTTCGTATCCTTGAATAATCAGTTTCTTGAATCGTCGACCTGGGGGTGCGCTGGCCGTCAGACGGCGGCGGCGCCTGCCACGATCTCGGACAGTTCTTTGGTGATCGCGGCCTGCCGGGCCTTGTTGTAGACCAGCTTCAGCTCGGCGATCACGTTGCCGGCGTTGTCGGTCGCGGCCTTCATGGCCACCATGCGCGCCGAGTGTTCCGACGCCATGTTCTCGGCGACGGCCTGGTAGACCAGGGCCTCGGTGTAGCGCACCAGCAGTTCGTCGATCACCGTGGCCGCGTCGGGCTCGTAGATGTAGTCCCAGCCATGCGAGCCTGCACCCACCGCGGCCTGCGACGATTCCGTCTTCAGCACGTCGGCGTCGAGCGGCAGCACCTTCACCACCACCGGCTCCTGCTTCATCGTGTTGATGAAGCGGGTGAACGCCAGGTAGACGGACGAGAGGCGGCCTTCGGCGTACGCGTCGAACAGCACCTTGACGGGGCCGATCAGCTTGTCGAGGTGCGGCTTGTCGCCGAGCTGCGTGACCTGCGACACCACGTTCACGCCGGTGCGGCCGAGGAAACCGAGGCCCTTGTTGCCGATGGCAACGGCCTCGATCTTCTGGCCCGCACCGTCGAGCTCGCGGAGCTTGGTGGTCAGCGAACGCAGGATGTTGGTGTTCAGGCCGCCGCACAAGCCCTTGTCCGTGGTCACGAGGATCACGCCGGTGGTCTTCGCCGACGGGTTCTCGAGCATGAACGGGTGCTTGTACTCGGGCGTGGCCTGCGCGAGGTTGGCGGCCAGGCTGCGGACCTTCTGGGCGTACGGGCGAGCGGCGCGCATGCGGTCCTGCGCCTTGCGCATCTTGGAGACGGACACCATCTCCATGGCCTTGGTGATCTTCTTCGTATTCTCGAAGCTCTTGATCTTGCCGCGGATTTCCTTGCCTGCTGCCATGTCGGAGTTCCTTCGTTAAAGGGTCTTCGGACCGTCAGCGGGTCAGGCGAAAGACTTCTTGAAGGCCGTCACGGCGTTCGACAGTTCGGCTTCCGCTTCCTTGTCGAGGGCCTTGGAGTCTTCAATCTTCTTCAGCAGACCGGCGTGGCTGGACTTCAGGTGCGTGTGCAGACCGGCTTCGAACGCGAGGACCTGCTTGACGTCGATGTCGTCCATGAAGCCCTTGTTCACCGCGAACAGCGTCGCGCCCATCAGGCTGATGGACAGCGGCGAGTACTGGGCCTGCTTGAGCAGTTCCGTCACGCGGGCGCCGCGGTCCAGTTGCTTGCGGGTGGCTTCGTCGAGGTCGGAGGCGAACTGCGCGAAGGCCGCGAGTTCACGGTACTGCGCGAGGTCGGTACGGATACCACCGGACTGGCCCTTGATGACCTTCGTCTGGGCAGCACCACCGACGCGCGACACCGAGATACCGGCGTTGATGGCGGGGCGGACACCGGCGTTGAACAGCGAGGTTTCCAGGAAGATCTGACCGTCGGTGATCGAGATCACGTTCGTCGGCACGAAGGCGGACACGTCGCCGGCTTGCGTTTCGATGATCGGCAGGGCCGTCAGCGAACCGGTCTTGCCCTTGACTTCACCCTTGGTGAAGGCTTCGACGTAGTCGGCGTTCACGCGGGCTGCGCGCTCGAGCAGGCGGCTGTGGAGGTAGAACACGTCGCCGGGGTAGGCTTCGCGGCCCGGCGGGCGGCGCAGCAGCAGCGACACTTGACGGTAGGCCACGGCCTGCTTGGACAGGTCGTCGTACACGATCAGCGCGTCTTCGCCGCGGTCGCGGAAGTATTCGCCCATCGTGCAGCCCGAGTAGGCCGACACGTACTGCATGGCGGCGGACTCGGCGGCCGAGGCGGCCACGACGATGGTGTATTCCAGGGCGCCGTTGGCTTCCAGGGCGCGCACCACGTTCTTGATCGACGAAGCCTTCTGGCCGATCGCAACGTAGATGCAGGTCATGTTCTGACCCTTCTGGTTGATGATCGCGTCGATGGCGACGGCGGTCTTGCCGGTCTGGCGGTCACCGATGATCAGCTCGCGCTGACCACGGCCGACGGGCACCATCGAGTCGATGGACTTCAGGCCGGTCTGCATCGGCTGGTCGACCGACTTCCGTGCGATCACGCCCGGGGCGATCTTCTCGATCGGGGCGGTCAGCTTGGCGTTGATCGGGCCCTTGCCGTCGATGGGCTGGCCGAGGGCGTTGACCACGCGGCCACGCAGCTCGGGGCCGATCGGCACTTCGAGGATGCGGCCCGTGCACTTGACGGTGTCGCCTTCCGAGATGTGCTCGTACTCGCCCAGGATCACGGCGCCGACGGAGTCGCGCTCGAGGTTCAGGGCCAGACCGAAGGTGGGCGTGCCGGCCGACGTGGCCGGGAATTCCAGCATTTCGCCCTGCATCACGTCCGACAGGCCGTGGATGCGGACGATGCCGTCGGTGACCGACACCACGGTGCCCTGGTTGCGGATGTCCGCCGAAGCGGTGAGCCCTTCGATGCGGCTCTTGATCAGTTCGGAAATTTCTGCGGGATTCAGTTGCATAGCTTCTCTCCGGTCTGCGTCGGGCAAGGCCTCGGCAGGTTGGACGGGCAGCGGGGACGGCTTACGCCGTCAGGGCTGCCTTCATTTGTTCAAGACGGGCCTTGACCGAGGTGTCCAGCACTTCGTCACCGACCACCACGCGGATGCCACCGATCAGTTCCGGCTGCACGACGACCGTGGCGTTGAGCTTGCGCGCAAAGCGCTTCTCCAGCATCGCCTTGACGTCGGCCAGCTGGGCTGGTTCGATGGGGTACGCGCTGTAGACGACAGCGTCGGAGACACCGGAACGCTCGTTGACGAGCGCCTGGAACTGCGTTGCCACTTCGGGCAGCGCAGCCAGGCGGTCGTTTTCGAGCGCGAGCTGCAGCAGGTTCTTCGCGGGAGCCGACAGCGGGGCCTTCAGCACCGAACCGATGAGGTCGAGCACCTGTTGGGCGGTGACCTTCGGATCGGAGGCGAACTGGCGCAGCTGGGCGTCACCGGCGACGGCGGCCAAGGATTGGATTTCTCCAACCAGGGCCGGCGCGCTGGCGGCGTCGGATGCCTTGAACAGCGCCTCGGCGTACGGGCGCGCGATGGTTGCAAGCTCGGCCATGGTTTACAGCTCAGCCTTCAGGCGATTCAGGATGTCGGCGTGGACGCCGGCGTTGACTTCGCGCTTCAGGATCTGCTCCGCACCCTTGACGGCCAGGACCGCCACCTGGTCGCGCAGGCTTTCGCGAGCGCGGGTGGCTTCCTGTTCGGCTTCGGCCTTGGCCGAAGCGATGATCTTGGCGCCTTCCTCGCTTGCGCGGGTCTTGGCTTCCTCGATCATCGATTGCGCCAGGCGCTCGGCATCGGCCAGGCGCTTGTTGGCATCGTCACGGGCGGCCGACAGTTGCTCGCCCACCTTTTGCTGGGTGGTGGCGAGCTCCGTCTTGGCCTTGTCAGCGGCGGACAGACCTTCAGCAATCTTCGCGGCGCGCTCGTCCAGGGCCTTGGTGAGGGGCGGCCAGATGAAGCGCATCGTGAACCACACCAGGATCGCGAAGACGATCGCCTGGAGGAACAGTGTTGCGTTGATGTTCATTGCACAGTCCTTTCAACCGTGAAAGGGTGGCGACGAATTACTTGATGAAGGCAGCGAACGGGTTGGCGAACGCGAACAGCAGCGCGATGGCGACGCCGATCAGGAACGCGGCGTCGATCAGACCGGCCAGGATGAACATCTTGGTTTGCAGTTCGTTCATCAGTTCCGGCTGGCGAGCCGACGACTCGAGGAACTTGCCGCCCATCAGTGCGATGCCGATCGAAGCGCCGATCGCGCCCAGGCCGACGATCAGACCGCAAGCCAGTGCCAGAAGACCGATGTAGCTGTTATCCATGATTGCTCCTAAAGGGAATGAAAAACGAAAGGGAAGAAAAGCTAAAGAAACGGATCAGTGCGCGTCGTGCGCCTGGCCCGTGTAGATCAGCGTCAGCATCATGAAGATGAAGGCTTGCAGCGTGATCACGAGAATGTGGAACAGGGTCCAGACGGTCCCGGCCACCACATGCCCCACGCCCAGCCAGAAGCCACCGGACACGGGATTGAACTGGAATGCCCACACGCCGCCCATGAGGGCGATCAGCATGAACACGAGTTCGCCGGCGAACATGTTGCCGAACAGCCGCATGCCGTGGGACACGGTCTTCGCGACGTATTCGATCACTTGCATGAGGAAGTTCACCGGGTACAGGAACCACTTGTCGCCGAAGGGCGCTGCGATCAGCTCGTGGGCCCAGCCGCCAACGCCCTTGATCTTGACGTTGTAGACGAGGCAGACGAACAGCACGCTGGTCGACAGACCGAGCGTGGTCGACAGGTCGGCCGTGGGCACGACACGCAGGTAATCCTTGAAGCCGAGCGCCGGGCCGGCCGAGTGCCAGATGCCGGGCAGCAGGTCGACGGGGATCATGTCCATGAAGTTCATCAGGAAGATCCACACGGCCACCGTGAGGGCGAGCGGGGAGATGAGCTTGCGGCTCTGGGCGTTGTGGATCACGCCCTTGGCCTGGTTCTCGACGCCTTCGGCGAGGATTTCAACCAGGGCCTGGAAGCGGCCCGGAACACCCGAGGTGGCGCGGCGCGCGGCCAGCCACAGGACCCAGCAGCCCAGCACGCCGAGGACGATCGAGAACACCAGCGAATCGAGGTTGAAGACGCTGAAGTCGACGATGGACGTCTGCTTCACGCTCTCGAAAGAGAAGTTCTTCTGCAGGTGTTGCAGGTGGTGCTGGATGTACTCCGTGGGCGTGGGGCCCGCGTGGTGAGCAGCGTTTGCTTCGGCAGACATGTCGAATCAGACTCTCTTTGTTATCGTGTCACAACGGGCCGGCGCCGCTTGATCAGCGCCAACCAACCCAACTTCAGGCACACGACCATCGTGACCAGCATCGCCGGCCAGCTCAGATCGGGCGCCCACATGGCTGCTGCCACCAACATGGAAGCAGCCACGGCAATCTTCACCAGTTCCCAGAACATGAACCCCGCGGCCGCAGCCGCCGGGTTGGCAGTTCCACGCCGGATTCCATAGGCCAGCAAGGCCCCGGGAATCACGACCACCGCCGCACCGTAGAGGGCAGACCACATCGCGCTGGCGCGATGCGTGAGCCACCACGTCACCCCGGCACAGACCAGACCCAGCGCGGCTTGCGCCGCAAGGATTCGCCAAGGCGAGACCAGTGGGTTCCGGGCCCTCAAGCTCAACACTTCTTCACGTGTCAGGGGCTTGAAAGCCTCGTCTTGCGCCGCATCTGTGTCCTGGAAGCCATCGTTGCCATGTTCGGTAGGTACGCCCATGGCTCTTCAACATCCGGTTGCAGCAAAGCCTCGGAATTATACGTGGAAACCCGTCCAGTTCCGTGAACCGCAATTCACTGTCTGGTTTCAACCAAACCGAGCACCTGCTCGGTCATTGACGCTCACCCGAAGAACGTGGTGGGCAGCCCGGGCACGTCGACCTTCAGCGACAGCACGCCGCCGGCCCACGGCTGTGCCGCGAGCTCGGCCTCGGGGCGCTTCTCGCGCGTGGTGGTGAGGTACAGCGTGCGCAGGTCCGGCCCGCCGAAGCAGGGCATCGTGGGACACCGCACCGGCACCCGCACGTCGCGCAGCACCTCGCCCGAGGGCGCGATGCGCAGCAGCCGCCCGCCCTCGTACATCGCCACCCAGTAGCAGCCCTCGGCATCGACCGCCGCGCCGTCGGGGCGGCCGCCGTACGTGTCGAGGTCCTGGCCGGTCTGCTTGAGCGGGAAGCTCGCGAACACGCGCTGGTTCGACAGCGCGCCCACGTCGGGATCGACATCGAACGCGAACACCGTGTGCGACGTGGTGTCGGCCCAGTACATCGTGCGGCCGTTCGGGCTGAAGCCGAGGCCGTTCGACACGGTGATGCCGTCGGCCGCGACCTGCAGGCCGCGCTTGCGGTCGAAGCTGTAGAGCGCCGACTGCGGCACGCGCGCGTCGCTCAGCGTACCCACCCAGAAACGCCCCTGCGCATCGCACTTGCCGTCGTTGAAGCGGAAGGCGGCCGGGTCGTACGGTGGAGGCACCAGCGGAGTGCGCTGGCCCGTGTGGCGGTCGAAGCGCCAGAGCCCGTCGCGCTGTGCAAGCAGCAGGGCGCCGTCGCGCATGGGCGCGATGCTGGCCAGGTGGGTCTCGAACTGCCAGTGGCGCAGCTCTTCCGTGACCGGGTCGAAGCGGCGCAGCTGGTGCTCGGCGATGTCGCAGTAATAAAGACACTGCTCGACCGGGTGCCACAGCGGGGACTCGCCCAGCGTCGAATGGGCCGCGACAGCGAGCACCCAGGGGGCGTCTTCCTCGGGAGTCGGGGTGGCGTGGCTCACGATGCGGAGACCGCGAGGGTCATGCTGGATTCGAAGGACTCGCCCGGCTGCAGCGTGCGCAGGCCGTGGGCGGCGGGGTCGGCCATCTGGATCGCGTTGCTGACGTGGCTCACGGGCTCGACGCAGAAGTAGTCCTTGTCCTGGGGCGTGTAGACGACCAGGTAGGGCAGCGTGGAGGTGAGTTCGAGCGAGAACTTCTCGTCGGTGATGCGGGCGACACCCGTCCAGCCGTCGAAGCAGTTGTCGTAGTCGAGGCGGGCCACGTCGTCGGCGATGCGCGCCTGCGCTTCGCGGCGCACCGGCAGGTGCGTGGCGTCGGAATCCCAGCGGCCGGCGATCGCGATGTCCAGGTGGCTGCGCTCGCGCTTCGGGAAGTAGGGATGCCAGCCCACCCCGGCCGGCGCGGCGGCGCCATGGGTGTTGGTGAACACGAATCGGGCCGTGAGGGCCTGCGGGGTCAGATCGAAGTGCTGGACCACCTCGAAGGCGAACGGCCAGTGGTCGTCCGGCGCGTGGCGGTAGCGGAGGACCGCGTTCGTGGTGGTGGCGGAGACGACCTCCCACGCGCGCAGCCAGGCGACGCCGTGCACCGAATGGGGGTAGTTGCCGAAGTTGTCGGGCGTGGTGTAGTCCTGGCCCGCCCAGCGGAAACGGCGGTTGCCGATGCGGTTGGAATAGGGCACGAGCGGGTAGCTGGCCGACGACCGCGGCAGCGTGAGCGCGGCCGGTTCGGTCGAGCGGAGCACCGGCGTGTCGCCGGACCACAGCCCCGCGATGGAGCCGCCGAGGTCGGGGCGCACGGCGAAGCGCAGGGCGCCGGCGCGGAGTTCGATGCCGTGGGAAGAGGATGCGGTCATGGCCTGTCTTGCGCTGGAAGGAGGAAAAGAACGAGGCGAAGGCGGCGCCGGGTCAGTCGAGGTCGGCCTTCAGGTAATGCGCCCCGGGAATCGGATTGAAATAGTAAGGCGGGATCTCGTGGAAGCCGAGCGTGGCGTACAGCTCGCGTGCGGCCTCCATGTCGTCCAGCGTGTCGAGCAGCATCGCGGAATAGCCGGCGCGCCGCGCGTCGTCGAGCAGCGCCTGCGCCATGATGCGTCCGAGTCCGAAGCGGCGGAAGGCCGGGCGGACGTAGAGGCGCTTCATTTCGCACGCGTTCGGGTAGTCCGCGTCGTGCAGCGGTGCGAAGGCGCCGCAGCCGGCGATGCCGCCGTCCACCAGGGCCAGCATCAGCTGCCCCTCGGGAGCGGCGTACCGCCCGGGCAGCGAGGCGAGCTCCTCGTCGAAGCCCTGGAAGGCGAGGTCGATGCCCAGGCTGCCGGCGTACTCGCGGAAGATGTCGCGCACGCCGTCGAGCCATTCGGGGGCGTCGGCGGGGATCAGTCGGATGTCGGGGGCTTCCATTCCAGGGGGGCTTCGGAGGGCGGCCCCAGTTTATCGGGTCGCGGGCGGCGGCCTCGAAAAGCCGGACGCCGCGTTCCTCCCGAGGGCCCCGTCATGGCCTTCGGCTAATATTCGCGGCTGCCTTTCATGGTGCACCGTGATGCCCCCCACCCGCGGGACCCGGCCGCGGGCCTTCCGAGAGTTCGTTCCGCATGACCCTGCCGTCCTTCCGCTCCCTTCTCAGAGCCAGTGCGCTCGCCGCCTCGCTTCTGTCTTTCTCCTCGGCGCTGCTGGCCGCGGGCGAAACCTCCAACGGCAGCTTCAACACCCCGGCCTACGGCGAACCTCTCGACTCGATGCGGCTCGGTGGCACGGGTGACAGCGGCGGCACGTCGTCGGGCCGCAGCGGCGTCGTGGTGCGCAACGACGGTTCGCCGGGCGGTCAGCAGCCCGGCTCGTCCACGCAGCAACAGCAGCAACAGACGCAGCAGCGGCCCGCCGTCACGTCCCCGGGCCGCCGCAGCGACATGCTGCCGCAGCGGCCCAGCGAATTCCAGAAGTTCGTCGAGGCGGCCACGGGCCGGCAACTGCAGCCCTTCGGTGCCCGGTTCTTCAACGAGGCCGCCGACAGCTTCTCGCCGGTCGACAACGTGCCGGTCTCGGCCGACTACATGGTGGGCCCCGGCGACCAGCTGCTGATCCGCGCCTGGGGCAGCATCGACGTCGACTACCGAGCCACCGTCGACCGCAGCGGCCAGATCAGCCTGCCGAAGGTGGGCACGTTCACCGTCGCCGGCACCCGCGCCTCGAACCTCGAGAGCCACCTGCGGGCCCAGATCGGCCGCCTGTTCACCAACTTCAACCTGAACGTGACGCTGGGCCAGCTCCGCGGCGTGAAGGTGTTCGTCGTCGGCCCGGCCCGCGTGCCCGGTGTCTACACGCTCGCCAGCCAGTCGACCATGCTGTCGGCGGTGGTGGCCGCGGGCGGCCCGAGCGCCAACGGCTCGATGCGCAAGGTCTCGCTGCGCCGCGACGGCCGCACGGTCGCCGAGATCGACATCTACGACTTCCTGGTGCAGGGCGACAAGTCGAAGGACGTGCAGCTCGCCGCCGGCGACGTGATCGTCTTCCAGCCGGCCGGCCCGCGCGTGGCCGTGACCGGCACCATCGACAGCCCCGCCATCTACGAACTGAAGTCGGAGAAGGAGCCCGTCGCCGACGTGCTGCGGTACGCGGGCGACTCGCCGGTGCTCGTGAACCCCAACCGGGTGCAGGTCGAGCGCATCGACACCGCACGGACCGGCGCCGCCCGTTTCGTCGAGCAGTTCAAGCTCGACGCCGCCGGCCTGCAGAAACCGCTCCAGGACGGCGACGTGCTGACCCTGCTGCCCATCTCGCCCGCGTTCAGCAACGCCGTGACCCTGCGCGGCGCCGTGGCCCAGCCGCTGCGCTACGCCCACACGCCGGGCATGCGCATCCGAGACCTGATCCCCGACCGCGACGCCCTGATCTCCCCCGACTTCTACCGCCGCAAGAACCTGCTCGTGCAGGTGATCGAGGAGGACGAGATGGGCCGGCCGCTCAGCCGGAACACCCGCGACCGCCAGGACCGGTCCGATCGCTATGACCGCGCGAACAACGCCTCCCGCAACGACGCGGACAGCCGCAACGGGCAGCGCAATGGCGCCATGGCGTATGGCACGCCCACCGACAACCTCGACGTCCGCGACGCCCAGCGCCTGGGCAACCCGCCTTACGACCGCGACGGCATGTCCTCCTCGGGTTCGGGTGACAACCTCCGTTCGCCCAATGGCTCGCAGCGGTACGACCGCGATGACCGCGACGACGACAACGAGCGCAATCGCTTCAGCACGAACACCCGCCAGCGCATCGCGTCGCCCCTGTTCGATGCGGTGAACTGGGACTACGCCGTGATCGAGCGCCTGAACAAGGCCGACCTCACGACGCAGGTCATCCCGTTCAACCTCGGCAAGGCCGTGCTGCACGGCGACGAAACCAACAACCTCGAACTGCTGGCCGGCGACGTCGTCACGGTCTACAGCCAGAAGGACCTGCGTGTGCCGGTGTCCCGCCAGACTCGCCTGGTGTCGGTGCTCGGCGAAGTGGGTGCCCCGGGCACGTACCAACTGCTGCCGGGCGAAACGCTCCCGCAACTCATCACGCGTGCCGGCGGCCTCACGCCGCAGGCCTACGTGTACGGCCTCGAGTTCAGCCGCGAGGAGACCCGCCAGCGCCAGCGCGAAAACCTGCAGGCCGCCATCGTGCGCCTCGAGGCGCTCTCGTCGGTGCAGGCGGCCCGCGACGCGGCGAACCGCTCCGACCTCGCCACCGCCGGCCAGGCCGCGGTCAGCTCGGCGGCCACCCAGGCCCAGATCGGGCGCCTGCGCCGCATGGAGCCCAACGGCCGCATCGCGCTCGAACTGCAGCCGAACGTGGCCTCGCTGTCCGAACTGCCGGAAGTGCCGCTCGAGCACCTCGACCAGATCGTGGTGCCCACCAAGCCGGCCTTCGTGACAGTGGCCGGCGCCGTGGTCAACAACAACGCCTTCCTGTGGAAGCCGGGCAAGACCGTGGGCGACTACATCGGCTCGGCCGGCCTCGACGACGCGGCCGAGGTGTCGAACATGTTCGTGCTGCGCGCGGACGGCACCGTCACCCACGCCAACGACACCCGCGGCTTCTTCGGCGGCAACAAGCTCGAATCGGTGCCGCTCAACCCAGGTGATGCCGTCGTGGTGCCGAACAAGCTCGACTACGAGACCTGGGGCCGCGCGCTCGTGCGCAACCTGAAGGACTGGTCGCAGATCTTCGCGCAGTTCGGCCTGGGTGCCGCGGCCATCATCACGCTGCGGGACAACTGACATGAACGCTCCCGCTCCCGTGACCGCCCCCGTGGCGGACGACTTCGATGAACGCCCCCAGGTGGGGTTTGTCGACCTGCTGACCTGGCTCGGCGAAGGCAAGAAACCCATTGCAACCGTGACCGCGGTGGCCGCGGTGGTGTTCCTGGGCATCTCGCTGCTGCTGCCCAATGTCTATACGGCCCGCACGACACTGCTGCCGGCCAACTCGCAGCAGCAGAGCAACTCCTCGGCGGCACTCGCGGCCCTCGGCTCGCTCGGCGGCCTTGCAGGGGGTCTCGCAGCCAAAACCCCCGAGGAGCTGTACGTGAATCTGCTGCGCAGCGACAGCGTGCAGCGTGCCCTGGATGCACGCTTCGACCTGCGCAAGCGGTATGACATCCCGACCTACGAGGTGCTCCGCGGCACCATGCCCCGATACATCCGGGTGACGGCCGACAAGAAGTCGGGCGTGATTCTGGTCGAGGTGGACGACGAGGATCCCAAGTTCGCGGCCGATCTGGCCAACGCACATTCGACCGAGATCTCCAAGCTGCTGGGTCGCCTCGCCGTGTCCGAGGCGCAGCAGCGCCGCGTGTTTTTCGAACAGCAACTCAAGGACACCAAGGAGAACCTGATCCGGGCCGAACAGGCGCTGCGTGACGTCCAGGAGAAGTCGGGGATGGTCGTGCTCGACAAGCAGGCCGAGGCTCTCATCCTCGCCGTGGCACAGCTGAAGACTCGGATCGCCGAACGCGAGATTCGCCTGAAGGTGCTGCGCACCTCGGCGACGCAGGAGAACCCCGAGGTGCGCCTGCTGGTCTCGGAGCTGGCCGCGTTGCGCAACGAACTCGGTCGCATGGAATCGAGCAACGGTGGCGGCACCGACAAGGAAGGCAATCTCGACATCCCGATCGGCAAGTTGCCTTCGACCGGCCTCGAGTACGTCCGTGCCACGCGCGAAGTGAAGTTCCAGGAAACGCTGCTGGCCGGCATGCTGCGGCAGTACGAGATCGCCAAGATGGACGAGGCCAAGGAAGCGCCCGCGCTCCAGCAGGTGGACGTGGCCGAACCGCCTGACCGCAAGTCGAAGCCGAAGCGGGCCTCCGTCGTGCTGGGAGGCACCTTCACGGCGTTCCTGCTGATGGCCGGCTGGACGATCTGGCGCCGTTACGGTGACCTGGCGCGCGCCAGAAATCCGGAACTCGATGCCCGCATGACGGTGCTGCGCGGCGCCTGGCGCCTGCGCCGCTGACCGGCCCCGGCCGGCCGCCCGTCAGAAGCTGACGTCGCCCCGGATGCACCCGACGGTGGGCCCGCCCACCCACAGGGTGTCGCCATCGCGGGTCAGCGAAACGCGGCCGTCCCGGCCCACGCGGGCGCCCTGCGCGGCGCGGTAGGCCGGCGGCGCCTCGCCGCGGTCCATCAGCCAGCGCGCCACGCTGGCGTTGAGGCTGCCGGTGACCGGATCCTCCGGGATGCCGCCGCCCGGCGCGAAGCCTCTCAGTTCGAACTGCACGTCGCCGCCCGGCGCGTGCGCCCCCACCAGGCCCACGTCGGCCAGTGTCGCCAGGGCCCCGAAGTCGGGCTCGACGGCCAGCACGCGCGCCGCGCTGTCGAGCTGCAGCACGAGCCACGGCAAGCCGTTGTCGAGCCAGCTGGACGCCCGCACGTGGTCGGCCGACAGGCCCAGCGCCTCGCGCACCCGGCCGAGCAGCACCTCGTCCACCGGTGTCGCCTTCATCGGTGGCGCGGCGAACGCCGCCTCGTCGCCCGACACGCGGATGCGCACGAGCCCCACGCCACACTCCTGCACCACGAGGCCCGGCGTGCGGGACACCCCGCCGGCCGCGCGCCACGCATGGCAGCTGCCGAGCGTGGGGTGGCCCGCGAACGGGAACTCCCGGTTCGGCGCGAAGATGCGCACGCGGTAGTCGGCCTCCGGGGTCGTGGGCCGGAGCAGGAACGTCGTCTCCGACAGGTTGGTCCAGCGGGCGAAGGCCTGCATCTGCTCGGCCGTCAGGTCGTCGGCGTCGTGCACGACGGCCAGCGCGTTGCCTTTCAACGGCGTGGTGGTGAACACATCGACCTGCGAGAACGGCAGCTTCATCGGGGACCTCAGAGGTGGGCGCGCAGCGTGTCGGCGAGGGCGCGCACGCCCCGGTCGATCTGCTCCGGCGTGGCGGTGACGAACGAGAGCCGCATCGTCGCAGGGTTCCCGCCTTCCGCATAGAAGGCACCGCCCGGCACGAAGGCCACGCCGCGCTCGACGGCGTGCGGCAGCAGGCGCGCCGCATCGGTGCCGGCGGGCAGCTCGACCCAGAAGAACATGCCACCGTGCGGCACCTCCCAGCGGCAGCCGGCCGGCAGGTGGGCCTTCAGGGCCTCGGCCATCGCGTCGCGCTGGCGCTTGTAGGCCGCACGCACGGCGGGCAGGTGGGTGTCGAGGAAGCCCGTGCGCAGCACCTCGAGCACCATGCGCTGGTTGAACCCCGGCGTGTGCAGGTCGGCCGACTGCTTGGCCTGCAGCAGCTTGGGGCCGAGCTGGGGCGGCGCCACCACGTAGCCGAGCCGCAGGCCCGGCGCCAGCACCTTCGAGAAGCTGCCCATGTAGACGACACCCTCGGGCCACAGCGCGGCCAGCGGCGGCGGCGGCGGGGTGTCGTACCAGAGGTCGCCGTACGGGTTGTCCTCGACGAGGGGCAGCGCGACCTCGCGGGCTGCCCGCACCAGCGCCTCGCGCCGTCCGGCGCTGATGCAGCGGCCGCTCGGGTTCTGGAAGTTCGGCAGCACGTACAGCAACCGGGCGCCGCGGGCGTCGGCCAGCCCGGCGGGCAGCGGCCCGTCGTCGTCGCACGGCACCGTGGTCCACTCGGGCTCGAACACCCCGAAGGCCTGCACGGCGCCGAGGTAGGTGGGCGACTCCACCGCCACGCGGCTGCCCGCGTCGATCAGCACCTTGCCCACGAGGTCCAGCCCCTGCTGGGAGCCCGTGGTGATCTGCACCTGCGCGGCATCCAGCCGCATGCCGGACTGGCGCAGGTGGCCGGCCACCCATTCGCGCAGCTCGGGCAGCCCCTCGCTCGACGCGTACTGCAAGGCCTCGACCGGCGTGTCGCGCAGCACCTTGGCGCTGGCCTCGCGCATCGCCTCGACCGGGAAGACCTCCGGCGACGGCAGGCCGCCGGCCAGCGAGATGATCCCGGGCCGTTCGGTGACCTTCAGGATCTCGCGGATGCTCGACGGGTTCATGCGCTCGGTGCGGCGGGCGAGGTGCCAGTTCATCGGGGTCCTTTCGAAGCAAAAGCCCAGTCTACGCACATGACCAGCACAGTACCGATACACTTTAACGATACGTCCGAGGCACTGTATCGGCGGAGCCACCGACACATGAACGCGACCCCTCTCTCCCGCGAGTCCCACACGACGCTGACCGACCAGCTGGCGGAGCGGTTCGCCGAGCGCATCCGGCAGCGGCTCATCGCCCCCGGCGCGCGGCTGCCGTCCGTGCGCGAATGTGCCCGACGCCACCAGGTGAGTCCGCACACGGTCGTGGCCGCGTACGACCAGTTGCTGGCCGCCGGCCTCGTCGAGGCCCGGCGGCAGCGCGGCTTTTTCGTGCGGGAGCCACGGCCCGCGGCGAGTGCCCCGGCCCCGGCCGCGGGACACGCCGTCCGCCCAACCGCCCCCATCAGCGCCACGGCCCTCGTGCGCGGCATGTTCCAGCCGCCCGGCGCCCGGCCCATGCCCGGCCTCGGCACCCTGCCCGTCGAATGGCTCGACGTGCCGATGCTCGCCACGGCGCTGCGGCGGGTCACGAGCGGCCACCAGCTGGAGGCCATGACCGTGCGCTACGGTGAACCGGCCGGCGACCTGCGGCTGCGCCGCGCGCTGTCCGGCAAGCTCGCCGAACTCGGGGTGCCCGCGCCGCCCGAGCAGATCGTCACCACCGCGGGCGCCACGCAGGCCCTCGATGTCGTGACCCGCACGCTGCTGCGGCCGGGTGACACGGTGCTGGTCGACGAACCCGGCTGGTCCGTCGAGTACGCGCGGCTCGCCGCGCTCGGCATGCGCATGCTGCCGGTGCCGCGCGGCGAGGACGGCCCGGACCTCGCCACGATGGCCCGCCTGATCGAGGCCCAGAAGCCTGCCGACCGGCCACGGCTGTACGTGACCGTGTCGGTGCTGCACAACCCGACCGGCGCGTCGCTCGCGCTCGGCACCGCGCACCGCCTGCTGCAGCTCGCGCAACAGCACGACTTCCACATCGTCGAGGACGACACCTACGCCCACCTCGCGCCGGCGCACCTGCCGCGCCTGTCGGCGCTCGACGGGCTCGGCCGCACCATCTACGTCTCCGGCTTCTCGAAGATCCTCGCGCCCAACTGGCGCGTGGGCTACCTCGCGGCGTCGCCCGCGCTGGTCGAGCGGGTGATCGACACCAAGCTGCTGACGAGCCTCACGACCCCCGTGATGCAGGAGCAGGCCATCGCCCACTGCCTCGAGCAGGGGCTGCTGCGCCGGCACGTCGAGCGCATCACGCGGCTGCTCGACGCGGCCCGGGCCCGCACGGTGCGGGCGGCCGAAGCCGCCGGCTGCCGCTTCGGCGCGCCGCCGCGCGGCCTCTTCGGCTGGCTCGACGCCGGCACGGACACCGAGCGGCTGTCGCACACGATGCTGGACGACGGCTGGCTGCTCGCGCCCGGGTCGCTGTTCTTCGCGTCGCCGCGGCCCACCTCGCTGATGCGCATCAACTTCGCCACCACCCAGGAGCCGGCGTTCTGGCAGGCGCTGCAGCGCGCGCGCCGCGGCGCCTGAGCCGGACCCTTTCCAGGGAAAGGGCGAATGCCCTTGAAGCCCGGAGTGGCATAAAGTCACGGGTTGAAGCGATTCCCTGCATGTTCGAACCCACCATTCCTTTCGGCGAACCGGAGCTCCTCCGCGTCAGCGCCTTCCAACGCTACCTCCACGAGCCTGGCGGCCCTCGGGCCCGCGGGGTCGTGGTCGAGGGCGCGGCGCGCCAGCCTGCGCTCAGCCCATCCCTCCTCGCCGACCTCGGCCGATTCGAGCAGGCCGGCCAGGCCTCCGAGGCCCTCGAGGTGCTCGCCGCCTGTGTCCGCCATGGCCAGCAGGTCGTGGTCCACCTGCAGATGGGCGACATGGTCGTGCCGCTCACGGTGTTCGCCATCGAACGCCTCGTGCACTGCCCCATCAGCCTCGACGCACTGCTGAAGCAGCGCCCCACCGAACTGCGCGTGCTGCACGTCGAGCCCGCGGTGCTGCGCCCGCCGGGCGACGTCGAGAAGGCCCTCGTGGGCGAGGAACAGCACTACCACCCGCTGCGGCCGGTGCTGTGGGAGTTCGCGCTGCGCGGCTCGCGCGCCACGCTGCTGCCCGAGATCGCCGGCCCCGTGGCCTACCGCGTGGCCCCCGGCATCGAGCTGGGCGACCTGCGGGCCACCGGCGTGCTGGCCGCCGCCATCCAGCGCCTGCAGCGCGCCAGCGTCTCGCTGCGCGAGCTGTCCGACTGGCCCGGCTTCGACGGCGAACGGGCGGCACGGCTGCTCAATGCGCTGTACCTGCAGTCGGGGCTGATCATCAGCCGCACGCACCGGGCGGCGACGGATTCCTGGTTCGGGGCGCTCACCCGATAGGGAAGCCCGCGGGCGCGAAAGAAGAAGCCGCCTTCCCGGCGAAGGCCGGGACGACGGAGAGTTGCTCAGCCCCGCGCGCCCAGTTCTTCCCAGCGCTCGAGCGCGGCCATCAGCTCCTCCTCGATGGCCGTCGTGCGCGCCTGCGCCGCCGCCAGCCGCTTCGCATCGCTGTAGATCTCGACCCCGGACAGCTGCTCGGCCAGTTGCGCCTGCTCGGTCTCCAGCGCCTCGATGCGGGCCGGCAGGCCGTCGAGTTCGCGCTGCTCCTTGTAGCTGAGCTTGGCCTTCTTCACCGGGGCGGGCGCCGCCGCGGATGCGGCAGCCGGCGGCGTGGGAGCCGGCGCCGCGCGGGCCGCCTTGTCGCGCAGGCTGCGGGCGCGGTCGCGCTGCACCTTCCAGTCCTCGTAGCCGCCTTCGTACTCGCGCCACAGGCCCGGGCTCTCGTCGCCTTCCCACGCGATGGTGCTGGTGACCACGTTGTCGAGGAAGCGGCGGTCGTGGCTCACGAGGAACACAGTGCCGGCGTAGCCCTGCAGCAGTTCCTCGAGCAGCTCCAGCGTGTCGATGTCGAGGTCGTTCGTGGGTTCGTCGAGCACCAGCACGTTCGCGGGCAGCGCGAACAGGCGGGCGAGCAGCAGGCGATTGCGTTCACCGCCCGACAGCGTGCGCACCGGCGAGTTGGCCCGCTCCGGCGAGAACAGGAAGTCGTTCAGGTAGCTCATCACGTGCTTGCGCTGGCCGTTGAACTCCACCCATTCGCTGCCGGGGCTGATGGTGTCGGCCAGCGTCGCGTCGAGGTTCAGCGTGCTGCGCATCTGGTCGAAGTACGCGACCTCGATCTTCGTGCCCTGACGCACCGTGCCGTGGTCGGGGGCGAGCTGGCCGAGGATCAGCTTGAGCAGCGTCGTCTTGCCCGCGCCGTTGGGGCCGATCAGGCCCACCTTGTCGCCGCGCAGCACGGTGGCGTTGAAGCCCTTGACGATCACCTTGTCGCCGAAGGCCTTCGACACGTCACGCAGTTCGCCGACGATCTTGCCGCTCGGCACACCCGAGTCGATCTCGAGGCGCACCTGGCCCAGCGAGTCGCGCCGCTTCTGGCGGTTCGCCCGCAGCACCTCCAGGCGCGCGATGCGGGCCACGCTGCGCGTGCGCCGGGCCTCCACGCCCTTGCGGATCCACACCTCCTCCTGGGCCAGCAGCTTGTCGGCGCGGGCATTGGCCAGCGCTTCCGAGGCCAGCTGTTCTTCCTTCAGCCGCTCGTACGCGGTGAAGTTGCCGGGGTAGCTGCGGATGATGCCGCGGTCGAGTTCGATGATGCGGGTGGCCACGCCGTCGAGGAAGGCGCGGTCGTGGGTGATCAGCATCACGCTGCCCTTGAACGAGCGCAGCAGGTCTTCCAGCCAGGCGATGGAGTCGAGGTCGAGGTGGTTGGTGGGTTCGTCGAGCAGCAGCACGTCGGGCACGGCCACCAGGGCCTGGGCCAGCGCCACGCGCTTCTTCATGCCGCCCGACAGGTCGCCGACGATGCGGCTGCCGTCGAGGTGCAGCTGGCCGAGCGTGGTTTCCACCCGCTGCTCCCACGTCCAGGCGTCGAGCGCCTCGATGCGCGTCTGCAGCGCGTCGAGGTCGACGCCCTCGGCGTGTTCCTCGTACTGCTGGCGCACGGCCTTGGCCTCGGCCACGCCGAGGCTCACGACGTCGAACACCGACGAGGACAGGTCGAACACCGGTTCCTGCGGCACGTAGCAGATGCGCAAGCCCTGGGTCATCTGCAGCAGCCCGTCGTCGGGCTTCTCGAGGCCCGCGAGGATCTTCAGCAGCGACGACTTGCCCGCCCCGTTGCGGCCGATCAGGCCGAGCCGTTCACCCGACTCGAGCGAAAACGCCGCGTTGTCGAGCAGGGCCACATGGCCGAAGGCCAGGTGGGCGTTGGAGAGCGAAAGGACGGCCATGGGGGGTGGGGCGCGAAAACCGGAATCCCCGATTGTCGCCGGGCGCGGACCCCACCCGCCGGAAATGCCCTTCGATCAGGCGGCCGACACGCGCAGGGCCGCCTCCAGCGCGTCGACGAACATCGCCGCCACGTCGAAGCCGCTCTGCTGCGTGATCTCCTGGAAGCAGGTGGGGCTCGTCACGTTGATCTCGGTGAGGCTGTCGCCGATCACGTCGAGGCCCACGAGCAGCAGGCCGCGCGCCGCGAGGATGGGGCCGAGCGATTCGGCGATCTCGAAGTCGCGCGCGCTCAGCGGCTGGGCCACGCCCTTGCCGCCGGCGGCGAGGTTGCCGCGGATCTCGCTGCCCTGGGGAATGCGCGCGAGCGAATGGGGCACCGGCTTGCCGCCGATCACCAGCACGCGCTTGTCGCCCTTGACGATCTCGGGCAGGTAGCGCTGCACCATCACCGTCTGCGCGCCGCCGCGGTTCAGCGTCTCGCTGATGCTGCCGAGGTTCAGGCCGTCGGGGCCCACGCGGAAGATGCCCATGCCGCCCATGCCGTCGAGGGGCTTGAGGATGATGTCGCCGTGTTCGGCGTGGAAGCGGCGGATGTCCGACTCGGACCGCGTGACGAGCGTGGGGCCGATGAACTGCGGGAACTCGAGGATCGCGAGCTTCTCGGGGTGATCGCGCAGCGCCGACGGCTTGTTGAACACGCGCGCGCCTTCGCGCTCGGCCTGCTCGAGCAGGTGCGTGGCGTAGAAGAACTCGCTGTCGAAGGGCGGGTCCTTGCGCATCAGCACCGCGTCGACGTCGGCCAGCGCCGTCACCACGCCCTCGGACACCGTGGTGTACCAGTCGTCGAGCGATCCGGTGAGCGCGATCTCGCGCAGCGGCGCGCTCACGCGCCCGCCGCGCTGCCAGTGCAGGTGCCGCGGTTCGCAGAAGAGGATGCGGTGGCCGCGCTTGACGGCCTCGCGCATCATCGCGAAGGTGGAGTCCTTGTAGGGCTTGAACGTGTCGAGCGGGTCGGCGACGAAGAGCAGGTTCATGGCAGTCGGGCTTCAGTGGGAAGCAGGACTGTTGCACAAAACGGGAGGCCGCGTCAGATCTCTATCTTCGACCCCAGTTCGACCACGCGGTTCGTCGGCAGGCTCAGGAAGTCCGCCGCCCCGCTCGCGTTGTGGTGCATGCTCGCGAACATCTTCTCGCGCCACATCGCCATGCCCTCGCCGAGCGAGGGGATCACGATGTCGCGCGACAGGAAGTACGAGGTCTCCATGTCGTCGAGGCGCACGCCGCGCCCGCGCAGCAGGTTCAGCGCCTCGGGCACGTCGGGATCGTTCTTGAAGCCGAAGTGCAGCGTGACCTGCCAGCAGTCGTGGCCCAGCGACTTCATCTCGACGCGCTTGTCGAACCCGACCCACGGCACCTCGTGGTGCATCACCGTGACGAACACGTTCGTCTCGTGCAGCACCTTGTTGTGCTTGAGGTTGTGCAGCAGCGCATTCGGCGTGAGGCCCTGTTCGCTGACGAGGAACACGGCCGTGCCGGTCACGCGGTTCGGCGGGCTCAGGAACACCGCCTCGAGGAAACTCTCGAGGTCGATGGCGTCGTCGCGCAGGCGGTCGCGCATGAGCTGGCGGCCTTCCTTCCACGTCATCATCAGCAGGAACATCACGCCGCCGATCAGCAGCGGGAACCAGCCGCCGTCGAACACCTTGACGATGTTGGCGGCGAAGAAGATCGCGTCCACCATGAAGAAGAAGCCGGTGGCGGCCGCGCACAGCACCCACGGGTACTTCCAGCCGTAGCGCAGCACGAAGAAGGTCATCGTCGTGGTGATCAGCATGTCGATCGTGACGGCGATGCCGTACGCGCTCGCGAGCTTGCTGCTCGAGCCGAACAGTGCGACGGCGAACACGATGCAGACGAACAGCCCCCAGTTCACGACCGGCACGTAGACCTGGCCGGCTTCCTTCACCGAGGTGTGGTGGATGTGCATGCGTGGCAGGTAGCCGAGCTGGATGGCCTGCTTCGTGATGGAGAAGGCCGCGGTGATCAGGGCCTGCGACGCGATCACGGTGGCGCAGGTGGCCAGCGCGATCAGCGGGTACAGCGCCCAGTGCGGGGCCATCTCGTAGAACGGGTTGTTGACGTTCTCGGGGTGCGCCAGCAGCAGGGCGCCCTGGCCGAAGTAGTTGAGCACGAGCGCGGGCATGGCCAGCGCGAACCACGCGAGGCGGATGGGCCGCTTGCCGAAGTGGCCCATGTCGGCGTACAGCGCTTCGGCACCGGTCACGCAGAGCACCAGCGCACCGAGCGCCGCGAACGAGGTGCCGGGGTGCGCGACGAGGAAGGCCACCGCATGGTCGGGGGCCAGCGCCCACAGCACCGACGGGTTGGTCATGATGTGCTGCACGCCCAGCACCGCCAGCACGCCGAACCACAGCACCATGACCGGGCCGAAGAACTTGCCCACGTGGGCCGTGCCATGCCGCTGCACGAGGAACAGCGCGGTGAGCACCACCAGCGTGATGGGCACGACGTAGTGGTGCAGCCCGGGCGCGGCCACCTCGAGGCCCTCGACCGCGGAGAGCACCGACACGGCCGGGGTGATGACCCCGTCGCCGAAGAAGATGGCGGTGCCGAAGATGCCCAGCAGCAGCAGCCGGTTGCGCAGCACGGGCCGCTCGGCCACGGCGGTGGACGCCAGCGCCAGCATCGCGATCAGGCCGCCTTCGCCGTTGTTGTCCGCGCGCAGGATCAGCACGACGTACTTCAGCGACACGATGATCGTCAGGGTCCAGAAGACCAGCGACAGCACGCCGTAGATGTTCTCTTCCGTGAGAGGCACCCGCCCGTGGGCGAATACCTCCTTGAGCGCGTACAGCGGGCTCGTGCCGATGTCGCCGTACACGACACCGATGGCGCCCAGCGTGAGCGCCGCGAGGCTGGAAGTGGGACGGGGCTGGGTCACGGTCGACCGCGGCGCCGGGGGCAGCGCGGGCTGAGAAATCTAGGGGTCGCCATTTTGCACCTGACGGACAGACAAGATGTTGCAATGCAACAACTTGTCATCTTGCCTCAAGGTGGGCTACTCGTAAACCTCGGCGTCCGGGTCGGTGGCCTCCAGCTCGTAGCTGGCGGCCAGCATGGCCAGGCGGGCGATCACGCCGTACATGTAGAACCGGTTCGGCGCGCTGGCTCCGGGCTTGACGCCCGGCTTCGGCAGCTGGTTCGACTCCGCGAAGGCCAGCGGGGCGAACACCGCCCCGGGGGAATTCAGGTTCTCGTCGACCCCGCGCTCGGCGTTGACGCGGTAGAAGCCGCCCACCACGTAGCGGTCGATCATGTAGACCACGGGCTCGGCCACGGCGTCGTTCATGCGCTCGTACGTGGGCACGCCTTCCTGCAGGATGACCTCGCTCACCTCCTGGCCGTCCTTGATGACGCTCATCTTGTTGCGCGTCTTGCGGTTCAGGTCGATCAGGTCCTTCGGGTCGCGCACGGTCATGATGCCCATGCCGTAGGTTCCGGCGTCGGCCTTGACGATCAGGAACGGCTTCTCGGGGATGCCGTACTCCTTGTGCTTGCGGCGGATCTTCGCGAGCAGCGTCTCGGCCTGCGCCGCGAGTTCGTCCTCACCTTCGCCGGTGGTGAAGTTGATGGCGCTGCAGCGCGCGAACATCGGGTTGATGAGCCACGGGTCCATGCCCAGCAGCTTCGCGAACTTCTTCGCCACTTCCTCGTACGCCTGGAAGTGGTTGGTCTTGCGGCGCAGCGCCCAGCCGGCGTGCAGCGGCGGCAGCAGGTACTGCTCGTGCAGGCCTTCCAGCACCTTCGGGATGCCGGCGGACAGGTCGTTGTTCAGCAGGATCGTGCAAGGGTCGAAGTCCTTCAGGCCCAGGCGGCCTCGCGTGCGCACGAGCGGCTCCACCGTGAGGGACGTGCCGTCGGGCAGGTCGACCGTGGTGGGGCTGGTGACCGTGTCGTCGAGTGTGCCCAGGCGCACGTTCAGGCCGGCCTGGTGGAAGACCTGCATCAGCCGCGCGACGTTGGCGAGGTAGAACGAGTTGCGGGTGTGCTTCTCGGGGATCAGCAGCAGGTTCTTCGCCTCGGGGCAGATCTTCTCGATGGCTGCCATGGCCGCCTGCACCGCCAGCGGCAGCATCTCGGACGTGAGGTTGTTGAAACCGCCCGGGAACAGGTTGGTGTCGACCGGGGCGAGCTTGTAGCCCGCGTTGCGCACGTCCACCGAGGTGTAGAACGGCGGGGTGTGTTCCATCCACTCGAGGCGGAACCAGCGCTCGATGGCCGGCAGCGATTCGAGGATGCGCTGCTCCAGTTCGTTGATCGGGCCGTTGAGGGCGGTGATGAGGTGAGGAACCATGGGAAGCCCGGAATCGCGTCAATGCGGAGATTCTAGGCATGTGGGGGCGGGCCCGGCGGCTGCAAGTCGCGGCATCCTGCCGCCGCCCCCTCGAACGGGGCATCCGGTCCAGGCAGCAAAAAGGCCACCCGGAGGTGGCCTTGGGGATCGCACGAGGCGCCGCCCGTGAAGGCGCGGCGCCGGGGCAAGGGCTTACTTGTGGTACGCCGTCTCGCCGTGGGCCGTGATGTCCAGGCCTTCGCGCTCTTCCTCTTCCGTCACGCGCAGGCCCACCACCAGGTCGACGACCTTGAAGGCGATGAACGAGACGACGCCGGACCAGACGATGGTCAGCAGCACGGCCTTCAGCTGGATCCAGACCTGGGCGCCGATGCTGTTGGACACCACCGAGGCGGTGACCCAGTCGCCGACCAGGCCCGGGCCGCCGAGGGCCTGGTTGTTGAACACACCGGTCAGCAGCGCGCCGACGATGCCGCCGACACCGTGGACGCCGAAGACGTCCAGCGAGTCGTCCGCACCCAGCAGGCGCTTCAGGCCGTTCACGCCCCAGAGGCAGGCGAAACCGGCGACGAAGCCGATCACGAGGCCGCCCATCAGGCCGACGTTGCCGGCGGCCGGGGTGATGGCGACGAGGCCGGCGACGGCACCCGAAGCGGCACCCAGCATCGAGGCCTTGCCCTTGAGCAGCGCCTCACCGATGCACCAGGCCAGCACGGCGGCGGCGGTGGCACCCAGGGTGTTCATGAACGCGAGGACGGCGCTGTTGCCGGCTTCGAGCGCCGAGCCGGCGTTGAAGCCGAACCAGCCCACCCACAGCAGCGAGGCACCGACCATCGTCAGCGTCAGCGAGTGCGGCGTGAAGGCTTCCTTGCCGTAGCCGACGCGCTTGCCGATCACGAAGGCACCCACCAGGCCGGCGACGGCCGCGTTGATGTGCACCACGGTGCCGCCCGCGAAGTCGAGGGCGCCCATCTGCCACAGGTAGCCGGCCTTGCCGTTCATCTCGTCGACCACCGAGGCGGCCGAGTAGGCGTCCGGACCCATCCAGAACCACACCATGTGGGCGATCGGGGCGTAGCTGAACGTGAACCACAGGACCATGAACAGCAGCACGGCCGAGAACTTGATGCGCTCGGCGAAGGCGCCGACGATCAGGCAGCAGGTGATGCCGGCGAACGTGGCCTGGAAGGCGGCGAACAGCATTTCAGGGATGTAGACACCCTTGCTGAACGTGGCGCCCATGGCGAACGAGCCGTCGGCCGCGTTGAAGAGGCCCTTCATGAACAGCCGGTCGAGGCCGCCGATGAACGAGTTGCCCTCGGTGAAGGCGAGGCTGTAGCCGTAGACCATCCACAGCACCACGATCAGCGAGAAGGTGACCAGCACCTGCATCAGCACCGACAGCATGTTCTTGCTGCGGACGAGGCCGCCGTAGAACAGGGCCAGGCCCGGGATGGTCATCAGGATCACGAGGAGCGTGGCGACCACGATCCAGGCGATGTCGCCCTTGTTGGCGACCGGCGCGGCCGCGGGAGCGGCCGACGCGGCTTCGGCCGGTGCCGCCGCGGCGGCGGCCGCAGGCGCGGCATCGGCAGGCGCTGCCACGGAGGCAGCAACTTCCGGAGCAGAGGCGGCGGCGTCCTGTGCGGAGACGCCCCCGGCAAACCCGAGGACCGACAGGCCCAGGGCGAGGGATACGAGCAGTTTCTTCATGGTTGTCTTTCTCGGGACGTCAGAGCGCGTCCTTGCCGGTCTCGCCGGTGCGGATGCGAACCACTTGTTCCAGCGGCGACACGAAGATCTTGCCGTCGCCGATCTTGCCGGTGCGCGCGGCACCTTCGATGGCCTCGATGACGCGGTCGATCAGTGCGTCGTCGACCGCGGCCTCGATCTTCACCTTCGGGAGGAAGTCCACCACGTACTCTGCACCGCGGTACAGCTCGGTGTGGCCTTTCTGGCGCCCGAAACCTTTCACTTCGGTCACGGTGATGCCTTGCACGCCAATGGTGCTGAGGGCTTCCCGGACCTCGTCAAGCTTGAACGGCTTGACGATGGCAGTCACCATCTTCATGGGATTCTCCTTGGTTGATACCCGCTAGATTTCCACCCGGCAGCGCCGGACCTCACATCGCCTTGGTGACGGACACGATGAAGCGACCCTTGTTGCCGTCGCCCCAGCTTTCCTTCTCGTTGGCGCCGACGTAGGCGGCCGCGGCCGAGAAGCCCGAACCGAAGTCGTAGGTGGCGCCGACCTTGTAGTCCATGTAGCTCTTGTACGGGTACAGGGCCTTCGTGTCGCTCGTCAGGTTCGTGTAGCCGAGGTGGCCGTTCAGGGTCACGCCCTTGACCACTTCGTAGTTCGCGCTCAGGTCGACGTACAGCGTGCCGCGGCCTTCCTCGAGGCCGAAGTAGCGGTCGCCGGCGTTGTACGAGAGCTTGGCGGAGACGAACTTCCAGCTCAGCGCGCCGTAGAGTTCGGTGGTGTTCAGCGCGGCGCCTTGCGGGTACTGGTAGCGCAGCACGCCGACGTCGAAGCCGAAGTCGGGGGCGATCTCGCCCTTGTAGCCGCCGTAGAGGTCCATCTCGATGTCGGTGCCGGGCACCAGGCCGATCGAGGAGTTCCAGTTGCCGATGTAGAAACCCTGGTACGAGACGTCGAAGCCGCCCTGGATGGCCGGAGCGACGTTCTTCTCGATGTTGCTCTGGTCCTGGCCACGGTACTTGTACTTCGTCGTGAGCGTGACGTTCGCGGTGACCGAAGGCGCTTCCTCCGCATGGGCGGCGGCGCCCACGAACGAGGCCAGCACGGACAGGCACACAAGCGATTTCTTCATGAAAGGGAACTCCAATGGGGCGGTTGGTTGAATCTTGCGGGGACACTTCTGCAGCTTCTGTGCCATGCGCACTCCCCTCCTGATCCGCCCCACCGTCGGACATCCCGCCCATGAGCCGGGCATCGTCAGCACCGAGAAGGTGCTTTTGTCAGTTTTCAGACACGATTCGGCACGAAAGTGGTGCACATGATTCAAGCCAGGTCGAACGCCCTCAGCGCCCGCGCGGCCGCCTTGAGTGCGTCGGCGCCGTCCCCGGCCATCTGGGCCTGGACGATCGCACCATCGACGATCAAGGCCACCGCCGCGGCGTCGGCCCGGCGTGTCCGCCCCGCCGGCAGCAGCGACGCGATGACGCCGGCCATGTCGGCCTTGTGGGCGCGCACCGCCTCCAATGCACCGGGCACCGACGGCCCCAGCTCCGCCGCGACGTTGATGAACGCGCAGCCGCGGTACCCGTCGCTCCCGAACCACTCCGCGAGCGCCGGCAGCAGCGCGCCGAGCGGCGGCCCCTTGCGCGGGGCGTGCCGCTGCAGGGCGTCGGTGAACCACGACATCCAGAGGCCGTGCCGGTGGGCCAGGAACGCCAGCACCAGGTCGTTCTTGCTCGGGAAGTGGCGGTAGAACGTGACCTTCGTGACCCCCGCGTCCGCGATCACCCGGTCGATGCCGGTGCCGCGGATGCCGTCGCGGTAGAACAGGTCGTGGGCGGTGGCGAGGATGCGGTCGCGGGCGGAGAGGTCCATGCGGAATTGTAGACAGATCTGTCTACATGCCCTAGAGTCGCGCCATCGCATGTAGACAGACCTGTCTACACCACCCCGCCCCCGGAGCCCCCGCCATGGAAACCCGCCCGCCGCTGCCCCCCTTCACCGCCGACACCGCCCGCCAGAAGGTGCGCGCCGCCGAGGACGGCTGGAATTCGCGAGACGCCGAACGCGTGTCGCTCGCCTACACGGTGGACACGCGCTGGCGCAACCGGTCCGAGTTCGTGAACGGCCGCGCCGAGGCCCGCGCCTTCCTGCAGCGCAAATGGGTCCGCGAGCTCGACTACCGACTCATCAAGGAACTGTGGGCGTTCGAAGGCAACCGCATCGCGGTGCGTTTCGCCTACGAATGGCACGACGACTCGGGCCAGTGGTACCGCAGCTACGGCAACGAGAACTGGGAGTTCGATGCGAACGGGCTGATGGCCGTGCGCCACGCGAGCATCAACGACCTGCCCATCGCCGAGGCCGAGCGCAAGTTCCGCTGGCCGGCCGGTCGGCGGCCCGACGATCATCCGGGTCTGACCGACCTCGGCTGCTGAGCGGCACCTCGCCATTGACCTCCACCGCCTCCCTGGAAGACACGCTGCGGCACATCCCGCTGTTCGCCGGCTGGCCCGGCGCTGCCCTGGAGGCGCTCGCCGCCGCCGGGCGCCGGCTGCACTGCCGGCGGCGCACGCCGCTGCTGCACGACCACGCGCGGCGCGAGGTGCTGGCCGTGGTGTCCGGCGTGGTCGAGATCAGCCGCACGAGCCCGGAGGGCCGCAAGCACTTGCTGACCTTCCTGGTGGCGGGCACGGTGGCCCCGCTCGTGCGCCTGCTCGAGGACACGTCGCTCGAGTACGGCTACACGGCGCAGGCCGGGGCGGTGGTGGTGTGCCTGCCGTGCGCGGCGCTCCTTGCCGTGCTGGACGCGACGCCGCTGCTGTGGCGCGACATCGCCCGCGCCGGCCTGCTCCGGCAACGCGACAGCGTCGCGCAACTGCAGGCCCAGGCGCTGGGCTCGCTGCGCCAGCGTGTCGCGGCGACGCTGATGTCGTTGGCGAGGGACACCGGCACGCCGCTGCGCGATGGGCAGCACCTGCCGATGAAACTGTCCCAGGCCGACCTGGCGACGATGCTCGGCGTGTCGCGCCAGACCCTCAACAAGACGCTCCGGCAGCTGGCCGAAGAGGGCATCGCCAGCCTGTCCTACCGCCGCGTCACCTTCCTCGACGCCGCGGGGCTGGAACGTGCGGGCCGCGACGCATGAGGGGATGCGTCAGCCGGCCGTGATCGGCCGCAGCGCGGGCATCCGGTAGGCCCCGGTCAGCAGCTCGGGCTGCGGCAGGTAGGCCCGCAGGATGACGCTGAAGCGCTTGGCCGCCGGCGCGGGCAGCCAGTTGGCCCGGCGCCCCTCGCCCGGGTCCTCGCGCGTCAGCCACACGTCGAGCGACCCGTCCGCGCCCCGCACGAGGCCGGGCGTGCGGTCACCGATCGCATACCGGTCGATCGGGTTCGGCGTGAAGAAGAACTGGCCCTCGGGCGTCGCCTCGTACATCGTGAGCGACCAGAACGAATCCACCGGCGGCAGCGAGCCCGCCGGGAAGTGGAGCCGGTGTCCCACCGCCCCGTCGAACAGCGGGCTGCCCTGCGGCGTCACCGCGCGGAGGTACATCGCCTCCTCCGGCGGCAGCGCGGCCAGCCCGCCCACGGCGACCTGGGCGCGGTACACGTAGTCCTGCCCGAACGCACCGAGCGTCGCCTTCGGGTACGACCAGCCGTCTGCCACGCGGCCGGCCCGCGCGGAACGCAGCCCCCCCTTCGCGTCGGCCACGCCCGCCTCGATCTGCGCCGCCTCGTCGGCCGTGAAGCGGGACGGATCGAACGGACCCGGCGGCAGCAGCCCGAGCGGGGCGAAGGCACGGAGCCAGGCGAGGTCCGTCGCTGGCGGTGGGTTCTCGCGCATCAGCGCGTGGACCGCCGCGAAGTACTCGGCCCAGGGCGCGTTGCGCCCCGCGGAGGCCGCCGGCACCGGACAGGCCGGTCCCCGGAGGTGGAGCGCGTCCTGCACCGCATTGGCGGCGGCCAGGTCGGGCGCGCCGTCGACCAGCGTGCGGGCCAGCAGCCACACCCAGCGGGTGGGCGAACGCACCACGGACGGTCCCGCCGCAGCCCGGTCGCCCGGCCCGACGAGCGTGAACACGCCTCCGTCCGGCCCGGTGGTGCGGGTGCCGAGAACGGCGAAATTGTTCGAGTACATGTCCATCAGCGCCACCGACAGGTAGCGCGTGCCGCTGGCCGGGAGTGTCACGGTCACGGGCCCCTCGGCGAGGTCGACCCAGGCGCGGGCGTAGAGGGTGTCGTTGTTGGGGGTGGTGACGAACTGCGCCGCGAGCGTGGTCAGCTCGCGGCCGCGCCGCAGCGTGTTCGGCGCCGTCGCCTTGAGGGTCTCGGCGCGCGCGCCGGCCATCTCGATCAGCGGCAGGCCGTAGAGCCAGGCGTCGCGGGCCGCCGCGCGCAGCGTGGGGGCCGCGGCGAAGGCCGGCAAGGCGCCGAGGGCGCTGGAGGACGAGGCGGCGAGGAGGAACTGGCGACGCTGCATGGCGGTGAGGGTGGTGGCGATGAGGCCGCAGCTTAGGGACGGCGAGACACCGAATCTGTCAAACATCCGACACATCGGAGGCCGAGGGGCATGTCGGCGATAGGTACAAACCCTCAACTCCTGTCGCCGCCCGCCGAAAACACGCTCGAATCCCCTCGCCGCGGGAGCGAGGGCAACCCTTCGTTCCGGAGAATCCCGCATGCAGTCCCTCTTCGACCGGCTCCGCCTCGGTCCCCGCCTCGCCCTTGCGTTCGCGCTCGTGCTCCTCGTGATGTCCGCCGCCGCCGGCATCGGCATCTGGCGCCTCGACACCCTCCACCTGATCGCCAGCGACCTGGGCGGCCCCTCGGCCGAACGTGCGCTGCTCGCCCAGGAGTTGCAGTCGATCGTCGTGCTCAGCTCGGTGCGCGCCGAGACGCTGCTCGAGATCGACGACGCCGACTACACGAAACGCATCAACGCCGACCGCAAGCTCACGTCGGCCCGCTCCGAGGTCGTGCGCAAGTCGCTGGAGGAACTGGCCGACACCGACGAGACGAAACGCCTTTTCGCCGCCATCGACACGGCGGGCGACACCTTCCGCGACGTGCGCAACGCGCTGGTCAAGAAGAAGGGCGCCGGCGAAGCGGTCACCGACGACGACATCCAGTCGCGGCTGCGCCCCGCCGCGGCGAACTACGCCGCCGCGGTGGAGGCGATGGCGCAGTACCAGCGCCAGCGCGTCGAGCAGGAGCGCGCGTTCGCCGACACCAACCACCGCACCGGCATCGCGATGCTGGCCTCGGGCATCGCGATCGGCGTGCTGCTGGCCGCCGCGTGCGCCTGGGCGCTGGCGCGTTCGATCGTGCGGCCGCTCGCCGAGGCCTCGCGCCGCGCCGGGCAGGTCGCGAGCGGCGACCTCACCGCCGCCCCCGTGCCCGACGAACGCCACAACGAGATGCAGACCCTGGTGGCCGACCTGAGCACGATGCAGGGCCGGCTCGCCGACCTCGTCGCCAACGTGCAGGGTGCGAGCGAGTCCATCACCACCGCCAGCGCCGAGATCGCCGCGGGCAACCTCGACCTGTCGTCCCGCACGGAGCAGGCCGCGTCGAGCCTGCAGCAGACCGCGTCCAGCATGGAGCAGCTCACCGCCACCGTGCGCCAGAGCGCCGATGCCGCGGTCCAGGCGAGCGAACTCGCGACCTCGGCCTACGGCGTCGCCGAACGCGGCGGCGAGGTGGTGTCGGCGGTGGTGACCACGATGAACGGCATCGCGGCAGCGTCCGCGCGCATCGCCGACATCATCGGCACCATCGACGGCATCGCGTTCCAGACCAACATCCTCGCGCTCAACGCCGCGGTGGAAGCCGCGCGGGCCGGCGAACAGGGCCGCGGCTTCGCGGTCGTGGCCTCCGAGGTGCGCAGCCTCGCGCAGCGGTCGGCCCAGGCCGCGCGCGAGATCAAGTCGCTGATCCACACGAGCGTGGACGAGGTCGAGTCCGGCACCCGCCTCGTGCAGGAGGCCGGCACCACGATGGCCGAGGTGGTCTCGTCGGTGCGGCGTGTCACGGAGATCGTGCGCGAGATCAGCACCGCCGCCGCGGAGCAGCGCGACGGCATCGGCCAGGTGAACCAGGCCGTGGCCCAGCTCGACCAGGTGACGCAGCAGAACGCCGCGCTCGTCGAGGAATCATCGGCCGCCACCGAAAGCCTCAAGGACCAGGTGCTGCACCTGTCCGGGCTGGTGGGGACGTTCAAGCTCGCGCGGTCGCGCTGAGCACCGTCTCAGACCACCCGCACCCCGAGTTCCTCGACCAGCGCCGCGGCCTGGCCGTGGGACAGGACGGCGCCCTTGAAGGCGGCGCCGAGGCTCGCGAGCTTCAGCCCGCCGAGGTCGACCCCGCGCAGGTCGGCGCCCTCGAAGCGCGCATTGCGCAGGTGGGCGTTGCGCAGGCTGCCGCCTTCGAACACGGCCTCGCGGAAGTCGCAGCCCGCGAGGTCCGCGTCCGACAGATCGAGCTGCGAAAGCGTCTGCTTGCGGAACGACATGCCGCGCAGGTCCACGCCCACCAGCAGCGACTCGTGGAATCCGAGGCCCAGCGTGCGTGCCTCGTGGAACCCGGCGCCCGTGAGTTTCACCTCGGTGAACACGGCGGACGACAGCGTGGCCCGCGCCCACACGGTGTTGTTCAGGTCGCAGCGGGCCCACCGTGCGTCGGTCAGGTCGGCGAGGTGGAAGTCCGCCTGGCGGCCCTTGCAACCCATCCAGCGGGTGTCGCGGAGGTCGGTGCGTTCGAACGAGGTTTCGATGAACGCGCAGTCGAAGAACTGCGCGCCGCGCAGCACGAGCCGCGAGAGGTCCTCGCCGTCGAAGGTGCAGTCCTCGAACTGCAGCGCGAGCGCCTCCTCGGCCAGCAGCGCGGCCACGTCGGCACGGGACAGCGTGCGGCCGACGACGGACAGGGGGGTGGCGGCTTCGGTCATGGTCGGATCGGCACGGTCATCGGGGGGGGCGAAGGACTCTAGCCGGTAAATCCGACGGCAAGCCCAAGCCCTTGCGCGAGCCGAAGGTCAATGCGCCGGCCGTTTGACGAAACGGCGCGGCTGTGAACACATCCGCTACACGAGGTGCGGCTTCGCGTCCGGCACGTCGTCGTCCGAGCGGTTCACGAACAGCGACCGCGTGGGCACCGCGAACGTCACGCCCAGGCCCGCCAGCTCGCGCATCAGCGCGAGGTTGATGCGCTGCTGCTCGTCCATGTAGACGTTGAAGTCGGGGGCCAGCACGATATAGACCACCTCGTACTCGAGCGCGTTCTCGCCGAAGCCCTTCAGGTGCGCGCGGTCGAACCGGAGCTTGTCGCTCTGCTCGACGATGCGCCGCACCACCGCCGTCACCTGCTCGGCCTGCTCCGGCGTGGTGGCGTAGGTCACGCGGAACCCGAACACGATGCGCCGCTCGCGCAGGCGCTTGTAGTTGCTCACCGTCTGCTTGAGCAGCTCGGTGTTCGACATCACGATCTGCTCGCCGCCCAGGCTGCGGATGCGCGTGGTCTTCACGCCCACCAGCTCCACGGTGCCCGCCACGGCGCCGAACACGATGAAGTCCCCCACCTCGAAGGGTTTGTCGACCGCGATCGCCACCGAGGCGAACAGGTCCCCGAGCACGTTCTGCACCGCGAGCGCCACCGCGATGCCGCCCACGCCGAGGCTCGCGATGAAGGCCGTGATGTTGACGCCGAGGTTCGACAGCATCGCGAGCAGCACGATGGTCCACAGCAGCGTGCGCACGCCCCACGAGATCAGCGTGGCCGCCGCGCTGGTCGCCTGCACGCCGGCCCCCGCCTGGCGCGCGGCGTGCCGTCGCAGCACCATCGTGACGGCGCGGTTGGCCCACAGCGCGACCTGCAGGGCCAGTGCCACGAACCACAGCTGGCTCACGCGCGAGGCCCAGCGGTCGGGCAGGTCCAGCATGCCCACGCCCACCAGCAGCGCCACCAGGGCGATCAGCCAGCCGTTCGTGCCGCCGAGGATCTCGACGATCACGTCGTCCGCACGGTTCGTCGTGCGGTCGGAGATGCGCTTCAACCGGCTCAGCACCAGCCTCAGCGCCATCGACAGCGCGACGTAGACCACGAGGGACACGGCCAGCGCCAGCAGCAGGTTGATCATCGAGACACCGAACACTTCGGTGTCGGTCAGCCAGTCGGGGAGGTTCGGGTTCATGGGTCACCAGGTCGAAGACATCGACCCGGTGGAGTGCAAACGGTGTTCCTGCCCCCTGGCGGGTCACCCCGCGACCGGCTCCGGGCGCTCCTTCGGCCACCGCCGCTGGCGCCACCGCCGCAGCGGGTCGTCCATCAGGTGCAGGCACAGGGCCGCCATCACGCCCGAGAACAGCAGCGTGCCGGCCGCGGTGATCCACAGCGGATGGTGGTCCCGCAGCAGCACCACGATCGGGAAATGCCAGAGGTAAATGCCGTACGACAACCGCCCCACGTACACGAGCGGTGGCCAAGCCAGCACGCCGCCCGCGCCGGGCCGCGCGGCGCGGCACACGAGCAGGAAGGCCGACAGTTCGGCCAGCGTGATGACGAGGGTGGTCGCCTCCACCGTGCGATGGAATGGCAGGGACGGCAGCGTGGGCACGGCGATGACGATCGCGAGCGCCACGGCGGCGATGGACGCGGCGATGCCGGAGACCTTCGGCCTCGCCACCGCGGCGATGGCGCCCAGCATCAGCCCGCTCAGGCGCGCGTCGAACGTGAAATACGCCTGCAGCCATCCCCACTGGACGGCCGTGAAGCACCGCCAGGCGGTCGCTGCGACGAAGGCCGCGACCAGCCACGCGACGGGTCGGCGCGCGCGCAGCACGAATGGCAACACCAGCGGCCATAGCAGGTAGAACTTCTCCTCCACGGCGATCGACCAGCTGTGACCCACGACGAGCGGCTGCCCGAAATGCCCCAGCGAATAGTCGGTGAGGAAGAAGGCCGCGAGGCCGGCGTACAGCCACTGGCGGTCGGCCGGCCACAGCAGCGGCGCCAGCGCGAGGTAGGCCACCACCAGGAGCAGCAGCGTCGGGTACAGCCGCACGGCACGGCGCGCGTAGAAGCGGCCCACCCGGATGCTGCCGCCCGCCACCTCGCCCGCGAGCATCGTGGTGATGACGTAGCCCGAGATGACGAAGAACACGTCCACGCCCACGAAGCCGCCGCCCGCCCAGGGTGCCCAGGAATGGAAGAAGACCACCACGAGGCACGACAGGGCCCGCAGGCCATCGAGGCCCGGGCGGTAAGGGATGTCGGTCGGGCGCGGCGGGAAGAGGGACGTTGCCGGGTGCAGGCTCATGGCGTTGCAGCGAGCGGGTCCGGCCGGCAGGGCTGCATCAGCACGCGGCCGCACGCAGCGGGCGCGGCCGGTCCGCGCACGTCCCGCAGCACGCCGAAGCGCAGCACCGAGTCGTACGTCGCGGTGTGCAGCACGTGGACCCGCTGCTGCAACGAGAACGTGTCGAACACCAGGCCGCCCGTCTGCGCCGGGGTGTCGATCCAGACGCGCAGGCGCGAGCCCTTGCGGAAGTAGTGCCCCATCTTGTTCACCTCCACCCGCGCGAGCACCGGCCGCCCCGGCAGCACCGGCTGCAGCCGGTCGGGGTCCTCGAGGTGGACCGGCCGCAGCGGCGTCGACCGCGCCGTGTCGAGCGTGCGGTTCGACAGGCGCAGCCAGCCGCGCTGCACGTACATCTCCTGCCCGTCGGGACGCACCTCCGTGACCGTGACCTGCAGGTCCGCGTCGCCCGCCGTGGCGGCGACCCACAGGTCCGCGCTCGCCGGCCCGTAGACCATCATGTCCTCGACCAGCGGCGCCGATGTGTAGGCGAGCTGGGTCTGGCGCCAGTCCGCCGGCAGCGGACCCCAGAAAGCGTTGCCGCCCAGGTCGTTGACCGCGACGCCGGTGCCGGGCGCAACGAACCCGTCCGCCGCGCCCGGCGCGAGGGTCTCGCCCAGCCGCCCGCCGGCCCCGAGGTGGAACGTCCTGACCGACACGTCCCCGGCCGTGATCGAACCGCGCTTCACCTCCCACGCGGGCGTCGCGGCGGCACGCCGTGCCGCCCCCCCGTCGACCGGATCCGCCAGTTCCATCCAGACCGTCGTGCGCGGGGTGTCGCGCTCGAAGCCGTTGGGCTGGTCGCGCACGAAGCGGTCGAGGAAACGGACGACCGTGTCCTGGAACGCGGCCACGGTGTAGAGGTCGTGCGAGCCGTTCGTCTGCACGAGCCACACCTTCGCCGGGTCCAGCAGGGACTGGTAGTGGCCGCCGCGCGCGGTCACCGCCTGGTCCTGGAACGCTTCCATCGACAGCACCGGCACGTCGATGCGGTGGAGGTCGCGGCCGAAGTCGTGGCTGCCCATCGTCGCGTCCCGCAGCGGATGCGACGTCACGAGGTGCATGATGGACTGCGAGCGCTCCTCCGCGTCGAGGTTGCGCTCGACCTGCCGCAGGCAGGCCTCGTCGCCCTCCTCCTTCGCGGTGGCGGCCACCAGGTCCTGCCAGTACGTGCGGAAGATCAGCCGGAACGGCGTGATGAACCCGGGCTGCGGCACGCCGCCGGGCGCGAGGGCCTCGCGGTAGTCGGTCAGCACCATGCCGGGCGCGATGGCGCGCAGGTGGGGCGGGCGGTTCAGCGCCGTCGCCAGTTGCGAGGCGCCGCCGTACGACGACCCGGCCATGCCCACGCGGCCGTCCGACCACGCCTGCGCCGCGGCGAACTCGACGGCGTCCGCGCCGTGGCGGCCCAGCTGCGGGCGGATGTATTCCAGCGAACCTTCGGAACACCCGGTCCCTGCCGTGTTCACGCCCATCACCGCAAAGCCGGCCTCGAGCAGCCGGCGGTCGAGCTCGAGGTTCTGCGCGGTCTGCCGCTGGCGGTAGGCGAGGCCGCCGATCGATCCGGCGTCGTAGCCGTGCAGGTTGAGGATCACCGGGACGCGGCCGGTGGCCCGGGGCAGCAGCACGGCGTAGCGCAGCCGCGTGCCGTCGGTGGTGGTCAGGTAGCCGGTGACACGCTTCGCCCAGAACGGGGCCACGGCGGGGGAGGCGGGGAAGCGGAACGGCTGGACGACGGGGAGTCCCGTGTCGGGGTCCGTGGCCGGGGTCTGGCCGAATGCGGCGGTGGCGGTGACGACACCGGCAAGGAGGAGGGTGAGGGTGAGGGTCTTGTTCATCGGCGGAGGGCGACCCCGTCCAGGGTCTTCAGGAATTTCGCGGCCAGCTTGGGCCGCCCGGTGTTCGTCAGCAGGTCGGCGAGGCTGCGCAGCGCGCGGGCCTCCCACGCCTTCGCGCCGAGCTGCCGCGCGGTGTCGAGCGCGTTGCGGTAGGCGGCCTCGGCGTCGTCGGTGCGTCCGCAGCGTTCGTGCCGCCAGCCCACGGCGCGCCAGGTTTCCGGCGCGCACCACTGGCCTTCGCCACGCGCCAGCCGCTCGACCACGCGCTCGTCGAGCCAGTCGAGGCAGAACGTCAGCAGCATCTCCTGCCGCGGCGGGTCGTACGAGGAGAGCCGCGTGGCCACGTCGCGCACGTGCGCCTCGCGGTCGGGTCCGGCGGACAGCAGCAGCCCTTCGACGAACCACTCGGCATACCGCAGCCAGCCCAGCAGGCCGCGGCGCTGCGCCTCGTCCTTCATGCGGTGGATCCAGCGGGCGGCCAACGGGATGTCGCCGGCCCACAGCGCCACCACACACGCCCCGTACAGCGCCGAGCAGAGCGACACCGCATGCCCGAGCGCCTCGGCGCGGGCCACCGCCTCGCGGCTCATCGCCAAGGCCTGTTCGCCCTCGCCCTGGATCCACAGCGTGCGCACGAGCAGCGCCTGGGTCGCGACCACGGCGTCCGGCCCCACCACGTTGGGCTGGGTGCGGCCGCTTCCGTGCGTGATCGCGAGGGCCTCCTCGCTGTGGCAGCGCGACACCGCGAAGCGGCCGCCGAAGTGGTTGGCCATCGCGCTGACACGGTGGGACAGCACGAGTGCCGTCGTGTCGTCCCACGGCGCGACGAACGCCGCGAGGGCATCGGCATGCGCCAGCGCCGCCGCGTATTCGCCGCGGAACATGTCGCAGGTGCTGCGGCCCCAGCGCGCCTTCAGCTCCAGGCCCGGCGACCCGGTCGCGATGGCCCCGGCCAGCGCCTGGTCGCACCGCGCGTCGAGCGTGTCGTCGACGCCCGCGGTCTGCAGCAGCGCGGTGACCAGCGTGGTGTTCAGCGACGCGGCCATGCCGGTGTCCGGCGCGGGCTGCTGGCCCACGAGGCGCAGGGCCGCCTCGGCCAGCTCGCGGAACTCCGCCACCTGCGACAGGTGGAACCACAGCGGCGACGAGGTGGTGACCAGCGCCGCCGCCAGCGCCACGTCGGGCTGCTGCACGAGGCACACCTCCAGCGCCGAGCGCACGTCGTTCAGGCGATAGGCATACCGTTCGCCCCAGGCCTGTTCGTTCAGCACCTGCAGCTCGACGTTCGCTTCCTTCATCAGGTCGAGCATCAGCGTCGCATGGCGGCGCAGCAGCGCGACACGTTCGTCGCTCTGCGCCAGCAGCGCGGCAGCATAGCTGCGCGTGGTGTCGAGCAGGCGATAGGGCGCGACCGCATCGTCGCCGTCGAAGAACACGAGCGACTTGTCGGCGAGGGACACCAGCGTGTCGAAGGCGTCCTCCGGGTCCACGTCGATGGCCACGCCCAGGGCAGAGTCGACGTCGAACCGCCCGCGGAAGACCGACAGGCGGCGGAACAGCCGCAGCTCGCCCTCACCCAGCAGCGCGATGCTCCAGTCGAGCGCTGCCGCGAGCGTGCGGTGCCGTGGCGGCGCGCCGCGGTTGCTGATCGAGAAGAGCCGGATGTGGTCGTCGAGCCGCGGGGCGAGGTCGCGCGCGGACTGGCCGCCCAGGCGGGCCGCGACGAGTTCGATGGCGAGCGGGATGCCGTCGAGCTGCCGCGCGATGCGGGCGAGCAGCGGCCCCTGCGACTCGTTGAACTGCCCGGCACCCGCCGCTTCGGCGCGCCCCACCAGCAGACGCACGGCGGGCCAGTGCAGCGCTTCCGTGAGCGACACCCCCTCCGCGTCGGGCACGGCCAGCGGCGACAGCCGCAGCACCCACTCGCCCGACACCCGCAGGGTCTCGCGGCTCGTCGCCAGCACGCGCAGGCCCGGGAGCGCCGTGAGCAGCGCCATGACCGGCTGAGCGAGCGATTCCACGACGTGTTCGCAGTTGTCGATCACGAGCAGCATGTCGCGCCCGACCAGGCTCTGCGTGATCGCCTGGATGGTGTCGGGCAGGTCCGGCGCCGCACCGAGCGAACGGGCCATCGTGCTCAGCACGTGGTCGCTCGAGATCAGCGGCGAGAGGTCCACGAAGGCGACCTGGGTGCCCCGCGTCTGCTGCAGGCTTTCCGCCGAGCGGATCGCCACGCTGGTCTTGCCGATGCCGCCCGGCCCGACGATCGTGACGAGGCGGTGCGTCGAGAGCGACTCGATCACGGTGGCCACGTCGGCATCGCGCCCGACCAGCTCGGTCAGGCGCGCGGGCAGTGCCGTGAACGACGGCGCCGCGATGCGGGCACGCGGCACGACCGAGGTGTCGATCTCCTCGCGCGACACGCGGCCGTTGAACCGGTAGCCACGCGACGGGATGTTCGAGATCCACTCGCGGCATTCGTCGTCGGCGCCCGGTTCACCGAGGGCCTTGCGCAGCATGGACATGTGCACGCGCACGCTGGCTTCCTCGACGACCACACCGGCCCACACGGTGGCGAGCAGTTCGTCCTTGCCGATGTACTCGCCGGCGCGGCGCACGAGCTGCAGCATCAGGTCGAAGGAACGGGGGCCGAGGCGAACGGCCTGGCCTGCCCGTTCGAGCCGCCGCTGGGTCTCGCAGAGCGCGAACGCGCCGAAGCGCCAGCAGGTCTCTGTCGATGTCGGAGCGGCCTCGGGCGGTGCTGGCATGGTGGACTGGAATGAGGCTCGCACGGGGTGAGCGGCGAGTATGAAATGAAAGCCGGGAGGCGTCAAAACGGCCCCGCGGCGATCAACCCCCTTCACCCGCCTCGTCAACAGCACGCAGGCGGCACGTGGAGTGGACCACAGGCCGGCGCGTCCGATGGTGCGTTCATGGAAACACTGTGGTGAACGGCGCGGGCCTACCGACGCCGTGGCCCGCCTCCTAGCATGGGCTTCCACAGCACGGGCCGAGGGACCGATCGCGAGATGATGCAGCTCTACTACATGGCCGGCGCCAGTTCGCTGGCGGCCCACATCGTGCTGGAGTGGGTCCAGGCGTCGTACCAGTTGGTGGAGATGACGCCGGAGAGCCTGCGGTCCGCGAGTTTCCTGGGCCTCAACGCATTGGGCAAGGTGCCCGTGCTGACGCACGGCGCGTTCACGCTCACCGAAAGCGTGGCCATCCTCAGCTACCTCGTCGACCTGAACCCCGCGTCGGGCCTGCTCGGCGGGGACACGCGCTCCCGCGCCGAGGCCATGCGCTGGCTGGCCTTCCTGAACACCGAGGTGCACCCGTCGTTCCGGCCGCTGCTCGCGCGGCCGGAGCCCGACGAGGCCGACCCGCCGGCCGGGCGCGCCACGGCGGCGGCCCGGCGGGCCGTGCGCGAACACCTCGCGCGCCTGGACCGCCAGCTCGAATCCCGCGACTGGATCGCCGGCGTGCGGTCGGTGGCCGACCCCTACCTGTTCGTGATGTTCCGCTGGGCGGTGGCGATGGACGTGGACCTCGACGGCCTGCGCTACCTGACCGCCTTCGCGCGCCGCATGTATGGCGACGCGGGTACCCGCGCCGCGCTGCACGCGGAGGAAGGCCTCGCCCTCTGACGGCGGCCGGGCCGCCATCAGGCGACCTGCCGGACGGGCTCGCCGATCGGGCCGAGGCCCGAGGCGAACGCCATCGATTGCCGGTGCTGCGCGCGGATGCGCAGGGTCATGTAGTCGATGAACACCCGCACCCGCGACGGCAGCTGGCGCCGGCTCGGGTAGCAGATGTAGTGGCCGCGGTCGTCCGGCTCGTGTTCGGCCAGGCAGGTGACGAGGTCGCCCGACTGCAGCGGCTCGCACAGCTGGAAGGCGGGCAGCTGGGCGAGGCCCTGGCCGCCGAGCGCGGCCTGCAGCACGAGGTCGTCGTCGTTGAACGTGCTGCGTGCCGGCGGCAGCATCCGGTGGGTGCGGCCGTCGACCTTGAACTCCCATTCCGCGAGCCGCCCCGACGGCAGCCGCAGGTGCACGCAGCGGTGCTGCGCCAGCTCGTCGAGCGAACGCGGCAGGCCGTGTTCGCGCGCATACGCGGGTGACGCGCAGGTCACCATCCGCATCGGCACGAGCTGCTTGGCCACCACCTGGCTGTCTTCCATGCGGCCGTTCTGGAACGAGATGTCGATGCGGTCGGCGATGAACTCCGGCCGGGCGTCGTCGAGCAGCAATTCCAGCTCGATCTCGGGGTGGGCCTCCTGAAAGCCGGCCAGCAGCGGGGCCACGACCTTGCGGCCGAAGGTCGCGGACGAGCTGACGCGAAGCCGGCCGCGCGGGCGCCCCTCGCGCAGGTCGCGCATCTCTTCGAAGGCCTGGGCGATGTGCATCACGCCCGGCTGGCACCGGGCGAAGAACAGCTCGCCTTCGCTGGTGAGCGAGATGCTGCGCGTGGTGCGGTGGAACAGCCGCGCGTTGAGCTGCACCTCGAGCCGCTGCACGTTGCGGCTGACGGCGGATCGCCCGATGCCCAGGCGGTCGCCCGCCCGGGCGAAATTGCCCTCGTTCGCCACCGCCATGAAGGCGAGCACCCCCGCGTAGCTCGTGGCGAAGCTCGACGCCAGCCCGTCGCCGGCGTCGCTGCCCGGTCGTGTCACGATTTCCATGATTCGATGCTCCTTCCCGCTCGGCCTCTCCCCCGCGGGGAAGGCGAGACCAGTATCGAAGCCGGTCCGCCGCGAGGCGAGTTAATCGGTGAAAAAGCGCACGCTGATCTCGTTAACACGGCGTGCCCGGCAGTGGTGCCGCAGGGTCAACAGGCCGATGAGCGATCGGGGCCTACCGGGGCCTGGCGGCCGTCCCTAGCATCGGTTTCCCCACCACTTCCCTCGGCGGAACCCATGCCCACCACCCTCCCGATCGACACGCCCGACGGCACCTTCCGGGCCCACCTGTCCCGCCCCTCGACAATGCCCGCGCCGGTGGTGGTCGTGCTCCACGAGGTCTACGGCGTCAACGCCGACATGCGCGCGACGTGCGACGGGCTGGCCGAGCGCGGCTACCTGGCCGTGTGCCCGGACCTGCTGTGGCGGCTCGAACCCGGCGTGGACCTCACGGACCGCACCCCGGCCGAGCGGGACAAGGCGGTGTCGCTGTACCAGGCCTTCGACGTCGAGCAGGGCGTGGCCGACGTGCTGCGCACCCTGGAGGCAGCCCGCACGCTGCCCGGGGCAGACGGCCGCGTCGGGCTGCTGGGCTTTTGCCTCGGCGGCCTGCTGGCCCTGCTCACCACCTCACGCACGCGGGTCGATGCCGCGGTCGTGTACTACCCCGGCGGCGCGAACCGGTACCTCGACGACACAGCCCGCATCGACAGCCCGCTGCTCGTGCACCTCGCGCAGGACGACGAGTACATCCCGCTGCCGGCCCGCCAGGACATCTTCGACGCGCTGGAGCGGCGCCCGCGGGTCGAGACGTTCCTCTACCCGGAGTGCCGCCACGCGTTCGCGCGCCGCGGCGGCGAACACCGCGACGAGGCGGCGGCGGCACTCGCGCAGCAGCGCTCGGCGGCCTTCCTGGGGGCGTACCTGGCCTGATTCAGGTGACGTCCAGCCCGCCGTCGACGGTGATCACCTGCCCGGTGACCCAAGCGCCGGCGGGCGAGGCCAGCGTCGCGATCCACGCGGCCACCTCGTCCGGCGTGCCGCGGCGCGCGAGCGGGATGGTCGCGCGCTCCTGGGCCCGCACCTGCTCGGCCTGTTCCTCGCTCAGCTGCATGCGTTCGGTCAGGAAGTCGGTGTCGGTCGGGCCCGCGGCGACCGCGTTGACGCGGATGCCGTCCGGCGCGAACTCGAGCGCCCAGCACTTCGTCATCAGTTCGAGCGCTGCCTTGCTGCCCGCGTAGTGGGACAGCGCCGCCGCGGCCTTGTGGCCGAAGGTGCTCGAGACGTTGACGATGTGGCCCCGGCTGCGCTTGAGGTGCGGCAGCGCGGCGCGCGCGAGCAGCGACGGCCCCACGACGTTGTGTCGAAGATCTCGCGGATGCGCTCCGCGGTCGCGTCGGCCAGCGGCAGGATCGCGCCCGCGCCGGCGTTGTTGACGAGCACGTCGAGGCGGCCGTGCCGCTCGACGGTCTCCTGCACCGTGCGTTCGGCGTCTGCGGCGCGGCCGGCGTCGGCGACGATGAACCCGATGGCCGGATGGTCCGCCGCGGCGGCCTCCAGCGCGGCCTGGCGGCGTCCGGTGATGACCACGCGGGCGCCCTGCGCCGCGAAGCGCCGGGCGGTGGCCCGGCCGATGCCGGCGCCACCGCCGGTGATGAGGACCACGGGGGTGTCGGATGAGGACATGTCGAAGCTCCTTGAAAGGGGGAGCCAGTGTCGACCGCGAACACCCGCCGCATTGGTGCAATTCGGGAAACACGGCGAGCCCCGTCCCATGCCTTCCGCGCCGGAGGGGCGCTTCCTAGCATCGGGTCACCGTTTTCGAGAGGAGACTCCCATGCCGCACCAACCCTTCGCCCTGCCCGCCATCGCACTGCTCTCCGCGGTGCTCTGGACCACCGAACCCGCGACCGCCGCACCGCCCCCGCCGGCGGTCGACGCGCTGATGTCGAAGGCGCTCCCCAACCTGCCCGGCCAGGAGGTGCTGATGCTCACCGTGACGTACCCGCCCGGCGGCGCCGACCCCGTGCACCGCCACGACGCGCACGGCTTCATCTACGTGCTCGAAGGGTCCATCGTGATGGGCGTGAAGGGAGGCAAGGAGGTCACGCTGAAGCCGGGCGAGACCTTCTACGAGGGCCCGGCCGACCTGCACACCGTGGGCCGCAACGCCAGCACCACGAAGCCGGCGAAGTTCCTCGTGTTCCTCGTGAAGAAGCAGGGCGTGGACGCCGTGCTGCCGCCGAACTGACACGCCGGAGGGCCCCGCGATGAAACTCTTCTACATGACGGGGGCCGGTTCGCTCGCCAGCCACGTCGCGCTCGAATGGGCCGGCGCGGACTACGAGGCAGTGGCGCTGCGCCGCTCCGAACTCCAGGCACCCGCGTTCCTCGGCATCAACCCGATGGGCACGGTGCCCGTGCTGGCCGACGGCGACCTGCGGCTCACGGAAAGCATCGCCATCCTCGCGTTCATCGCCGATCGGCATCCGCGGGCCCGGCTCTGGGGCGGGGACGGCAGCGGCGCGCGCGCGCAGACGCTGCAGTGGCTCGCGTTCCTCAACGCCGAGGTGCACAAGGCCTACGGCCCGGTCTTCTACCCCGAACGCCACGGCTTCGGCCTGGTCCCCGACACCCTCGTGGCCGATGCCGGGCGGGAGCGCGTGCGCGAACTGCTGCAGCGCGTGGACGTGCAGCTGGACGGCCGCGAGTGGCTCACCGGCGAACGCACCTGCGCCGACGCGTACCTGTTCGTGATGCTGCGCTGGGCGCTCACCACGAAGGTGGGCCTGTCCGGCTTTCGGAACCTCGGCACGTACCTCCGGCGCCTGCACGACGACGCCGGCGTGCGCCGCGCGCTGTCGATGGAGGCGGGGCCGCGTCCCGTCGTGCCCGCCTCGCCGGCCGCCGCGGTCGCGCTGGTCGGCGAGGTCGTGGGCCCGGTCGAGTACCGCGAAGGCGAGGGCATGGCGATGGAGATCCGCCTCGGCGACGTGCAGATCCTCGCGGGGGAGGTCGACGTCGTGCTGACCTGGTCCGACGAACACTACCGCGGCCAGGCCGCCATGCCGGTCGAGAACTTCTCGCGCTACGTGAGCGCGGGTGCGATCCGCCTCTGACATCCAACGACAGGAGAACCCCATGGCCATCGGCACCGCACGCATCGGTCGCGACCGCTACCGCACCGACATCGACCTCGGCTCCCATCGCCTCGTGGCGGACGAACCCGCCGTGCTCGGCGGCCGGAACGACGGACCCGCGCCGTACGAGCTGCTGCTCGCGAGCCTCGGCGCCTGCACCGCGATCACGCTGCGCATGTACGCCGACCGCAAGGGCTGGCCCATGACGTCGGTGGAGGTCGAGCTGCAATGGCGGCGCGAGGAGGACGGTCCGCGCATCGTCCGCACGCTGCGGCCGCAGGGGCTCGACGCGCAGCAGCGCCAGCGCCTCGTCGACATCGCCGAGCGCACGCCGGTCACGCTCACGCTGATGGGTGGCGTGTCGATCGACACCTTCCTCGCCTGACGCGGGAGCCGTCCATGCCGACCAGCACCTTCTCGTTCGTCAACGGCCAGGGCCGGCGGCTCGCCGGCCGGCTCGAGATGCCCGAGCGCATCTGCCGCGGCTGGGCCGTGCTCGCGCACTGTTTCACGTGTGGCAAGGACAGCCGCTCGGCCGTCGCGATGGGCCGCGGGCTCGCAGCCCAGGGCATCGGCGTGCTGCGCTTCGACTTCTCCGGCATCGGGGACAGCGAGGGCGACGCCGACCAGTCGAGCTTCTCGCTGAACGTGGACGACCTCGTGCAGGCCGCCGCTGCCATGGCCGCGGCGGACATGCCGGTGGCGATGCTGATCGGCCACAGCCTCGGCGGCACCGCCGCGCTGGTGGCGGCCGCGCGCATCCCGTCCGTGCGCGCCGTGGCCACCGTGGGGGCGCCGTTCGACGCGGCCCACCTGCTGCGCCACGTGCCGGACGAGGCGCTGCGACGCATCGGCGCCGACGGCACGGGCCCCGTGCCGCTCGGCGGTTTCGAGGTGCGTGTCGGCCAGGCGTTCATCGACGACGTGCGCACGCACGACACCGAGCACCACCTCGCCGGACTGACGGTGCCGCTGCTCATCCTGCACAGCCCGGTGGACCAGGTGGTGGACATCGACAACGCGAGCCGCATCTTCCTCGCCGCGCGGCATTCGAAGAGCTTCATCTCGCTCGACAAGGCCGACCACCTGCTGCGCGACCGCGCCGACGCCGAACACGCCACGGCCGTGATCGCGGCGTGGGCCGGGCGCTACCTGCCCGAGCCCACTGCGCTGCCGGGCCGGGTGTTCGACGCCGAGGCGGAGGAGACCGGCCTGGGCAAGTTCCAGCTGGCCCTGCAGTCCGGCGGGTCGCGCTGGCTCGCCGACGAACCGACCGCCGTGGGCGGGCTGGGTTCGGGACCGACGCCATACAACCTGCTGTCGTCCGCGCTCGCGGCGTGCACGACGATGACACTTCGCCACTTCGCCGACCTCAAGGGCTGGCCGCTCGAGCGCGTGCGCACCGGGGTCGACCACCGCAAGGTCAAGGACCGCACGCCCCCTGACGAGTTCACGCGCCACATCCGCGTCGAAGGCGAACTGGACGCCAAGCAGCTGGCGGCCCTCGCCGACGTGGCAGCCCGCTGCCCCGTCCACCGCACCCTGGCCCAGGGCGCGACCTTCGCCGCGGTCACGCTGACCCGGGCCGACGGCCGCGGCGAAGGCTGAGGCCGTCAGGCCACGCCGGTGGTCATCGCGACGAGCACGTCCTCCGGGCGCACACCTTCCGGCGAATCGCCCTCCACGTAGGCGAAACGCACCACGCCGTCCGCGCCGACGACGTAGACCGCGGGAATGGGCAGCACCCACAGTCCGTTGCCGTTGAGCACCGGGATGTCGATGCCGTTCGCGGCATAGAGGTCCACCGCGTCGGGCGGCAGCGTGAACGCGATGCCGAAGCCGTTGGCGGCGGCCAGGTCCGGATCGCTGAGGAGGTCGAAGCCGAAGCATTCACCCTGCGGGTCGGGCTGCTGCGGCGACACCGCCACCAGCCTGAAGCCGAGCGCGGCCAGCGCGTCGCGCTGCCGGCGCCAGGCGCGCAGTTGCAGGTCGCAGGTCCGGCACCAGCCCCCGCGGAAGAACAGCATCACGACGGGACCGTCACGCCACAGGTCGGGGAGGCGCACCCGCCCGCCCTGGCGGTCGAGCACATGGCCCGAGGGCGCGCGGTCGCCCGTGCGTCGGGCGTGTTCGCCGACCCCGGTGGAACGCAGAAGTTCGGCGGCCCGGTCGAGACCGGGCCAGGGCATGCTGAGGAGCGTGGGCATCGGGGTTCCTGTCATTCGGACGGACGCTCGACCCCCGGCGCGCGGAAACCGATGCGCAGGTGGCTGTCGTCGCAGAAGGGTTTGTGTTCGCTCGCGCCGCAGCGGCACAGTTCCACCGCTCGCGTGCGTTCGACGATGCGGCCCGTGCCGGAAACGATTTCCAGGGATCCGGCGAGATGCAGCGGGCCATCGGCCAGGGGACGGACGGACACGGGCCCGTCGCGTTGCCCGAGCGCGGTGGTGTTCCCACTCGCGGGTTCGCTGGTGGCCTGGAAACCGTTGTGGCGGTGGCTGTTGTCGCAGAAGGGTTTGTTCTTCGACGCGCCGCAGCGGCACAGCGCGGCGCGGAAGCCCAGCGCGGTGTCGCCCAGTCGCATCGGCGCACGCACCTCGTACGGCCCGTTCTCGCGCAGCGTCACGAGGTTCACCGGCGGTGGCGGCTCCTCCGGCCCGCCATCGAAGCAGCGGTAGTGCAGTGCGCCCGACGGGCACTGGTGGATCACCGCGACGAGGCTCTCGACGGGCGTGGCGCCGGGATGGATCCACGGACCGTCGACGTTCGCGAGGAAGGTGGCCGGCGCACGCGTGACGCAGTAGCGCGCGTGGATGCACCGCGAGCCGTCGAAGCTCACCTCGACCTGGTCGCTTCGTGCGGTCTCCACGGGCGGCATGTCCGGGGGCGGGGTCGGCATCGTCACTCCTTTCGGTCGGGGCCGGGGGCATCGGCCGGGTGCACCACCGCGACGGACGATGGCGGGGTGGACAGGCGCTCGAGCACCGCCGGCGTCTGCTCACCGATCAGCATGCCGAGCAGGCCTACCAGCGCGATGGTGGGCGGCGCGGGCGACCGGATGCCGAACCAGGCATAGATCAGCCCGACCAGCACACCCAGCAGCAGCGACAGCAGGTAGGCGCGCATGGCGGTTCAGCGCCCGCCCAGCGCGTGGGCGCCTTCCTCGTTCACGAGCGCCTGGCGGACGCCCTCGTCGTCGTGCATGCGCACGAAGAACCGCGCGAGGTTGTGCAGGTCGCTGGTGTGCACCCCCTTGGCGCGGGCCCACCGCAGCAGCACGAACAGGTACGGGTCGGCGACGGACCGCTCGCCCACCAGCCACTCGCGGCCTTCGAGCTGGGCATCGAGCCGCTCCAGGTAGTCGCGGATGTGGCCGCGGGCCTTCGTCGCCAGCGCGTCGGCGGCACCGGCATCATCGAGAAAGCGGCCCGGCACGAAGATGGGCTTGAAGGCCTTGTGCACGTCCGAGTTCAGGAACGCGAGCCACCGCATCACGTCGGCACGGCCGCGCGGCGAACCGTCGCCCAGCAGGCCGGCCTCGGGGTGCAGGTCGCCGAGGTAGCCGAGGATCGCGACGTTTTCGGTGAGCGCGAACCCGTCGTCCATCAGCAGCGGCACCGTGCCGCCCGCGTTCATGGCGAGGTAGTCCGGCGACTTGATGCTGTCGCGGCTCATGCGCACGGCCTCGTACGGCCGCGCGATCCATTCGAGCACGATGTGCCCGGCGAGCGAACACGCGCCGGGGAAGTAGAACAGCTTCATGGGAACTCCAGAAGAGGAAGGGTGCCTCCGGACCCGGCGCATCGTCGTGTTGCTGATCGGCCTGTGCGGGGACGCCGCGCCGACGTGGGTTCGTCCCGTGCACGAACGGATGGAAAGTGCACGCCCGTGACAGCCGCCTCGACGACCTGACACCCGTCGTCTTCGTCGCGACGGGCCGGAGGCATGGAACAGGAACCGCCGGTCAGCCCACCTGCGTGGCGAGCCACGCCTGGAAGCGCGCCGCACCGAGGCGCGGCACCGACGTGGCGGCCGGCACCAGCGTGGCGTCGTCCAGCCGGGCGCCGAAGTACAGCGCGCCCTCGTCCGGCACCACGTGGCGCGGATCCTTCTTCGCGGCGAGGTACTGGCCCACGAGTTCGGCGAGGCGGAAGCGTTCCGGTCCGGCGATCTCGACGATGCCGTTGAACGGCGCCGCGACGGCGGCATCGAACATCGCGTCCGCCACGTCGTCCGACGAGATCGGCTGGATCAGCGCGGGCGACAGGCGCACCGACTGGCCTTCGGTCGCCGACTGCGCGATGCCGCCGGCGAACTCGAAGAACTGCGTCGAATGCACGATGGTGTACGGCACGTCCGAGGCCTTGATGAGGTCCTCCTGCGCCTGCTTCGCGCGGAAGTAGCCGCTGGCCTGCAGGCGTTCCGTGCCCACCACGGACAACGCGATGTGGTGGCGCACGCCCGCCTTCTTCTCGGCGGCGAGCAGGTTGCGGCCCGACGTCTGGAAGAAGGACATCACCGCGTCGTCCGCGAAGGACGGCGAGTTGGCGACGTCCACGACGACCTGGGCGCCGGCGAGGGCCGCATCGAGCCCCTCGCCGGTGATCGTGTTGATGCCGGTGTTGGGCGACCCGACGACGACCTCGTGGCCCGCCGCCTGCAGGCGGGCCACGAGCTTCGACCCGATGAGGCCGGTTCCGCCGATGACGACGACTTTCATGGTGAGACTCCTCGTGGAAGGTGGGCGATCAGGCCAGCTGGGCCTTGTCGAGGCCGAACGCGGAGTCCGAGCTGCCCGGCACCGTCTTGAACGCGATGTTGGCGCGGTTCCACGCATTGGCCGCCATCACGACGTACGTGAGGTCGGAGATCTCGGTCTCGGAGAGCTGGCCGCGGACACGTTCGAACAGCTCGTCGGGCACACCTTGCGCGGGCAGCTGGGTCAGGATCTCGGCCCAGGCCAGCGAGGCGCGCTCGCGCGGCACGAACAGCGTGGACTCGCGCCAGGCGGCCAGGTGGTGCAGGCGCAGTTCGCGTTCGCCGTTGATCCGGGCCGACTTGATGTGCATGTCGAGGCAGAACGCGCAGCCGTTGAGCTGGGCGACGCGGATGTCGACGAGGTTGCGGATCTTCTCTTCGATCGAGCAGCTCTTCAGCGCGGCGGAGAACTCGAGGAGCTTCTTCGTGAGTTCCGGGGACTGCTTCATGAAGTTGATGCGTTGGGTCATGGTGGACTCCTGGTTGGGTCGATGGGTTCGGACGTGGCGGTGCAGGACCGGCGTGATGAATCCTAGGGAGGCCGCCTCGTGCCCACTAGACGGCAACACATCAACTCAATGTTGCCCATGAATCACCGATGGTCCCTCGGCGATTGGTGTCCGCGGCTCAACGCAGTGGTCCGGGCGCGGGTCTGGTGACGCGAAGGCGCCCTGCCTACAGTCGTTGCACCCCATCGACCCCGGAGGAACACGCCATGACCGTTCGAATCGACCCCGTGCGCACCGCGTCCGCCACGTGCGGTCCGCAGTACCTGCCGCCGACGCCGCCGCTGGCCGACACGTTCCAGTGGCTGGAAGACGTCGCGCTCCTCGAGATGAGCCACGGCTACCGGGTTCACGGCGGTCTCATCGGCGGGGACGACTTCGCGCAGCGCCTGCGCGCACACCACGACCAGCCCGTCTCCCGGCTCGCGCGGTGGATCGTGGAACGGGAGGTGGTGGCCATCGACTGGCGCGGCGCGATCCTGCTGCCCGCGTTCCAGCTGTCGCGCGGCGACGACGGCATCCGCCCGGTGGTGTCCGGCGTGCTCGCCGAATTGCGCGGCGTGTTCGACGACGCCGAACTCGCGCAGTGGTTCATCCGCCGCAACACCTGGCTCGGCGACGCACGCCCCCTGGACCTGGTCGAGATCGACGAGGACGCGATCGTGGGCGCCGCACGGGCCGACCGGTTCGTGGCGGGCGGCTGAACGCTCCGCTCAAGTCTCGACGCGCACCGAACTCTCGATGCCCTGGCGGACCAGCTTCGCGTACGGGCAGATGCGTTCGGTCTCGCGCACGAGGCGTTCGGCGAGCGTGCGGTCGAGCCCCGGCAGGCGCACGACCAGTTCCGCGGTGAGGCTGTGCCGGCCATCCATCGGGTCGCAACCGAACGCGACGGTCACCGCCACCGACGCACCGTGGAGCTCGATGCCGTGACGTGCCGCCAGCAGGTTCACGGCGCCGTGGAAACACGCACCGTAGCCCGCGGCGAACAGCTGCTCGGGGTTCGTGCCGCCCCCGGGTCCGCCGAGCGCGGGAGGCAGGCGCAGTTCGAGGTCGAGCCCGCCATCCTCCGACCGCACGATGCCGGACGCGCGTCCGTGCGCCGCCTCGCCCCCGGTGACGTTCACCGTCGTGGTGTAGAGCGGCTGGAACTCGGTGCCGCGGTAGGTGTCCAGCAGCGTGGTGGGGGGTGGGCTCAGCTTGGCCATGTCTTCTCTTTCACAAGGCCGCCGGACACTGCAGGTCCAGCGCACGGATGGCCGTCGTCATGTGATCGACGAACACGCGGATGCGCGACGGCAGGTGCTGGCGGCTCAGGTAGCAGATGTAGTGACCGCTGTCGTCCGGCGCGTACTGCGGCATGCAAGACAGCAGCGCCCGGCTGCGCAGCAGCGCGCTGATCTGGTAGGCCGGCATCTGCGCGATGCCCTGCCCGCGCTGCACCGCCTGCAGGACGAGTTCGGCATCGTTGAACGTGAGGCGCGAGGCGGGCGAGACCTTGCGCGTCTCGCCCTGCACCTTGAACTCCCAGTCCCGCGCGCGGCCGGACGCCATGCGGTAGTTGATGCAGTCGTGGTGGACGAGGTCGTCGGGGGTCGCGGGCATGCCGCGCGCCTTCACGTAGTCCGGCGCGGCGCACACATGCATCTGCATCGGCACGATCTGGCGGGCGATCAACTGGCTGTCTTCCAGGCGGCCGTTGCGGAACGCCACGTCGACGCGGTCGGACGTGAAGTCGACCGCGGCGTCGCTCAGCGCGAGGTCCAGCGCGATGTCGGGGTAGCGTGCGTGGAAGCCCTGCAGCAGCGGCGCGACGACCTTGCGCCCGAAGCCGGCGGGTGCGCTGATGCGCAGCGGGCCGCGGGGCGGGCCGTCGCGCAGTTCGCGCAGGTCCTCCAGCGCCTGCGTGATCTGCGCGACGCCCGGATGGCACCGCGCATGGAACAGCTCGCCCTCCCGCGTGAGCGCGAGGCTGCGGGTGGTGCGGCTCAACAGCCGGGTGCCGAGCTGGGTCTCGAGTTTCTGGACACCGCGGCTGACGGCGGAGCGGCCGATGCCGAGCCGGTCACCCGCCTTGGCGAAGCTGCCTTCGGCGACCACGGTCATGAAGGCCACGACCCCGGCATAGCTCGTGGCGAAGCTGGACGCCACGGCGTCGGTCCGGATCGTGGAGGAGAGGGGCGGAGAAGAGGCCGTCATGGACGTTTCGTGCGTGTAGACCCATCAGACGTCCAGGACGCGGGCGTTGTGACAGCGCCGGCGAAAGAAGTCCCGCCGCACCCTCGGCGCCAGTGTCGCGGCGGTGGGGTGAGGCCGGTGTTGCCTTTGGCGCCGCGCACTGTTGACCGCCACGCACCAATCGCCCGATTGCTTCGCGCGGGTCAACACACCGGCGACGTTCCGAGGTCTGGTTGCCGCGAGGGGCCGTTCCTAACATGAATCTCGACACCCCCGCTCCGGACTGCAGGCCTTCGCGGGACCGTCAACCCCCTTCACTCAGGAATCGACCTCATGAACGCAATCGGCATCGAACCCACGGACGGCCCCGCACGCCGGACCCTGCTCATCGGCGGCGGCGCAGCCGCGCTCACCGCCGCCTCGACGGCCATGTCGCCGGCCCGCGCCGCGAAGGCCGGCGGCCCGGGCAAGCAGCAGCCGCAAGGCGGCTCGCCCTACGTCACGACGAAGGACGGCGTGCAGCTGTACGTCAAGGACTGGGGCCCGCGCGACGGCCAGCCCATCGTCTTCAGCCACGGCTGGCCGCTCAGCTCGGACAGCTGGGACGGGCAGATGAAGTTCCTCGCCGACCAGGGCTACCGCGTGGTCGCGCACGATCGCCGGGGCCACGGCCGCTCGAGCCAGCCGTGGGACGGCCACGACATGGACCACTATGCCGACGACCTCGCCGCGGTGGTCGACGCGCTGAAGCTGCCCCGCGCCATCCACGTGGGCTTCTCGACCGGTGGGGGCGAGGTCACGCGCTACATCGGGCGCCACGGCACGAAGCGGGTCGCCAAGGTCGTGCTGGTGTCGGCCGTGCCGCCGCTGATGGTCAAGGGCCCGACCAACCCGAACGGCGTGCCCGTCGAGGTGTTCGACGGCACGCGCACCGCGCTCGAGGCCAACCGCTCGCAGCTCTTCCGCGACATCCCGAGCGGCCCGTTCTACGGCTTCAACCGTCCGGGCGCGAAACCGTCGCAAGGCCTGATCGACAGCTGGTGGATGCAGGGCATGCAGGGCAGCCACAAGGCCACGTTCGATTCGATCAAGGCGTTCTCGGAGACCGACTTCCGCGACGACCTGAAGAAGTTCGACGTGCCGACGCTCGTGGTCCACGGCGACGACGACCAGATCGTGCCGATCGACGTGTCCGGCCGCCTGACCGCGACCCTCGTGAAAGGCGCGAAGCTGATCGTCTACCCCGGCGCACCGCACGGCCTCACGCAGACGCACATGGACCGCCTGAACGCGGACCTGCTCGCGTTCATCCGCGGCTGACGCCCCACCGGCGGCCGGACCGTCCGGCCGCCGCCTCGTTCCCCCATCCGAAGGATCCATCCCATGTTCCGCATCGTCATGTCCTCGCTCCTGGTGCTCCTGAGCCTCATCGCCATCGCCGGTCCGGCCCGCTCGGCCGGCCCCGCGGGTTCCCGTCCCACCGTGGTGCTCGTCCACGGCGCCTTCGCCGACGCGTCCAGCTGGAACGCCGTCGCCACCCGCCTGGTCCACGCCGGCTACCCCGTGGTCGCGGTGGCCAACCCCTTGCGCGGGGTGGCTCACGACGCGAGCTACACGGCACGCGTGCTCGACGCCATCCAGGGCCCCGTCGTGCTCGTGGGCCATTCGTACGGCGGTTCCGTGATCAGCACGGCCGCGGTCGACAAGCCGCAGGTCAAGGCCCTGGTGTTCGTTTCGGCCTTCGCACCCGAAGCGGGCGAAAGCGCCGCCACGCTGTCGAACAAGTTCCCGGGCAGCACGCTGGGCCAGGCCCTCGCCGCACCGGTGCCGCAGGAGGCCGGCGTGGCCGACCTCTACATCCGCACGGACAAGTTCTGGCAGCAGTTCGCCGCCGACGTGCCCCAGGCGGAGGCCGTGCTGATGGCCGTGGGCCAGCGCCCCATCACCGACGCGGCCCTCGGCGAGGCGAACACGGGCACGGCGTGGAAGACCGTGCCGTCCTGGTTCGTCTACGGCACCGGCGACCGCAACATCCCGCCCGCGGCGCTCGCGTGGATGGCCGAGCGCGCGCAGTCGAAGCGCACCGTCGCGATCCCCGGCGCGTCCCACGTGCCGCAGGTGAGCCACGCCCGCGAAGTGGCGGCCCTGATCGAGGCAGCCGCCCGCTGAAAGCCCATGCGCACCACCTCCTTCATTCCCGTGGACCTCCACCCACCGGAGGAAACCGCCCACGGCCTGCAGCAGACGCTCACGCTGGCCGGTCGCATCCTGCTGGCGTGGATCTTCCTCAGCTCCGGCCTGGAGAAGCTCGGCGCGCTGCAAGGCACCGCCGAGGCGATCGCCTCGACCGGGCTGCCGCTCGAGTTTCCGCTCGCGGTGCTCGTGGCGGTGTTCGAGGTGACGGCCGCCGCCGCCCTCGTGGTCGGCTGGTACACCCGCGCAGCGGCACTGGCGCTCGCGCTCTTCACCGTTGCCGCGAGCTTCCTCTTCCATGCGTACTGGCAGGTCCCGCCCGCGCAGCAGCACGTGCAGCAGCTGCTGTTCCTGAAGAACCTCGCCATCACCGGCGGGCTCCTGTCCGTGGGCGCCTTCGGCCCCGGCGGCTGGAGTGTCGACGCGCGGCGGGCCCGATAGCATGCCGGCCACCGCCCCCCTCGAACTCACGCCCGGACTGCCGGTGCGCGAGCTCTGCCAGCCGCGCCGCTACGTCGGCACGGTGGCCGACGTCGCGCCCAGCGGGCCGCACCGCGTGCTGCGCTTCTCGGTCGCCTGCTTCGACGGGCGTGCGCTGTGCCTCTGGGTGTCGTGCGCGGTGCTCGAAGGGGAGCGCGGGCGGCAGCTGTCCCGCGCGATCCACGGACCGCGCGGGAACCGGCTGGCGATCGGGTTTCGGGGCCGCTTCGGCGACCTCCTGCATCCCACGCGCCTGACCGCCGACATCCACGACGCCGACGACATCTGGGTGCACGCCGCGGACGACCTCGAATCGCCGCTTCCCTGACCCTTCTCCGATCGAACACCATGATCCAGCATCCGGCCTCGCGGCCGCGTCTTGCCGGCGCGCTGCTGTGCGCGTTCGCCGCCTCGGCCCAGGCCGGGGACCTCTGCCCACGCACTGGAGACCGTTCCGCGTGGTGTCCGTCCGCCGTGTTCGGCCAGGTCGGCCTGGGCCAGGATGTCGCCGCCGTGGTGGCCGGTGCCACGTGGGCCTGGCGCTGGACCCGCGCGTTCGACGTGGGCGAGGCAACCGGCCACTGGGAGGCGTCGTTCGGGCGCTGGGAGGGACTCGGTGCCAACGGCGGTTCCGCGTGGGTGACCCAGCTCGGCGTGACACCCGTGCTGCGCCTGCACCCGAAGGCCTGGGAGCACGGCCTGTTCGCCGAGGTCGGCATTGGCGTGAACCTGCTCGCGCCCGTCTACCGCAGCGAGGACAAGCAGTTCAGCACCGTTTTCAACTTCGGCGACCACCTCGCGGTGGGCCGGCGGTTCCCGAGCGGCGCCGAGCTGTCCCTGCGGATCCAGCACTTCTCCAACGCGGGGATCCGGCATCCGAACCCGGGCGAGAACTTCGTGCAGGTGCGGTATGCGTGGCCGCTCAACCGATCAGCAACGCCTCGTACTCGCCCCTGAACTGCTGCAGCGAACTCGCCACCACCGTCACCGCTCCGTCGACGAGGCCGCAGCGCCCGCTGCCGGGCAGCAGGCCGCAGAGGTTCTCGAGCGCGGCGAGGTCGGCGCGCACGCCGCGGCCGGTGTCGATGCGGTTGAGCAGCCGGGTGAGCTGGTAGGTGCCGCCCTTGCACGGGGGGCACTGGCCGCACGAGCCGTGCGAGAAGAAGTCGACGTACTCGGCGACCTTGCGGACGATGCTCGTGCCCTCGGACACGACGATCATCGCGCCGGTGCCCAGTCGCGAGCCGCGGGCGCGCACCGATTCGAAGTCGAGGGCGACGTCGAGGTGGTTTTTCGTGAGCAGCGTGTTCGACGGGCCGCCCGTGAACACCGCCTTGAACGCCCGGCCCATCAGCAAACCGCCGCCGTGGTCGAACACGAGCGCGTCGAGGCGGGTGCCCATCGGCAGTTCGTACAGGCCGGGACGCAGCACGTCGCCCGACAGCGAGTAGAGCTTGGTGCCGCTCGCGTCGCCCAGGCCCAGGTTCCGGTACCACGCGGCGCCGTGGCGCAGGATGCCGGGCACGTGGGCGAAGGTCTCGGTGTTGTTCACCAGGGTGGGTTTGCCGTGGACGCCACTCTGCGCGGGATAGGGCGGCTTGCGGCGCGGGAACGGGAAGCCGCCCTCGACCGTCGAGATCACCGCGGTCTCCTCGCCGCCGATGTAGAGGCCCGAGCTGGGGACGAGTTCCAGCGACAGCGAGCCCCCGATCGCGGCTTCGACCGGGGCGAGGTGCCCGAGGTCCCGCCATTGCCGCACGGCCTCGCCCACGGCGGCGATGGCCTGCTTCTCGTGGGGGTTGACGTACAGCACCACGTGGTTCGCCCCGGTGGCCACCGCCGCGATGAGCGCGCCTTCGATCACCGCGTGCGGCGTGTGTTCGAGCAGGAACCGGTCCTTGAACGTGCCGGGTTCGTCCTCGTTGCCGTTGCAGATCACGTACTTGTCCCCCGCGGGCCCGGCGGCCACCGGCGCCCACTTGCGGTGGGTGGGGAAACCGGCGCCGCCCATGCCGCGCAGGTCCGCGTCGGCGATCAGCGGGACGATGGCCCGCGGGTCGCGCGCGGCGTTGGCGAGTCCTTCGCCACCGCCCAGCGCGAGCCAGGCCGCGAGGTCGGCGCCGACCCGCGCCTCCGGTTTCATCAGCACCTGGTTCAACGTGGGGTCCATCGCATGCCCCTCAGCGAATGCCGCCGACGCCATGGGCCGGCATGCCGGCGCCCAGGCCGGCATCGGCGCCCAGGTCGAAGTGGGCGTAGGTGGGGAAAAGCTGGGGCGCCTTGACGTCGAGCGGCAGGCCCGCCAGCGTGAGTTCGCGCTGCCAGGCGTGCACGTGGCCGATGCCGGCCCGGCCCCACAGCGTGCCGCCGTCCGCCGGCTGCGCCGCGGCCGCGGCGCCGGCGCGGCGGCCCACGCTGACGATGTCGAGCAGCGCGTTGCCCATCAGCCGGTTGCGGCCGTGGATGCCGCCGGCGAGTTCGCCCACGGCGTAGAGGCCCGGCGTGCCGGTGGCGCCGTGCCGGTCGATGGCGACACCGCCGTTCTGGTAGTGCAGCGTGGGATACACGAGGAAGGGCTCTTGCGCCGCGTCGTGGCCGCACTTCTTCGCGAGGTGGCGGAGCGTCACGAGGCGCTTGGCCAGGATGCCGGGGTTCGCCTTTTCGAGCGACGGTGTGTCGAGGAAGACCCCGACCTGGCCACCCCGCTCGATGCCCCGGCCCTCCGCGCACTCGCGCAGGATCGCGGCGGCCACCACGTCGCGCGGCTGCAGTTCGTCGACGAAACGTTCGCCCTCGCCGTTGATCAGCGTGGCGCCGGCGGACCGCGCCGCCTCCGAGATCAGGCCGCCCGCGAGGTGGCGGGGGTACGCGATGCCGGTCGGGTGGTACTGGAACGAGTCGAGCTCGCGCAGGCGCGCGCCGATGCGGTAGGCCAGCACGAGGCCGTCGCCGGTGGCGCCGTAGTGGTTGGACGTGGGGAACTGGTTCAGGTGCAGCCGGCCGGCGCCGCCGGTGGCCATGATCACCGAACGCGCGCGGACCAAGACGAAGCAGCGCCACTCGAGGTTGTAGACCACGGCCCCGGCGCAGCGGCCATGGTCGTCGGACAGCAGCTCGACGACGGGGCAGCGGTTCCACAGCGTGATGCCCGGCTCCAGCTCGACCGCCTCGCGCAGCACCCGCATCATCTCGAGGCCGGTGTAGTCGCGGTACGAGAGGATGCGCGCGGCCGTCGCGCCGCCCGGCTTCTTCCGCAGCAGCTTGCCGCCCAGCGGCCGGTCGTCGTCCTCCAGGTCGAACATCATGCCCAGCTCGATGAGCCAGCGGATGACGGCGGGGCCATCCATCGCCATCTGGGCCACCAGCTCCGGCTCGCCGCAGAAGTGGCCGGCCCGCAGCGTGTCCTCGAAGTGGCGCTGGGGGCTGTCGTCCGCGCCCACCGCCGCCTGGATGCCCCCCTCGGCCATCACGGTGTTGCTGTCGCCCAGGCGCAGCTTCGTCGCGAGGATCACGCGCGCGCCGTCCTTCGCGGCCGTGAGCGCCGCCGCGCAGCCGCCGCCCCCGCCGCCGATGACGAGCACGTCGGTGGTCACCAGCTGGGCGCCGGCGATGTGGACGTCGTCGATCAGCGCGTTGGCCTGCAGGTGGGCCGCGAAGTCGGGTTGGCAGGGGTCGCCGCGGTTCACCCCGACGGCGAGGCTGACCCGCGCGCGCGGCCCGTGGTCGGGGTGGTAGCCCTTGAGCAGGTCGGGGACGGACACCTCGTCCGCGCGCTTCGGCGGGGTCGCGCCCACCTGCCAGCGCTGGCGCGCGAGGTCGTAGGGAATGCCGGAGGCCATGGTGCCGCCCGCTCAGACCGGCGGACGCGCACCGGGCGCGTCGAAGTCGATCGCCGGTTCGCCGCGTTCGATCTCCTGCAGCCGGCGCAGCAGGTCCGACGGGCGCAGCGAGCGCGAGGCGAGCATGCGCCGCACGAAGAGCCCGAGGTGGTTGGGCCGGATGTGTTCGGGACAGGCCAGCGTGCACAGGTTGCACATCACGCATTCGTCGAACACGTGGGCGGACGCGGCCATCTCGCCGGCCACGGCCTGGTTCACGCCGCGCTGCACGTCGAGCCCCTTCGGACAGGCGCGGTCGCAGCCGCCGCAGTGGCGGCAGTGCTCGGCCTCGGGGAACACCTCGCCGATGCGGGCGAGCGCGTCCCAGCTGTCGCCCAGCTCGTCCATGCGGTAGCGGTGGCGGGCGGCCGGGGTGAAGTACTCGAGGAAGGCGACCTGCATGCCCTCTTCCACGAGGGTCTCGCAGGCGAGCGCCGTGCGCACCTCGGAGTCCCCGGTGCGCCGCACCAGCACCCGGCACGAGCCGCAGACCCCCTGGCCCATGCAGCCCACGCCTTCGACCAGCGTCTGCCCCGCGGCCACCATGGCCTGCAGGATCGAACTGGTGGCCGGCACCTGCAGTGGGCAGCCTTCGACACTCAGCTGGACGATCGGATCGCTCATGCGCCCTCCCTCGTGATCACCAGAACCCGAGCACCTTCCACCACGCGCCACCGATGAAGGTGAAGACGAGCAGTTCCAGCACGCTCATGATGAAGCCGACGCGCCACCACACGCCCAGGGTCACGTAGCCGCTGCCGAACACGATCGGCGAGGTGCCGGTGGCGTAGTGGGTCAGCGTCATCATGATGGTGGAGCCAGCCACCATCATCAGCACGAAGAGGCCCACGTACTCGGGCGGCAGCAGGTGCACGCCCACGGTCAGGAAGGCGAGCATCATCGCGCTGACGTGGGCCGTGGTGCTGGCGAACAGGTAGTGCGAGTAGACGAAGGCCAGCACGAGGATGGCCGCGGTGCCGCCCCAGCCGATGCCGCTGGCGGCGATGGTGTCGCGCATGCCCTCGGAGAACCACTTGATGACCCCGAGCTTGTTCAGCTGCTCGGCCAGCATCACGAGGGCGCCGAACCAGATCAGCGTGTCCCAGGCCGCCTTCTCGGACAGCACGTCGTCCCAGTCGATGGTGCCGGTGATGATCAGCGCGAACACGCCGAGGAAGGCGACCACGGTGGGGTCGAGGTTCCAGGCCGGGCCGAAGATCATCTCCGGGACGTTCGCCCACAGCACCAGCAGCAGCCCGAAGGTGCCCATCATCACCTTCTCCTTCGGTGACACGGGGCCCATGCGCTTCAGTTCGCCGCGGGCGTAGTCGATGGCGTCGGGGGTCTGCTTGAGCTCCGGCGGCGACAGCAGGTAGATCACGAGCGGCATCGCCAGCAGGCACAGCAGGCCGGGCACCACCATGCACAGCGCCCAGGTGGTCCAGGTGAGGCTGATGTTCGAGTTGGTGGCCTTGGCCACGTAGTCGATCACCAGCGGGTTCGGGGCCGTGGCGGTGACGAACATGCCCGAGGTGATGGTGTTCGCGTGATAGTTCACCAGCGCCAGGTACGTGCCGACCTTGCCTTCGGTGCCCTTTTCGGGATCCGAGTCGAACGCGTTCGCGATCGACTTCATGATGGGGTGCACGATGCCGCCGCCGCGGGACGTGTTGCTGGGCGTGAACGGGGCCAGCACCAGGTCGCAGATGGCCAGGCCGTAGCCGATGCCCACCGTGCGCTTGCCCAGCACCGAGATGAACATCAGGCCCATGCGCTGGCCGAGGCCGGTCTTCTTGAGGCCGCGGGAGATCAGGATGGCCGCGACGATCAGCCAGATGAGCGGGCTGTCGAAGCTGCTGAGCGCGTCGGCGATCGCGCCCTTGGAGGTGTTGGACGTCACCTCCGCCAGCGAGACGATGACGATGGCCATCAGTGCCATCACGCCGATGGGCATCACCTTCAGGATGATGGCGACGATGGTGGTCAGGAAGATCGCGACCAGCGTCCACGCCTCGGGCTTGAGCCCCTCCGGCGCGGGGATCAGCAGCAGCACGACGAGCACCACCGTCGTGATGATGGCCGGGATCAGGCGGAAGGGCACCGCCCCGTTGAAGTAGCGGAACATCGCCGTCAGTTTCGCGAGCATCCGGGGCTCCTCTTCGCGCGTGGATGCCGGATCTTGCGACTTGCGGGAGGGTGCCGCAACTGCACCTTCGGGCAATTCCCGGGGGGCGGACACCCGTGCGGTCAGCGCCCCTTCGCCCGTGCGCCCAGCACGTTGAGGAGCCCGCCGGTCGCGATCGTCAGGATGCCCAGGACCGACAACGGGCCAGGCACCTCGCCGAAGAGGACGAAACCCAGCACCACGGCCCAGACGAGGTGGGTGTACGTGAACGGCGCCGCGGTGGCCGGGCTGATGTGCTCGAAGGCCTTGATGAGCAGGAAATGGCCGAGGCCGGTCGTGAGGCCGAGGCCCACCATCAGCGGCACGTGCCCCGGATCGGGCATCACCCAGCTCGGCTGCCAGGTGAAGGTCGTCACCACCAGGCCCACCGAACCGAGGATGAAGTGCGTGGTCAGCGGATGTTCCGCGCCGACGAAGCGGCGGGTCATGATCTGATAGAGGCTGTAGCACACCGCCGAACCCAGCGGGAACAGCATGCCGGCGTTCATCCCCGCACCGGGCCGGACGATCAGCAGGACCCCGGTGAAGCCGGCGAGCACGGCGATCCATGAACGCAGCGGCACACGCTCCTTCAGCAGCGGCGCGGACAAGGCCGTCACCAGCAGCGGCGCCAGGAAGTTGATGGCCGTGGCCTCGGCGAGGCGGATGTACTTCAGCCCGTTCATGAACAGGAAGGTCACGGCCACGAGCAGCAGGGCCCGCAGGACCTGCGCGACCGGCTGGGACGTCTTGACGAGGCGCAGCCCCATCGCCGGCCCGAACACCACGAGCATGAGGCCCGCGTGGGTGGCGTACCGAACCCACAGCAGTTCGGTCACGGGGTACGTGCCGGCCAGGTGCTTCGAGAGCGCGTCGTAGGTGGCGAAACACACCATCGCCGCCAGGACACACAGCGTGGCCCGCGTGCGGGGGGCGAGGCCCGCCGGGAGTGCCTCCGGCCGGCTGCTCACTGCCAGATCCTGTAGACCCAGAACGCCTCGTCGTCGCGCGTGCGCCGGCGCAGCTCGTCGGGTGCGAAGCCCGTGATGCGCTTCGATTCCCGGCACATGTGCGACTGGTCCGCGTACCCGGACTCCACCGCGAGCTCGGCCATGTTGACGGCCTGGTGCTGCGGCGCCGCGAGCCCGTCGAGGAAGGCCCGCTCCGCGCGGCTGATGCCCCGCAGCGAGCGCAGGGGCTGCCCGGTCCACTCCTTGATGCGCCGCTCGACCTGCCGCGCGCTGCGGCCGAGGCCGGACGTGGCGGCGCGCATGGCGATGGCCTGCGTCCAGTCGTGGTACCGGCGGCCCGGAGCGGACGTCTCGGGGCGAGCGGCCTGCCACAGCGGGTCGAGGAAGTCTTCGAGCAGGGCGACGCGCGTGTCGTCGTCCGGCGCGGCCAGCACGTCGCGGCACATCCGGCACCAGGCCTCGGGGAGCAACTCGTGCGCGTCGGCGAAGCGGTTGACGAGGTCGGCGGGTTGCACGCCCGTCAACGCGCGGAACGCATCGGGCATCAGCATGAGCATCATCCCGTGGCCAGGACCCGGGTTCCACGACAGCGAGGGCCGGTCGAACGGCCCCGCGACGACGATGCGCGAGAGCGGCGCGGCCACCGCGGGGCCACGCGGCGCGGCCGAGAACGGCTGCACGTGGCACTCGCCCTCGAAGAACCAGCTGATGCTGCACAGCGGCGTCAGCGGGAAGTAGTTGTACCGGGCCTCGTCGGGGAGGTCGATGCCGGTGGTATCGCGGCTGAAGACGGCCCGGACACAGGACGCCAGGGACACCCGGGGCAGCCAGAGACGATTCACCGCGTCGGACAGGGGCACGGAACGTTCCATGGTCGGAGTCTAGGGCCTCGTCCGGACCTCGCATGTCGAAAACGTTCAAGACGGCCGCCGCCGCACACGCCGAACATCGGCGGCATGGACACCCATGCCACCACCTCCATCGCGCCCCCGCCCTCCCGCGACGGCCGCCCGCCGGGCCCGTCCTCGCGGTGGTTCGGCCTGCCCCTGCTGGCCGAGCTCCAGCGGGACTACCTCGGGTTCACCAGCCAGCTCCGGGCGCAGTACGGCGACCTGAGCTACGCGCGGGTCGCCTTCGAACACGCCTACGACGTGTTCTCCCCGGAACTCGTGCGCGAACTGCTCGTGGCGAACGCGGACGGGCTGAAGCGCTGGGAGCGCGGCCTCGAGGTGTTCGAGCAGCTGATGGGGCAGAGCGTGCTCGTCACCGAAGGCGAGGTGTGGCAGCGCCAGCGGCGGATGCTGCAGCCCGGCTTCTCGCCCCGGCGCGTGGCCGGCTACGCCGCGCTGATGAGCGATGCGGCCGCGAAGGGCCTCGACGCGGCGCTGCCCGCCGCCTCGCCCGCAGGGCAGGTGGACATGGACAGGCTGTTCACGGGCCTGGCCATGGACGTCATCCTGCGCACGCTGTTCAGCAGCGAGGCGTCCGAAGAATCGGCCCGGGCCGTCGGCGCCGTCCAGGTGGCGAGCGAATTCGCGTTCCGGGAGATGTTCCACCCGATGACCCTGCCCGACTGGCTCCCGCTGCCGGGCAAGGCGGCCAAGCGCCGCGCGCTGCGCACGCTGAGGGACCTCGTCGACGGTCACATCGCCAGGCGGCGCGTCGCGGGAGCGGCGGAACACGACGACCTGCTCGGCATGCTGCTGTCGGCGCGCGAAGAGACGACGGGCGAGGGCCTGTCGGCGCAGGAGGTGCGCGACCAGTGCATGGTCACCTTCCAGGCGGGCCACGAGACCACCGCCACGGCGCTGCTGTGGTGGAGCCGCCTGATCGCCGGCGACGCCGAGGCGCTGGAGGGAGCCCGGCGAGAGGTCGACGAGGTGCTGCAAGGGGAGACGCCCAGCGCCGCCGACATGGCGCGGCTGCCGTGGCTCACCGCGACGCTGAAGGAGGCGATGCGCCTCTACCCGCCCGTCCCCGCGCTGATGTCGCGGCGGACCACGCGGGAGATCCAGCTCGGCGAGTGGCGCATCCCCAAGGGCGCGCTGGTGCGCGTGACGCCGTGGGTCATCCAGCGCGACGGCCGAAGCTTCGAACACCCGGACCGGTTCCTGCCGCAGCGCTTCGCCGCCCCGGACGACAAGGCCCCGCGCGGTGCGTGGCTGCCCTTCGGCACCGGACCGCGGGTGTGCATCGGCCAGCACTTCGCGATGCTGGAGATGACGGTGATCGCGGCGATGCTGCTGCAGCGCTACCAGCTGGGGCTGCCCCAGGGGGCGCCGGCGTGCGAGCCGGTGATGCACGTGACGCTGCGGCCCAGGAACGGGGTCACGCTGAACCTGCGCCGCCGCGGGCCGGCACGCACGGAACGACCATGACCTACCACTTCCAATGCCGATGCGGCCGCGTCCGCGGTCTGCTGAGCCGCCCGGAACTCGCGCTGCGAGGCCTCTGCTACTGCAAGGATTGCCGGGCCTACTCGAACCACCTCGGCACCTCGGCGAAGACACACGACGCCCACGGTGGCGCCGAGTTCATCGCGACCCAGGCCAGGCATGTCCGCCTGTGCGAGGGCACGCGGCACCTTGCGTGCCTGTCCCTTTCCGACAAAGGGCTCTTGCGCTGGTATGCGGCCTGCTGCACCACGCCGATCGGCAACACGCTGAGGAACTGGAAGGTTCCGTACGTCAGCCTGGTCCACACCTGCCTGAAACCCGATCCTGCCGCGTTCGAACGCACCTTCCCGCGGCTGCAGATGCGGGTGAACACGGGCAGTGCCCGGCAGGCGCCGCCCAGGCTCGCCTTCAGGACCTTCGTCTCGCTCGCGGGCTTCGTTCCGGGAATCGTCGTCAGCGGGCTCACCGGCGCCTACAAACCGAATCCGTTCTTCAAGCCGCCGGGCGAGCCGCTGGTTCCGGTGACCGTGCTCTCGACGCAGCAGCGAGACCGCGCCTACCGTGCCGCGTAGGCCCTTGATCCGTATGGGGAACTAGCGCTGCAGCGTGCCGAACGCGTAGCCCAGCTGCACCTGCGTCAGCGCCGCGGCCTGGTCGTCGCTGCGCAGGGTGCGGAACTGGCCCACGCCGGCCCGAATCCTCAGCCCTTCGGTCAGGGCCCATTGCGCCCATGCCTCGAGCTGGGCGACCGCCCCGCCGCCGACCGCGACCCCACCACCACCGGCCGCCCCGACCAGGCCTTCGGCGCCGAGGCGCAGCCCGCCCCACATCGGATCGCTCTGCACGCCGAGGCCGAACAGCCCGAAGGAATACGCCCCCGCCCGGCCGAGCGCGGCGCTGCCCGCCTGCGCGACACCGTAGACGCGCGGCGAGAAGTCGCGGGCCATCACGAAGGCGAGGTGGGTGACCGACTCCTCGGTGCCGTCCTTGAACCGCATTCTCGGGATGTGCATCACGCTGGCCCCGAGCTGTTGCACGCGCACCGTGCCGCCAGCATCCTCGCCGGACGGCAGGGGCACGCGGTCCAGCGGCAGCGCGAGCGCGGCACGCACGAACCGCGCGGTGTACTCGCCGGACGGCGCGTGCGTGACACCCGCGTCCAGCCGCACGGTCGGGCCCCACGGGGTGATCCAGCGCAGGTTCGGTCCGGCGCGCAGCAGCCAGCCGTTGCCGGTGTCGACGTTGCCGCCGCCACCCAGACCCAGGCCGGCCTGGACGCCCGCGCGCAGCCGCGGGGTTCCGAACACGGACCAGTCCTGCCCCACCTGGCCCAGCACTTCCATGTACCCGTCCACGCCCCCCTGCGCCGCACCGGCCGCCTCGATGCCCCACCAGCGCCCATCGGCACCGTACTGCCGGAGATCTGCGCCGGCCTTGCCGACCGCGCCGGTGTAGGGTTTCCCGGACCGGTCGCGGCTCGAGGCGCTCGGGCGTTCGCCACCGGCCGTCAGCGCGATCTCGTCGAAGCCCAGGCCCGTGCGCCGGTCGGCGTGGGCCGACCGGCCCGCGTCGCTGCTGGCATGCCCGGCGAAATCGAGGTACCGGCCCACCGTGACCGCGAGGCCCACGTCGCCCTTCACGTTGCCGCTGGGGAACCGGATCTGGGAGAACCCCACGCCGCCGTACCAGGCGCCGAACCGGGTGCGCAGGGACAGCTCGGGCCGCAGCATCAGCCCGCCGCCGAAGCGCATGTCCTCGCTCGACAGGCCGCCCCCGGCGCCGACGTAGAGGCCGGCGACGACGTTCGTTTCCTCCGAGAGGCGCCAGCGCCGTTGCCCGGTGAACCCCACCGTGAAGATCCCGCCATAGTTGCCCTTGGCCGTGCCGTACACGCCGGGCCCGATGGACCAGGCGTCGTCGATGGCCACCAGGTAGTTCAGGGACGCGAACGCCGTGTGGCCGCCATCGGGCATCACCATGGGGGTCCAGTTGAACTCCAGGGCGGCGGGGCGGACCTCGAGGTTCGATGGCGAGGGGACTGCTTCGGGGGCGGCCAGCGCAGCGGCGGGCAGCAGGGCCACCAGCGTGGCGATGCGACGGATCATTTCTTCGGGGACTTCTTCGGGACGGCCCCGGGGCGGGGATCGACGATTCTGCCGCCGCCCGGCGGGCGCTCGGGACATGGAAACGCCCGATGCGTGCGCAACGCACGAACTCCGCCGGCGCTTGACCCTCAAGCGGCTTGAGGTCCTACCGTGAGGTCCTGGGCGCGTTGCCCCGGAACAGGAGACACGGCATGAGACCTTGGAAGGTGGTGGTGGGTGCGGGAGCAGCATGTGCGGCGTGTTGCGCTGCGCCGCTGCTCGGGGGCGTGGCAGCCTGGGCACTGACCTGGAGCGCGGCGGCCACGGCGCTGGCGTCCCGGGCCGGCGGACTCACGACGCTGGCGGTCCTGCTGCTTGTCGGGGCTGGCCTGGGCGCGGGGTTCCTTGTGTGGCGCCGGCGGAAGCAGCGTGCCGCGGCGGCGAGCGCATGCGGCTGCCCGCCGGGCCGCTGCGGCGCCGCGGGCTAGCATGGCGGCATGACCGCGAAACTCTCCATCGGCTTCGTCGCCCGGCAGACCGGCTGCACGGTGCCCACCATCCGCTACTACGAGGAGATCGGCCTGCTGCCCCCGGCGGGCCGCACCGAGTCGGGACAGCGGCACTACGACGACGCGACGGTTCGCCGCCTCGCGTTCATCCGCCGGTGCCGCGACTTCGGGTTCTCGATCGAGCAGGTCCGCGAACTCGTGGGGCTGGTGGACCAGCCGGACCGGCCCTGCGTCGAGGCGCGCGATATCGCCGCGGGCCACCTGGCGCAGGTGCGCCGAAAGCTCGACGAGTTGAAGGCGCTGGAGGCGAGCCTCGCGGGTTTCGTGGTCAGTTGCGACACGGCGTGTGGGGGAGGAGCGGCCGTCGACTGCACGATCCTCGAGGCGTTGGCATGTCCTCCACCGGCGACCGACGTCGAACCGCGCGCCCGTTGCTGCGCGCCGACTTGACACACCCGGGGCCTGGCGGGGCTCACTCCGAATCCGAGATCGCCATCCGGCCGAAGGCGCAGAAGATCACGAAGTCCGAGTACCCGTGAGCCGATGAAAGCGTCTGCGTCGCGTTGTCCGCGATGTTGTCGTTCTGCACGAAGTGAACGCATTCGTGCAGGGCGACCACCATCTGCTTGCGTGTCCCCACGGGCCCCTCTGCGCCCGCCAGGTACCGCGGGTTGAAGAAGCAGCCGTCGGGGAAGGCCGCGGACGGTGCGGGCTCGCCGGGCTTTCTCGGCGTGGTCAACGTGAAGGCATGCGCTCCGTCGAATTCGGGCACCGGGCCTGCCGGGTCGTGGAACAGCGTGTTCGCCTGGGCCAGGTGCCGGACGGCGCGTTCGTAGACGTCGTCCACCACCCTCAGGAAATCGGCAATCGACTTCACGGCCTGGTTGGTCTGGCCCGGCAGCAGCGGGCTGTTCTTCGGAAACACCGGCAGGCCGAAGCAGGCCCACAAGGCATCGAACGACGGCATGATCCCGGGCGGCAGGGGCAGCGTCGGGTGCGCATGAAACTGCATCATCGCGCCCAGCCGCCGGCGAGCGAGGTTCACGAGGGCTGCCGCGCCGGGAGCCCGCGTCATCGCGACGCCCGCCGGAGACAGGTTCGACGGGGCCGACACCGGCGCGCCGATCAGGGCCGCCCGCGCGCCGGCAGGCGGCAGGGGGCCGTTCGGGCGGCGCCGGTCTCCTGGCACCGAGGCCACCGCCTTCGCCCGGGCCCCCGCGACGTGGACCACCGGCCGGCACTGCCGCTCCTTCTCGACCAAGGCCTTGTCGAGGGCGTCGATGGTCATCTTGCCGACGATGTCGTCGGCCTGCGTCTGGTAGCTGCGGTTGATGATGCGGCGCCTCTTCTTGAACGAATGCACCGCGGCGGCCGTGCTCGGGCCATACCGCTGCAGCCGCCGCTCTTCCGGGACGCAGCGCAGCCCGTCGATGACGAAGAGGGCGTCCTGCACCTTGTTCACGAAGGGCCCCACCGTGCCCTCGGTCAGATGAGCCCGGTCATGGAGCAGGCACTCCTGCAGGCGACGGTCGTCACGGAACATCTCGGATGCGAGGGACATGGCTTCCTCCGATGGGTCGAACCCACAGCACGCGCTGTCAGCGCCGAGGCGCGAGCACGCCAGGAAACTGTAGGCACGCCCGGCCGGCGAGGCATCCCCATTCGTGGGGGCGACTGAAGGGGGTACCGACGGAAAGCCAACGCGGCGAGCACGCACTGCAGACGCTGCATCCGCGAAGGCCGCACGGCCCCTCCGACGGTGGGGTGGCCGCGCGCGCGCCGGGGCGGACAATGGCGGCACCTTGAAGATCTCCCATCGCCTCGTCCTCGCCGCGCTCGGCCTCGTGCTGTCGACCGCAGTCCACTCGTCCCCGCTGGAAACACTCTACGAATCGCAGGACGCGGACGCGTTTTTCGCGTCGGCCGTCCCCGCGGCGGAAGCCGGCGACGCAGAGGCGCTGTTCCTGCTCGGCAAGGCCCACCACACGGGCCAGGGCACGCCGAGGGACCTCGAGCGTGCCGCCGGGTACTACCAGCGCGCGCGGCAGAAGGGTTCGGCCCGGGCGACCCACAACCTGGGCCTGATCGCGCTGGACGACGGCCACAAGACCGAGGCCATCACCCTGTTCCAGGAGGCCTTGAGCGCCGGCCTCAAGCTGCCCACGCTGCGCAACCTCGGCCGTGCGTACGCCCCGGACCACCCCAGCTACCGCGCGCTGCTGCAACGTCCCGTCGAGGCCGCCGGCCGGTCCGGCGATGCCTATGCCGAGGCCTACCGGCTGACGTCGTCGGTGAACGACGCGTTCGACGCGTCGTCCCAGTACTACCGCGCCTGGTTCTTCGCCCGCCACGCGATGCCGCGCGAACACGAGACCTTCGACCACGCGGCCCTGCGCGAACGCGCCGTGCGGTGGCTGCGCATCGGCATGGACGGTGACCTCGCGCCCGCCTGGACCAACTACGGCGTGCTGCTGATGGAGGAGGGCGATTTCGAGGCCGCGCGGCCCGCGCTCGAACGCGGCGCCGCGAAGGGCGTGCCCGTGGCCCATTACCACCTGTCGGGCATGGCACGCAACCGCGACGAGGCCCTGGACCACATGGAGCGCGCCGCGCTGCTGGGCCTGCGCCAGGCGCATCGGCCCGCGCAACAGCAGCTGCAGGACCGCTATCAGGACGAGACCGACCTCGACGTGCTCGCCCGGGCCGTGGAACGCATGGATGCGCTGCGCGAGAAATCCACCGAAACCTTCGTTCCCCGCTCACTGGCGCAGCGCCTCGCCTGGGGCCGGTTCGTCGCCGGTGTCGCGGCCACCGCTGGCGTGCTGCCCGACCGGCCCGTGCGGCTGCGGGCGTGCGGACTCGACCTCGTCCAGGTGTACGGCGACACGTTCAACCTGGGCGCGAACAGCGCGTGGCGGCTGGTCACCTACACCCGGTTCGACGAGGCCACGGAAACCGGCGTGACGGGCCGCGTGGACCCACGCGGCTGCGCGACGAGCGCCGGAGACCTGCCCCCCTCGGTGACCACGGCCTTGCGCGGCGGGGCCGTGCTCGCGCTGCATTTCGTGAACTTCACGCTGCCGCTGGCGGCCACGGTGGAACCGCGGCGGGTCGTGCTGAGCCTGGGGCCTGTGGACGGGCCGCGGCCGGAGTGACCGGCACGAGCCCGTCCGGGTCAGGCCGTCAGGGTTGACCGCGCGCCTCCAACACCCGCAATTTCTCGACCCATCAAGCAGGTGGTGCGACCGGCGATCACGTCACACTGCCCCGATGTCCCTCGCCGTCCTCCACAGCCGCGCCCTCGACGGCCTCGGTGCGCCTGAAGTCACGGTCGAGGTCCATCTTGCCAACGGCCTGCCGCTGTTCACGCTGGTGGGACTCGCCGACACCGAGGTGCGTGAAGCGCGTGAACGCGTGCGGGCCGCACTCATCAACTGTGGACTGACCTTCCCACACAACAAGCGCATCACCGTCAACCTCGCGCCGGCCGACCTGCCGAAAGAGTCGGGGCGGTTCGATCTGCCCATTGCGCTGGGCATCCTCGCCGCCAGCGGGCAGATCGATCTCAAGCGTACCGAGGCATTCGAGTTCGCGGGGGAGTTGTCGCTCGCGGGAGACCTGCGGCCCGTGCGCGGCGCGCTGGCGCTCGCCCTCGCGTTGCGGCGCGGCAGCGGGTCGGGGCGGGCGCTGGTGTTGCCGGTGGACTGCGCGCGCGAGGCCGCGCTGGTGGAGGGGCTCGTGATCCATGGGGCGCGCCATCTGCTCGATGTGGTCGAGGCGTTCCGGCCGGCACCGTCCGACACGTTCGTCGAGGCGCTCGCACGCGCCTCGCCGGAGCCCGTTGTTCCGACCGGCGCCATCCCCGACCTGCGCGAGGTCAAGGGCCAGGCCGGCGCCAAGCGGGCGCTGGAGATTGCCGCGGCCGGCCAGCACAGCCTGCTGATGGTGGGGCCGCCGGGCACCGGCAAGTCGATGCTCGCGTCGCGCTTCGCCGGCCTGCTGCCGCCCATGCCCATCGAGGCCGCGCTCGAATCCGCGGCGCTGCTGAGCCTGCACGGCAGCTTCACGGCCGAACGCTGGCGGCAGCGGCCGTTCAGGGCGCCGCATCACAGTGCGTCGTCGGCGGCGCTGGTCGGGGGCGGGTCACCGCCTCGGCCCGGGGAAATCTCCCTCGCCCACCACGGGGTTCTTTTTCTCGATGAGCTCGTCGAGCTTCGTCGCGATGCCTTGGAGGCACTGCGCGAGCCTCTGGAAACAGGCCGCATCGTGATCTCGCGCGCCGCGCGGCAGGCCGAGTACCCCGCGAGGTTCCAGCTCGTGGCGGCGATGAACCCTTGCCCTTGCGGGCACCACGGCAGTCCGCTGCGCTCCTGCCGCTGCACGCCGGATGCGGTGCAGCGCTACCAGTCGCGCCTGAGCGGTCCGCTGCTCGACCGCATCGACCTGCAGGTGGAGGTGACGGCGGTGCCGCCCGCGGCGCTGGCCGCGGCGCCCGACGGAGAGACCACCGCGACCATCGCGGCCCGGGTGGCGCTTGCGTTCGACGTGGCGGTGGCCCGGCAAGGCGTGCCGAACGCCCGGCTGGAAGGTGACGCGCTCGATGCCCACACGGCGCTGGATGACACGTCGTCCGCCTTCCTGCAGGCGGCCTCGGCGCGCCTGGGTTGGTCGGCACGCACGCACCACCGCGTGCTGCGCATCGCCCGCACCATCGCCGACCTGGCCGGCGAAGCCACGCTGCGCACGCCCCACCTCGCCGAGGCCATCCAGCACCGGCGCGTGCTCAGCGGCGCCTGACCTCCGCGGGCGGCACCAGCGAGCGCCCACCTCGGGTCAGCGACTGACCCGGTGCACGAACATCACACCGCGCAACAGGCCGGACAGCACCACCATGGACTTTCCATGGCCCGCACGACCGGCCCGCCAGCACGGAGCGAACGGTTTTCCGTTCCAATGCGTTTCAGACCGCACGGAAACCCGCCGCCATCGGCACTTCCCCCCAGGTCTGGAACCGTCTCCACCCTGACACAATGCACCGGTTCCGGCATTTTCCGGGCACGTTCCATGCATCGGAAGCCCCCGTCGCGGGCCTCCGCGCTGTTGTTCTTTCTTCCTCTCGTGAACCCGCCGTCCCACCGTTTCCTGACCGCGCTCCTGCTGTTGCCGATGCTCCTGCTGTTGCCGATGCTCCTGCTGCTGGCCGCGGGCACCGCACGCGCGCAGGGCACCGACACGCTGCGCAAGATCAAGGAGACGGGCACCATCAACCTCGGCCACCGCGAGTCGTCGGTGCCGTTCTCCTACTACGACGCGCGCCACCAGGTGGTGGGCTACTCGCACGACCTGATGCTCAAGGTGCTCGACGCCGTGAAGGCCGAGCTGGGCTTGCCCGCGCTGACCATCAAGCTCGTGCCGGTGACGGCGCAGAACCGCATCCCGCTCGTGCAGAACGGGGCCGTCGACCTGGAATGCGGGTCGACGAGCCACACCATCGAACGCGCGCGGCAGGTGGCGTTCTCGGTGTCGATCTTCGTGGTGGGCACGCGGCTGATGACGGGCCGCCACTCGGGCATCCGCGATTTCAACGACCTGCAGGGCCGCAAAGTCGTGATCACCGCCGGCACCACCTCCGATCGCCTGCTGCGCACGTTCAACGAACGCAACGGCGACCGCTTCACCATCGTCACGGCGAAGGACCATGGCGAGTCGTTCCGGCTGCTCGAGATGGGCCAGGTGGACGCCTTCATGCTCGACGACGCGCTGCTCTACGGTGAACGCGCCAAGGCGCAGAAGCCGGAGAACTGGGTGGTGGTGGGCACGCCGATGTCGTCGGAGGTGTACGGCTGCATGCTGCGGCGCGAGGACACCGAACTCAAGCAGATCGTCGACCGCGCGCTCACCCGCCTGATGACCACGGGCGAGGCCCTGCGCATCCACACGAAGTGGTTCCAGCGTCCCATCACGCCGAAGGGCCTCAACCTCAACTGGCCACCGTCGGACGACCTGCTGGAGCTCTACCGCGTGCCGACCGACAAGCCCCGGGGATGATGGACGAGACCCCCGCCGACACGGCGCCCCCTCCCGGCCCCTCCCTCGCCGGGTGGCCGGCCTTGCGCCGCCTGCTGCTCACGCTCGCGATCCTGTGCGTGGTGGTCGGATGCGGCTGGGCGGGCTTCACGGTGGCCGAGCGGCAGGGCATCGCCACGCTGCGCCAGGAATCGAACCACCGGCTCGACCTGTTCTCGTCGGCGGTGGAGGGCGTGATCAACCGGCTCGAGCACGTGCCGGCCACCATCCAGCTGAACCAGGACGTGCTGCAGCTGCTGCGCCACCCGCGCAACACGGGACAGCGCCGCGTCACCAGCGACTACCTGCGCCGCCTGAACGCCCACCTCGGCAGCATGTCGGTGTTCGTGCTCGACGACCGCGGCATCGTGCTCGCGTCCAGCAACGTCGACGTGCCCGACGACAGCCGCGTCGGCGAGGACCTGTCCTTCCGGCCGTACTTCCTCGAGGCGCTGTCGGGCCGCGTGGGGCGCCACTTCGCCATCGGCGTGCACGGCAACGAACCGGGCTACTTCGTCTCGCACCCCATCCGCGACGGCGCGCGCGTGGTGGGCGTGGCCACCATCAAGATCGGCCTGCACGCCATCGACAAGACCTGGGAGATGCTGTCGTCGCAGGCCGTGCTCGCCGACACCAACCAGGTCG